>JBBSAT010000437.1:0-4742 GCA_038252025.1 Polyangiales bacterium | reverse complement strand
GAGCCGCGAGCGCCTCCACTATTCGTCCGAGTAGGGCGCCGTGACGCTACCTATCGAGATCGCGCTCGCCCTGCTCCTCGCTTCCTGCGGCGGCGCGCCCGAGCGCGTGGAGCGGACCACGCCCGTCGTCGTCGTCGAGACCGCGCCGCAGTCGAACCCGGTCGTCACGCCGCTTCCGGCGCACACCCTCTGGCAAGGCCGCTACATCTGCGCGCAAGGCCCGACCGGGCTCGCGCTCACGCTCGACCTCGGGGGCGGCCGCGCGAGCGCGGTGTTCGACTTCGGCGCGCTCCCGGAGAACCCGACGGTCCCGAGCGGCCGCTATCTGGTGGCGGGCAGCGCGCTCGTGCACGGCGACGGTGTCGTGGACGTGGCGCTCGCGCCAGACCGCTGGATCGCGCAGTCGCCCGGCTACGTGATGGTCGGTCTCGTCGCGTCGATCGATCCGGGAGGTCGCGTGCTGCGCGGTCGCATCGAGAACCCGGACTGCACCGGCGTCGAGCTGTTCCGCGTGCAGTAGCGGCGATTCCCGACCCTGCGTTGACCTCGGCGGTGGGCTGACATACGCTGCGTATGACATGGCGGCTCGACTGAACGCGCGGATCGACGCGCCGCTCGCGGAGAAGGTCGCGACGCTTCGTCGCGTGACCGGGCAGACGACCACGGACGTCGTGCGGGTCGCCATCGAGCGGTACTTCGAGAGCGTGGAGCGAGAGGCGCGGCCCTACGAGGCGCTCACGGACGGCGGGTTCATCGGGTGTGCAGAGGGCCCCGCCGATCTCTCGGTCACCTACAAGGACGACCTCGCAGAGTCGATCGAGCGCAAGCTCGGCGCGCCAGCGCGGCGCCCGCGGAGCAAGGCGGCGAAGAAGACGACTCGCCGCATCGGGAAGAAGTCGTGATCCTCGTCGACACGGGCTTCTGGCTCGCGCTCGCGAACCGGAAGGACGCTCACCATCGCGTCGCGACCACGACCCTGCGCGGGCTGCGGGCGCGGCTGATCACCACGTGGCCCGTCATGACCGAGACGTGCCATCTCCTCGTGACGAGGCTCGGCGCGCGGGCGGAGCGCACCTTCCTCGAGAACGGCGCGCGCGGCGCGTTCGAGGTGTTTCCGCTCGAGGCGTCGCACCTGCCTCGGCTCGCGATGCTCATCGAGCAGTACCAGACGCTTCCGATGGATCTCGCCGACGCGTCGCTCGTCGTGCTCGCCGAGAGCCTGGGCAGCGGGAAGATCCTCTCGACGGATCGCCGCGACTTCGGGGCGTACCGCTGGAAGCGCACCAAGCCGTTCGAGAACCTGCTCCCGGACTGTTGAGCGCAGCGACCGCTCAGAGGCACGCGAGCGGGAGACACACTCTTCGGTCGGCGAGCGCCGGGTTCGTGGGGTGCGGCCGCGTGTAGCAGCCGTAGGCGCCCCTGCAGCCGGTGTCCGGGAAGAGCGTGTAGTCGCAGCGCGCAGCGCAGAGCGCGCCGCCGTCGCCCTGCACGTCGGCGCAGCCGGTGTAGGCGTACGGGCCCGCGCGATCCGGGCAGCTGCCGGTGCTGCAGGCCTGCGTGCAGTAGCCGCCCGGGAAGCCGTCGGCGGCGGTCAGGCACATCGAGCCTGTGAACGGGCAGTCGGCCGCGGTCGTGCACGGGCCCCCGACGAAGTCCTGGAGGAACGTGCCCCCGTCGAAGTGATCGCAGGGGCCGAGCGGGTTCGCCGAGCCCACGGGCGCTCCGTAGACGGCCTCGTGATCGGACCAGCCGAAGCCCGTGCCGCCGAGCAGCTCCATCGCGGCGAGCGGAGACACGTCCCAGATGGCGCGCTCGCCCGCGGCCTCGACGCATAGGTTCGGGCCGATGTCGGCGACCTGCACGATCACGCACGTGGTGCGCGCGGGGTTCACGAGCCGGATGCGCTGGCCGCACGCGTAGCGCTGCGCGTTGGCCGCGTAGTACCAGGTGCCGTCGGCGAGCATGCCGCCGCAGGAGGTCGCCTGCGTGTCGACGCCGCCGCCGAAGGTCGTGAGGTCGTAGCCCTGGTCCTCGGGGATGCGGGTGTCGGTCGCCGATCCGGAGCGCGCGAGGCAGGCGGAGACGGTCTCGCCTGCGGGCCCGCCGCTGTTCGCGGGGATCCATGCGGCGGGGGAAGGCGGGCTCTCGAGGGCGCAGCCCGCGTCGGGATCTCCGCCGCCGTCGTGCATCGATGCGTCGGGCGCGCTCCCGTCGATCCGCGCGGCGTCGTTCTCGAGCGACGCATCGACCGAGGCGTCGAAGCGTCCGTCGATCGACGTCGTGGGGACGCCGCAGGCGGCGAGAGAGAGAGAGAGCAGGAGAGCGGCGCGCATCGAGCGGAGGCTAGCGCATCGAGGAGGGGTCGGGTCAGCGGCGGCCGGCGCGCCTTCTCAGTGCCCACTCGGTGCCGAAGAGCGCCACGGCGATCACGAACCAGAGCGGGCCCGCGAACGGGCGATCGGTCTCGATGCCGCGCGAGCGCACGCGCGCCGTGTCGAGCGACGCGAGCGAGGGCGGTGCGCCGCTCGTGAACGATGCGCCGCTGGTCGCCTCCGCGATGGCCGAGAGCAGCGCGTGGTCCGCGCGCGGATCGCTGAGCTCGGCGCCGCCCGCTTCGACGACGAAGGGCTCGTCGGCCAGGACCTCGGTCGCGCCTCGGCGGCTCGCCGTCAGCACGTAGCCGCCCGGATCGGCCGGAGCGCTGAGGTCGGCGCTGAGCTCTCCGCGCGCGTCGGTGCGCGCCTCCAGGCTCGAGAGCTCGGTGCCCGCCTCGGTGCGCACCGTCAGCGTGATCGGCTCTCCCGCGAGCGGCGCGTAGCGCGAGTCCGCGAGGCTCGCGCTCGCCACGATGCGAGCGTCCGGGCCGTACGCCTCGCGATCGGTCGTCACACGCGCCGGCTCGAGCGTCGGATCGTGCGCAAGCCAGCGCACGGCGCGATCCCAGAAGCGCTCGTACGCGGACGCATCGCCTCGGAGCCCGCCCGTCGTGAGCCCCCAGCGCCAGGAAGTATCGGTCATCAGCGCGAGCACGCGGCCGTTCCCGGCCGTTCCGCTGACGAGCACAGGGAGCGGCTCTCCGGACGGCGCGTGCGCGGTCGGGTGCCGCAAGAGCACCTGTCCGTCGTGCGCGAGGCCGCGCACCACGTTGACGCCGATCATCGGCGCGAGCCGCGCCCAGGCTTCTGCGTTCGCGCTCGGCTCTGCGAGCAGCGCGACGAGCGGGTGGTGCTCGGCCCCGTCCGCGACCACCGGTGAGAAGCGATCGGTCGTGATCGCCTCCGACTCGGGCGTGGTCCGCGGCAGCACCTCCACCGGCAGGATGTCCGCGATGGACGTCTCCGCGTAGCCCGCCGCCGTGAACGAGAGCGGGCCGCCCACCATCGCGAACGAGCCGCCGCGGCGCACGTAGTCGCGGATGCGCGGCAGGTACATCGCCATCTGATAGGGCTCGTACTCGAAGTTCTGAAAGACCACGAGATCGAAGCTGCCGAGGTGCTCGCTGAAGAGCTCGTCGACCGGAAACGGGATGAGCGCGAGCTCGTCGGGATCGGCCATCGGCATGTCGGCCGTCTGCCTCAGGATGAAGAACGAGATGAGGTCCGTCGTCGGGTCTCGCTTGAGGAACGCCCGGAGAAAGCGCTGGTCCCAGCTCGGCTGACCCGCCACGAGCAGCACGCGCAGATCGTCCCGCACGACGCGGACGAGGAAGGCGCGGTCGTTGTTCTCCGGAACGACGTCGCCGTCCTCCACCGGGATCGACACGTGGTAGAGCGCCCGGCCGAGCGCATCGGGCACGAACGTGAGGTCGACCTCCGCGGTCTCTCCGTCGCTCAGCGTCACGCGCTCCTCACCCAGGACGCGATCGCCGCTCGAGAGCCGGACGGTGCGGTCGCCGGAAGCGCCGAGCGATCGCACCGTCACTCGCACATGGGCCGTCCGGCGCAGGAACCCGACGTGGTCGGCGGCGAGCGCGGCGATGGCGTCGTCGCGCGGCGCTTCGCTCGAGCCGAGGGCGAGCGTGTGGATGCGCGCGCCGGTCTCGACCGCGGCCTCGAGCGCGCCGCCGCCGCGATCTTCTCCGTCGCTCACCAGGAGCACCGCGCCGACGTCGCCCTGGGCTGCGCTGCGGATTGCGTCTGCGATGCGCGTGTCGTCCTCCGGCGTGAAGTCGCCCAGCGCGACCGCCTCGAGCGAGCTCGGAACGAGGCGTGTGCCGAAGACGAAGACGTCGGGCTGCGAGTCGAGGTCTTCGTGCGCGAATCGATCCGCCATCGCGGCGGCCCGTTCGGCCCGCGTCTCTCCGCCGTCGTCCCGGATCCGCATGCTCCGTGAGACGTCGAAGACGATCGCGAGCCGCCCGTTCTCCGCGTCGATCCGCTCTCGGGTGCAGGTCGGCTGGACGGCGAGCAGGAGGGCCACGGACGCCGTCGCGGCGCGGAGCGAGCCGAGCGTCCAGACCTTCGAGCGGGCGAGCCCACGCAGCTCGCGGATCCCGAAGACGATCGCCGCGGCGAAGAGCAGCGCGAGCACGATGGCGGTGACGAGGCCGCCCGGAACGTCGAACGAGACAGACAAGGCCGCGCAGGATGGCACGCCATCGCCCGAAGACAGGCGCGATGTGCCCCCCTTGCCCTTGCCCTTGCCCTTGCCCTTGCCCTTGCCCTTGCCCTCCGCTCCCCCGCCGCCGCGGGGGGCGCGCGGGCGGCGCCCCCCCCGAGCGGGGCCCCACCGCGCGCGCGGGT
>JBBSAT010000436.1:0-4833 GCA_038252025.1 Polyangiales bacterium | reverse complement strand
GCACGGGAACGGCGTCGTCGATCTCGGCGATGGAAGCGGCGGCTGTGGCGCGTGCCACGGCGAAGGCGACGACCCCACGCCGACGACGGGCGCGCATCCCTCGCACGCACATCCGACCCTCGCGCGCCCGTTCGGGTGCGAGAACTGCCATGTGGTGCCGAGCACGGTGCTCGATCCAGGGCACATCGATCACCCGACCGGCGCTGCAGAGGTCGTGTTCGGCGCGCTCGCCTCGGCGCGCGGCGCGAGCCCGACGCTGTCGGCCGACGGCACCTGCAGCTCGGTCGCCTGTCATGGAAGCGGTCTCGGCGGGGGGACGGTCGATGCGCCACGCTGGGACGACGAGAGCGGTGTCGCCGCTCGCTGTGGTGCGTGCCACTCGATCCCTCCGCCTCCGCCGCATACCTCGTCTGCCTCGTGCAACGCGACCACCTGCCACGGCGGCTACGTCGCGCCCGGCCCGCTCCTGACGACCGAGGGGATCGCCGTCCACGTGAACGGCACGATCGATCTGTGGGCCTCGCCGTGAGGGCTCGCGTCATCGCGCTCGCGCTCGCGTCGACGTTCCTCTCGCCCGTACGAAGCGCAGGTGCGCAGACGGACGCGACGCCGCCTGCGCCGCCGACGCCTACTCCGCAGAGCGCGACCTCGCCCGAGCCCATCGACGCGGAAGAAGAGCACGCTGCGAGGGAAGCTCGCCTCGTCGCGGCAGAAGCCCAGGCGGAGACCGCGAGCGGCTGGAGCGTGCGCACTCATCACGACGTCGTGATGAGCTGGGCGCCGCGCTACCGTCTCGACACCTCCACGAACCCACTCGGCCTCGAGCAGCAGATGTGGCGGAGCGTAGACGCGCTCCCGCTCTACCATCGCGTCTCGCTCGACGGCACGCTCGCCGTCGACGCGCGCACGACGCTCGCTGTGCACTTCTCGGGCTGGGGCAGCATCGACCTCCTGCTCGACCGTGGCGGAGGTCTCGCTGCCGGCGACGTCGCCATCGGCTACGTCGAGCTCACGCACGCGCCGCTCTCGGCCTGGGTCGGGCGCAGGTTCCTCACGTTCGGCCCGCCCGGCGGCCTTCACGTCGACGGCGGCGGCGCGGCCGTGCGAAGCGACCTCGGGCTCTTCGCGGAGGCGTTCGTCGGCCGCCCGGTCACGCCGATCCGCGTGAACCTGCTCGGCCCGCAGCCCGACTTCACCGACCTCACCGTCGCGTACGGCGCCCGCGTCGGATACGAGGACGCGGGCACGCTCTCGCTCGCCGCGAGCTTCGCCGAGCTCTGGGGCCATGGCATCGTCGGCACGCGCACGATCGATCTCGCGGGGACCTGGGATCCCGGGATCCTGCACATCGAAGCCAGCGTGAAGGTCGACGCGCTCAACCCGGGCGTGATGCAGGCGCGCGCGGTCGCTCTCGTCTCCGTCGTGCGCGAGCTCGAGCTCGACCTCGACTATCTGCACGTCGAGCCGGCTCGCTGGATCCCGGCGTGGAGCATCCTCAGCGCGTTCGAGACGAGTGACTACGACGAAGCGATGCTCGGAGCGACGCTGCGAGCGAGCCGCACGGTCGCCTTTCGCGCGGAAGGCGCCGCCCGCGTCTACTCGACGCGCTCGATCGGCGAGGTGCGCCTCGGCTACCGCGCGGACCTGAGCGCGCGGATGATGCCATGCATCGACCGAGGACCGAGCTTGCGCGTGCAGGGCAGCCGCCGCGATGACGGAGTGATCGGCTACACGGTGCTCACCGCGGGCGCGGCCATCGACGTCTATCGCGGTCTGATCGTCACGATCGATGGCGCGTTCGCGGTCGACGATGCGGGCGGGCGCCTCTCGACCATCGGCCGTGCGAACCTCGACTTCGACGTGCTCCGTGATCTCGGAGTCGGCGCGACGGTCTCGATCGCACGCACGTACATCGCGGAGACCGAGCTCCGCGCGATGATCCGCGCCCGCTGGGCCACCGAGGCCTCGAGATGACCGCCGTGCTCCGCTTTCCGTTCATCCTGCTCTTCGCCGCGGTCGTCGCATGCGGCGGGCGAGCCGAACCGCACGATCGGATCCGCTTCGCGCACGGGCCGCACCTCGCCGAAGGCCTGAGCTGCGTGCGCTGTCATGGCGCGGCGGGACGCGACGAGGATGCCGTGCAACGGGACGGCGATCCGGAGGATCTCGACGCGGGTGTCTCGACCGTGTCCGAGCACGCAGCCTCCGCGACCCGGCCGCTCCTCCCGGCGGAGGCCGACTGCCGCGGCTGCCACACCGACCCCGTCCGCGATCGCTGCCAGCGCTGCCACACCGAGCCCGAGCACCCGGGGCGCTACGCCGAGCGCGACGACGACATCCACTTCGATCACAGCGATCACACATCTCCTTCGGCGGGCCGCTGCGTGCACTGCCATGGGTCGGAAGCGCGCACCGAGGCCGCGTATCGGCCCGAAGGGCCCCCGATGGCGACATGCACGGACAGCTGCCATCGCGAGGCGATGCGCGCGCTCGACTGCGTGCTCTGTCACGCCGATCTCCACCGCTATCGCATCGAGGACGTCTCGATCATCGATCACGGGCCGGGCTTCCTGCGAAGGCACGCCTCGGCGGCCACGGCCGATCAGACGCTCTGCTCGCAGTGCCACGACCCCACGTTCTGTGAGGACTGTCACCTGTCGGCGCCCGGGCTGCCGCTCGAGGTGCTCGAGCCGACGAGGCAGACGCGCGACTTCGTCCACCGCGGAGACTTCGTCGCGCGCCACAGCACCGAGGCCGATCTCGAGCGGGGCACTTGCCTTCGCTGCCACGGCACGCCGTTCTGCGACGGATGCCACCGCGCGAGCGGAATCGGCGGCGGCGTCGCGCCCGGGAGCCCTCATCCGCCGGGGTGGCTCGATCCGCTCTCGCCCTTCGGTCACGCGCGCGCCGCGCGACGCGATCTGCTCTCGTGTGTCTCCTGTCACGAGGCAGACGCCGAGACGACCTGCGTGCCCTGCCACCGCGTCGGTGGGGTCGCCGGCAACCCACATCCGCCCGGCTTCGGAGGCGGCCGCGATCCGCTCACGCTCGGCGTCTGCCGGACCTGCCACGTGGTGCGATGAGGAGGCTCGCTCGCCTGACGCTCGTCTTCGTCTCGGTCGCGACCTTCGCGATCGCCGGGCGCGCGCGCGCGGACGAGAGCTGCGTCGCCTGCCACGCGACACGCTCGGAGCAACGCCTGCGAGCGCCCGTCGCGTCTCGCGCGCACGACGTGCACGCGGACGCAGGCGTCGGCTGCACCGACTGCCACGGCGGCGACCCGGACGAGCCGAGCGTGCGCGCCCACGATCTCGGTCGTGGCTTTCGCGGCGTGCCCGACGCGCTCGGGACGCTCCAGGTCTGCGGCCACTGTCACGACGGCTCGCGCGAAGGGCTCGACGATGTGGCGAGCGAGGTTCGCGCCGGGCGCCACGGACGCGCCGCAGCCGCCGGAAGGCCGACGGCGACCTGCACGAGCTGTCACGGCGCGCACGGGATCGTTCCCCACGAACAGCCATCGTCGCCGGTCTCTGCGCAGCACGTCGTCGACACGTGCGCTGCATGTCACTCGGACCCGGCGCGGATGGCCGAGAGCGGCTTGCCGACCGATCAGGCAGCGCAGTGGCGCGTGAGCGTGCACGCTGAGGTCTTCGCGGCCGACCCGGATCGCGCTCCGAGCTGCGCGACGTGCCACGGCCCACACGACAACGCCGCCGGGCTCGCCGCCGTCGCCGCGTGCGCGCAGTGTCACGCGCCCATCCGCGCCGCGTTCGACCAGGGCCCTCACGCGCAGCGCTTTCAGAGCCTGGGCTTCCTCGACTGCGCCGAGTGCCACGGGAGCCACGAGATCCGGCGCGCCGACGCGTCTCTCCTCGAAGGGCTCGGCGCCGCGTGCGCGCGCTGCCATGGGCCTGGGCAGGAGGTGTTCGCGCGCGTCCGCCGCATCGAAGCGCTCGGCGGTCGGCTCGATGCTGCGCGCGGCAGTCTCACGCGCGCCGACCCGCGGCGCGTCGCCATCGTCCTTGCGCTGCACTCGCTCGACGTGGAAGCGCTCGAGGCCGCGCTCGACGCGGTGCCCAGCGCGGAGAGCGCGACGCCCCCAAGCGGCGGGGCAGTGCTGACCGACTGGCTGCCCGGCGTGGCGCTCGTCCTGGTCCTGCTCGCGATCGCGTTCGTATGGCGGCGAAGGAAGCGTTGACGTGACGCGCGCTCGCACCCTCGGACTGGTCGCGCTGGTCGTCGCGACGATCGCCGCCGCCGCGATGATCGGCGTCGTCCAGACGCGGCATCGCGCGGTCGAACGTCGTTCCGACGGGCGCCTCTGTGGTGATTGCCACGAGGCGCACGCGACGGAGGGCGCGCACGCGACGCTCGGCTGCGAAGGATGTCACCGCATCGACGACTCGACCGCGCTGCGCCTCGAGCTCGCGAGCGGTGGGATCGTGCACACGCCGGCGCACGACGGGACCCAGCCCTGCAGCCTCTGCCACGGCGACGAGCCGAACACCGCGCTCGCCTCCGAAGGACATCGCGCGCACGCGACGGCCACCGGCGAGTGCGCGAGCTGTCACGCCGATCCCCACGGGGACGCCGCGCCGGTCTCGTGCGAGAGCTGCCACAGAGACGTTCCCCTGCACGGGCCGACCGCGACGACCGCGTGTACGACCTGCCACGTGTTCCGAGGCGCGACGCAAGACGCAGCGCCGGCCGTTTCCGTCTCGCACGAGGCAGAGCTCGCTGGCGTGCACGCGACCTCCGTCGGCCCGGACCGCGTGCACGGCGCGATGGACTGCCGCCGCTGCCACGATCCCCACGCGGACGAAGCGACGGTCG
>JBBSAT010000435.1:0-4838 GCA_038252025.1 Polyangiales bacterium | reverse complement strand
GCCCGCGCTGACGGCACTGACGCCACCGAGGCGCCCCGTGCCCGCGGCGTCCGTCACACGCACCGGAACGGCGCTGCGCAAGAACGCCCCCGAGATGCCGGAGCCGAGCTGGCCGTCCGTGTTGTTGCCCCAGCATGCGACGCCACCTCGCTGGAGGACCGCGCAGGCATGGTCGGTACCCGCAGCGATCGCGACCGCGTCGTCGCAGAGCCCCATCGAGCACGTCCAGTCGCACGCGCCGCCGCACACCGCGCACGCGGCTTCATCGACAGTCCCGTCGCAGTCCTCGTCGCGCATCGACGTGCAGGACTCGGTGCCGCCGGGATGGCAGACGTCGCAGGCGTCGTCGCAGTCGGTGCCGTCGGTCACGAAGCCCGTCGGGGCTTCGCACGCGGTGCGTGTGGTCATCGCGTCGCCGAAGCCATCGTGGTCCGAGTCAGGATGGAAGTCCTGGAGGACGCACGCGTCCACGCCCGTATCCATACCGCCGCCGTCCGTGCCGGCATCCATGCCGCCGTCGGTACCGCCGTCGCGGATCGCGTCGGCGGCGTCACCGGCGTCGCTGGCGTCGCCGCCGCCATCGAGGAAGATCGTCCCGCCGTCCGTCTCGCAACGCGGAGGATCGTCGTGGTAGGTGCCTTCCGGGCACACGCAGCTCGTCCCGTTCCACAGCAGGAAGCCGCCGCAGTCGATCGGGGTGGGACAGCCCGCGAGTCCGAGGGCCAGCGCGAGGAACGGCGTGAGCGTGAAGCGATTCATTGCGAGTCCGTCAGAAGTTGCCGGTGACCGAGAGCGTTCCGCCGCTCGGGCCGAGGTCGAGGCTAGCACCGGTATCCGCTGCTCGCGCGCCGCCTTGCGTAGGCCCGATGGCGGCGCGAATCAGGTACGTGATCGGAACCGCGAGCAGCGGTGCGGCCTGCTCTAGCAGGAGCGCGCCGGCGAGGGCGTTCGGTGCGCGTCGCGTGCATGCCGACATGAGCGCGGTGTTCCCGTAGCACTCGCCGTCGGTCGCGAAGAAGTAGCTCGCGACCCCGACCGCGGCGAGGCCCACGCCGCCGACGAGCCAGGACCACCACGGCACGCCGTCCTCGTCCGGCAACACGAGCGGCATCGCAGCGGTCGCGAGAGCGCCGCTCACCGCGCCCACCAGGCCCACCACGGGTAGCCAGTCGTCGAACGAGCGCTGGGCTGCGACGAACTCGCCGGTCGTCGGCGCTCGTGGAATCGCAGCGCCTCGGGCGCGCGCCTCGCTCCAGAGGTACCAGTCCATGCCCATACCGAGGAGGCCGAGCCCGAGGACAGATCCGCCTGCGATCGCAAGACCGACGTCGGCTTGCGCGGCGCTCGGCGCAGCCTCGTCCCCGTCGTCGCGGCCATCCGACGCGTCCGGCGACGCGCCGTGCGCGACGTCGAGCACGCGCCGACTTGCCGCATCATCGACGGGCTCGACGACGGGCACGGTCCCGCTGAGGCTCGCGACCATACCTTCCCCGCGCTCGAAGGCGCGCACCGTGACGTCACCGGTCGCGATCGCCACCACGAGGACACGCTGCACGTCGAGCGCACGTGCGATGAGCGCGACGTGCCGTGCGAGCGCAGCGTCGAGCTGCCCGACGCTCCCGTACGAGAGCGCGACGCCGTCGTCGGTCGTGAGCGCCGCTGCCAGCTCGACCGGCACCGCGAGCGGGACTGGGTCAGGCGTCGCGAGCTCCACGGCGAACACCCGCCCTGGGTCGGTGCCGCACTCGACCTGCACCGCGTAGCGCCCCAGCGGCAGCGCCACGGTCGCGCCGCGCGTCCGCCCCATCACCCGCCCGTTGATGCGGATCGCGCATCCCTCGGGATCGGTCGCGCTCGCCTGCACCGATAGCGATGACGACGATGCACCGCCGGCAGCGATCTCCTGACGGACCCGCGCGAGCAGCTCGCGGACGCTGCGCGGATGCAGCGATTCATCGACGGCGAGATCGGGCACGAGGCGCAAGCAGGTGCGCGCCCGCTCGCGCGCTCGATCGGCGTGATGTGCCTGAAGCTCGGCACGGACGAGGAACAGGCACAGGTTCCCAATCGTCGACGGACCCTCCGCGCGGCTGAGGGCCGCAGCGTGGACATCGATCTCGGCGAGCAGAGGTTCACCCGCGTCCATCGCTCGCTGGTTTCGCCCGAAAGCGACATCGTCGAGCACGCGCTGCGAGACCTCCGTCAGGTGGGCCGCGAACTCGGTCGGCGCATCGACGAACGGGCGGCCCATCTCGGAATCGAGCACTGCGCTCGCATGCTCCGGACCTACGAGCACGTCGCCAGCGGCTTCCAGCGCGGCAGACACGTGCTGCGCGATCGCATTCGCGCGCGGCAGCTCAGCCGGGTCGGTGACCGCCGTGAGCACCACCCAGCGCTCCTGCGCATGGGCCGGCGTCGGGGCTCCGACGACGCACAAGAGGATAAGGTGCGCCGCACAGCGTGCGAGCGGGCGTGAGGGGGCGCGATCGCTCTGCATGGCACGCATATCGGGCGGACGCGCGCAGCGTATCCTCGATCAGCGCGGAATACGCAGCACGATCCGGCGGCGCTCTCCGGGAGCCACGTCCACGGTCTGCCGGGCGCGTCGGTCGCCACTCCGGCCCTCGATCGTGTGCCGGCCGGGCGGGACCCGGCGAGTGACGGGCGACTCGCCCACCAGGCGGCCGTCGATGAGCACCTCGCCGACGGGGGGCACGACGATATCCAGGACCGCAGGCGCGTCCGCGACAGTCGACGGCGAGTCGGCGGGTGTCAGCGACACTTCGGGTGCCGGATCGGGCGCTCGCGCGTTGGGCTCCTCCGGCACCTGGGCCCGCGGCTCCATCGCAACGCCAGTCGGATCGGGCGGACTCGGCCTCGATTCCTCGCGCAGCGGAACAATCGTGCTCGGGATCGGCGCCGAGGTCGTGGGAGCCGCCATCCACGCCGTGCTTCCGCGCGCGCCCGCGAAGAACGCGATGGTGACGAGCGCGAGCACCCCCACGAGAACGACACCTCCCCCCACGAGGCGAGCGTTGCTCGCTGTCGAGAACGACTCGACCGCCTTCGGCGTCGGGGTCGGCATGTCGATCACGGTGTCCGAGTCGCCCCCGCCCGCGGGCCGAATCGGGACGGTCTTCTTCGCAGGCGTGCGCGTGCGCGTCGGAGCGTCCGAGAGCACGACCGCGGGCATCTCGGGAAGGGACTGCATCAACGCCTTGATCTCCGCACGAGAGCGTCCACGCGTGTCGTGCGGGGCGAGGTCGGCGCCGTCCGTGGCGGTGCGAATCACCTCGCGCGGCTTCACCGTCGCCACGATGGCGCCGAGGACGTAGGCGACGTTCACCGGCAGCTGGATCGGCGCGAGATCGTCGAGGACGTCGCGAGCCGTCGGGCACCGCGCCTCGCGCGAAGCCGTTAGCAGCCCGTCGATGATGGCGACGAGCCGCTCCGGCGTTCGCGGTGCCAGCTCGCGGAGGTCGCGGCGCCGGCCATCGACGACGTTCTTCAGCGTCGCGAGGTCGGTCGGCCCGTCGAACGGACGCACACCGGCAAGCAGCTCGAAAAGCATCACCCCGAGCGCGAAGAGATCCGCGCGCGGGTCCACTTCTTCGCCGAGCGCTTGCTCGGGGGCCATGTACGGCGCCTTGCCCTTCACCGACGAGGCACTCTTCGTTCGCTCGTGCTGTGTCGCCTTCGCGATGCCGAAGTCGGCGAGCTTGATCCCGCCCTCGTAGCTCACGAGCACGTTGGACGGGCTCACGTCTCGATGGACGATGCCAGCCGGCGAGCCGTCGGGTAGCGCACGCTCGTGCGCATACGCGAGCGCCTTCGCGAGCTCTGCCGCGATGAACACGACGATATCGACGGGTACGGGCTGCTCGATCGCCCGGAGGCTGTGGATGAGCGTCCGAAGGTCGAGGCCCTCGACGAGCTCCAGCGTCATCCACCACGTCCCCTCGTGGCAGCCGAAGTCCGTCACGGCGACGACGTTGGGATGCGAGAGGAGCGCCGCGAGGCGGGCCTCGTTCTGGAAGAGCCGCACGAACTCGGGATCGCGGTTGTACTCGGGCAGGACCCGCTTCAGGCACATCCGCTGGACGAACCCCGCTGGCCCGCTCCGCTCGGCGATGGAGGTCTCCGCCATCCCGCCCTTTCCGAGCGGTGCGAGCAGACGAAACGACGCGAACCGCTCCGACATGACGATGGCCGGAAGCGTACCGCTCGATCGCGGTCACGATCTACGCGCGCGAATCAGCCGCCATGTGATCGCGGACGTTCCCCACCTCCGTTCCGAGCGCGCGCAGTTCCGCGGCCGCTCGTTGTGAGCGTGAGCTGCGTGGCGTAGGGCTCGGGCCCTGGAGCGTAGTTGGTCCAAACGGCCTCCCGTGCGCATGAACCTCCCCCTCGTTCGGCATCCGGCACCTGGAACGAGCATCACGAAGGCTTTCCTCGGTGTCAACGTCCGGCTCGCGAGGAGCGTCGCGGGCGGTTCGGCGCGCCGAGGCGCGTCGCGGGCGTGCTGCGGTCGCACGTCTCCCTCGAGCGCGAGGTCGTCGCGCTCTCTTCACGGGCCGAAGTCGAGGTCGGTCTGCGGGGGCGGCCGCGCGGGTCGCGTCGCGATGATGCGAGCGGAGAGGCCGTGGTGGGCGAGCATGCGGGCGAGGCTCTTCCTCTCGAAGATCACGGCCACGAGCTTCATCCGGTGGCCGCACGGGCACGCGAGCACGTCGATGCCAAGCCCGTGCTTCATCGTGATCGTCTGCTCGGACGTCTCGTCTTCGCGCGCCGCCGATGTCGGCTGCACCAACGTCTTGGAGTGCAGTGGACTGGAGGTC
>JBBSAT010000434.1:0-4859 GCA_038252025.1 Polyangiales bacterium | reverse complement strand
TCGTCCAGCCGCCGTCCGCTTCGATCCTCCGCATGGCGGCGCGCGTCGGTGAGGGCCTGCTCGCGGGGAGCGGTGTGCACTTCAGCCTCGTCGACGGCCCGGCGGAGTTCGTCCGCATGCACGGCCTGTCTCGCGCGCTGCGCTGAGCCGAGGGAGCGGCCGAGCGCCGAGGACTTCGCCGGCCGCCCGCTGCAGCACCCGCTACAGTGAGCGTCATGGTGCTCTACCCCCGGCCGGCGCGCGACGAACGGGACGACGATCCCGCGGCGGAAACGCCGGATCCCGTCGAGCGTCCGGCGCCCGCCGATCCGCGCGTCCGTCGCGCTCCCGCCGCGCCCCCCGCGCCGGTCTACGTCACGCCGGGCATCGTCGTGGTCAACGCGCTCGTCTACGGCGCGATGGTCGTGACGGGGGTCAGCGCGTTCGAGCCGACCGGCGAGCAGCTCGTCGCTTGGGGCTCCAACGCGGGGGCGTGGACGCTGTCCGGGCAGTGGTGGCGCCTCCTCACCAGCGTGTTCGTGCACGCCGGGGCGCTGCACATCGGGCTCAACATGTGGGTCCTCTGGGCGCTCGGACGGACAACCGAGCGGATCTTCGGCGGTCTCGGCTTCGCGCTCGTCTATCTCGTCGCGGGCATCGGCGGCAGCTTCGCGAGCGCCTTCATGCATCCGGGGGGCAACAGCGTGGGCGCGTCAGGCGCCATCTTCGGGATCGCCGGCGCGTTCCTCGCGTTCCTCCTCCGCAACCGCGACCGAATGGACCCGGTGGTCCTCGGCTCCGTGCGCCGGAACCTCCTGAACTTCGTCCTCATCAACCTGGCGATTGGCTTCGCGATCCCGATGATCGACCAGGCCGCGCACGTGGGCGGGCTCGTGACGGGCTTCGTCGCGGGGCTCATCGCGGCGCCGCGGCTCGTCCAGGGCGGGCCGCCCGAGCGTCCGTTCGCTCGCTACCCGATCGTCGTCGCGCTCGGCGCCGGGCTCTCTGCGATCGTCGCGGCCGGGCTCGTCACCCCCACGCCTTGAGTCGGATCAGACCGCCTCTCGATCGCGGGGACGCGTCCGGCGGTGGGCCCCGCGCTGGTATGGTTCGGCGATGCGTGTGCTGCTGCTCGTCCTCGCCTTGCTCTCGCTTCCCCTCGCGGCCGCCGCGCAGGACCCCGCGCTCGCCGGCGCGCGCGCCGCGCTCGTGAGCTACGACACCGAGGGCCCCGCGACGCTCGCCGCGCTGCGCGACCTCGGCCCGCTCGCGGCGCGCGGCGGGAGCGGTGCGGTCGAGGCTCGCTACCTGCGCGCCATGGCAGCCTCGGATCTCTACGCGCTCGCCGTCGCGCTCCCCGACGAGGCCCTCGAAGCGCGCGTGGCGGACGCGCTCGGCGTCGCCACGCGGGATGGGGAGCGGCACCTGCGCGCCGAGCTCGCTGCGGTCCGCACGGGCATCTACCGGCGCGCCGCGCTCGACGAGCTCTCGCTGCTCGACCTCACGAGCGCGTTCGAGGCCGGCGACGTCGCCTCGCTCGTCTCCGCGCACGGGGCACGAGCCGACGCGCTCCTCGTGCTCTCCGCCTCGACCGCCGTGAGCCCGAGCTCCGGGATCGCCGCGCTCCCCGTCGCTTCGGCGCCGAGCTTTCCCGCGGACCCGGAAGCCTCCGCCGGGATCGCGACCCTGTCGGCGACCGGCCCTGCGTACCGCCGTGCGACGGCCGCGGCCGCGCTCGGGGACCCCTTCATCGCGCGGCTGAGGCCGCGACTGGCGGCGGCCATGGCCACGATCGCCGCGATCGAGCTGCACCCGCGCGTGGCCGTCCCGGCTCCCTGGGTCGCCGCGACGGAAGCGGCGGGCACCGCGCAGACCGATGTCGCCCTCGCGCTCGACGCCACGGGCGTTCGTCTCGGCTGCGCGCCGATCGTCTCGGTCGACGACGCGACGCTGCGGACCCACACCGTGTCTCCCGGCGGGCGCTGCACGGTCCTGCCGGATGCAGAGCGAGTCGCGCTCGGGGCGCTGCCCGTCGCCCCGAGGCCCGTCGACGCTCTCGTGGCGGCGCTCACGCAGGCGGAGCTGCAGGACGCGCGAACGATCGCCATCGCGCCCGGCGCCGACGCGCCGGTCCACGTCCTGCTGCGCGCGGCGCTCTCGCTCGAAGTGGCGCACCTCGTGGCCACGCACATCGCGCTGCGCGCGCCCGATGGGACGCTCGCGTCGACGGCGATCCGCTTCGCGCACGCGTCCGAGCTCGGGCCCGTCGACGTCACCGTGCACCTCCGGCTCGGCGGCTACATAGTCGCTCGCGGCCGGGGTGGCGAGGCGTCGATACCGCGCATCCGCGGTGCGCACGGGCTCGAGTTCGATCGCGCGGGGCTCGCGCGAATGCTGGGCGAGCGTCCGCCCGCCACCGTGTCGATCGACGGCATGTCGAACGTTCCCGCGAGCGAGCTCGCGCAAGCCGTCCGCATCATCTCGGCGAGCGGCGCCGCCGTGACGGTCGTGCTGCCCTGAGCGGTCGCCCCGAGTAGCGGTCGCCGTGAGCGTCAGAGCTCGGCTCACCCGTGAGGGAGGCCCTGCGCGCCGTTGTGTAGCCAGGTGCCGATCAGCGAGGCCGCCTGGGTGACCGCCTCGCGGTGGAACTGCGCCCAGTCGTGTCGACCCGTCGAGCCCACGAGGTTCGTCACGCCCAGCACGGCCGCGAAGGGAACGTTCGCCGCCTGGCAGGCCGCCGCCACGCCGAAGAGCTCGTTGTTGTCCGCGTCGCAGCCCGTCGCTGGCTGGATCGTCGCTGCGAGGGCGTCGTCGCTGATCGGCGCGGTCATCGAAGCGACCGGCACCATCGACGCTCGCTGCCCCGAGGCCGCGAGCGCGGCGCGCAGGAGCGGATGGCACTCCACCGTCGTCTGCATCGGATCCGGAAACGACGCCTGCTTCTGGATCACGGTCGCGTCGACGAGCTGCGCACGGGTGGGGATGATCAGATCGTAGGGCCGATAGTTCGGCAGACCCGGGAACACCGCGCAGCTCCCGATCAGGACGACGCCCCGCGGTGCGAGCGCCTGGACGCCTCGCGCGCACGCCGCGGCGGCGACCGCCATCCCGAAGCCCAAGACCTTCGTCTTGATCGTCAGGCCGCGCATCTGCCCGTCGAGGCGCTCGCCGAGGAACGCCCGCATCCCGGCGAAGTCCGGCTGGTGCGCGCCCACGAACAAGAGATCCGCTTCGCGCG
This sequence comes from Polyangiales bacterium, assembly GCA_038252025.1. Lineage (GTDB taxonomy): Bacteria > Myxococcota_A > Polyangia > Polyangiales > Sandaracinaceae > JBBSAT01. The sequence continues at coordinate 1,642 of JBBSAT010000434.1, read as the reverse complement.
CTGCTGCCATCGTGGGCACGAGGATACACGAGGGGACCGTCGACGGTGCTAAGGTCACGGCGCTGTGAACGAGCGAAACCCGCACGGCGGGATCGAACGCCATCGCCTCGTGTACCGGTGGGATCTGGACAAGACCTACCTGCGCACCGAATTCGACAGCGTGAAGGACTGGGTCAAGACCGCCTTCGAGACCGCGCACGACAAGCAGACCGTCCCCGGCGCCGCCGCGCTGCTCCGGGAGATCCGCACGGCCGAGCCCTTCGGCATCTACATCGTGTCGGGGAGCCCCGAGCAGCTCCGCCGCGTGCTCGAGGCGAAGCTCCGGCTCGACGGCGTGCGCTGGGACGGGCTCGTGCTCAAGCCCCAGCTCACGAACATCCTCCGCGGCCGATTCCGCTCCGTGAAGGACCAGGTCGGCTACAAGCTCGCCGCTCTCCTCGAGACGCGCGCGATCCTGCCCCCGGACACCGACGAGTACCTGTTCGGCGACGACGCGGAGGCCGACGCGTTCATCTACGCGTTCTACGCCGACCTGGTGTCCGGCCGCGTGACACCGGCGCTGCTCATGCAGGTGCTCGAGGTCTCCGGCACGTATCCCGATGCGATCCCGGCGCTCGTCCGGCTCGCCGAGCGGGTGCCTCGCGGCGGGCGCGCGCTGCGGATCTTCATCCACCTCGATCGCGTCTCGCCGAGCGACTCGTTCCTCGACCTCGGCCCCCGCGTGTGTGCCTTCCACAACTACTTCCAGCCCGCGCTGGTGCTCCTCGCCCACGGCGCCCTCGATCCGATCTCCGTGCTGCGGGTCGGCGGCGAGCTGCTCGGCGAGCACGGCTTCACGCCGGACGCGCTCGTGGCGAGCTACGGCGATCTCGTCCGCCGCGGCCAGATCGGCGGCGCCGCCGGGCGCGCGCTGGTCGCCTACATGGAGAGCGCCGACGACTCCACCTTGAGCACGGACGGCCCTCTGCTCCGAGCGTTCGTCGAGCTCCTCGCGAAGGACGCGGTGCTCGCGGTCGACGAGCCGCCCGAGCCGGTGGTCGTCGACGTCGACTACCTCGAGTTCTTTCGGAAGGACAAGAAGCGGGCGCGCGCAGCGAAGCTCCGCAGCATGGGACGCGATCCACGGAAACAATGAGGGCCGGGCCGGGGCTTCTTTTCGTCCTCGTCTTCGTTTTCGCTCTCGTCTACCGTCGCCCCGTGCCCCACGGCCGTTCCTTCGCGCTCGCCTTCGCCGCCATGCTCGCCGTCGTCACGGGCTGCGGTCCGTCGCTCCCTGCTCGCTTCGTGATCGAGCGCGACGTCGGGCATCTCTCCTACCGCCGCTATCAGCGCGTGCTGGACGTGGAGTTTCCGATCGCAGGCAACGCCGCGGTCGGCCACACGGCGACCTACGTGCATCGGTCGGACCGAGGCGAGCCGCCCTACGTGAACGTGTTCGTGACCGTCTACACGAACGCGGCAGGGCTCACCGCCGACGTGCGCCGCCAGGTGCAGAGCCTCACGAGCTACGAGGTCGCCGTCCGGGACGTCGGCGGCGGGCTCGGCTGGGTCCTCGACGGAGGGCCGAGCGACAGCTGGACCGTCTGGGTGTCCGGAAGTCACGTCGTCAAGGTCGGGGGCACCGCGGACGCCGAGCGCACGC
>JBBSAT010000433.1:0-4892 GCA_038252025.1 Polyangiales bacterium | reverse complement strand
TCGGCCAGTTTTCCGGCAGCGTCGACGCCTCCTCGACGCGCGCGAAGGATCTCGCTCGCTTCGAGGAGGAGCACCGTCACTGGCTCCCCGACTACGCGCTCTTCCGCACCCTCAAGGCGCACCACCCGGAGAGCTGGCGCGACTGGCCTCTCGGCCTGCGCGAGAAGGAGCCGAACGCGATCGACGCGTTCCGCAAGGAGCACGGGCTCGAGCTGCGCCAGCGCGTCTACCTGCAGTGGCTCGCGTTTCGCCAGCTCGAGGCAGCGCGCGCTGCGATGGCGAGCCTCGGGGTCGGCCTCATCGGCGATGAGCCGTTCCTCGTCGCCGACGACGCGGCGGACGTCTGGGCGCACCGCGACCTCTATCGCTTCGACGCCACCGTCGGCGCACCGCCCGACGCTTTCAGCGCGGATGGCCAGGAGTGGGGGCTTCCTCCGTACCGCTGGGACGCCATCCGGGACACGCGCTACGCGCTCTTCCACGAGCGCGGCGCGCACACGAGCCAGCTCTACGATGCCGTGCGCATCGATCACGTCGTCGGCCTCTATCGCACCTACCACCGACCGATCGACAAGACCGTCGCGCACTACTTCTATCCGACCGGACAGGACGCGCAGCTCGCGCAGGGCGAGGCCGTGTTGAAGGCGTTCGCGGCGAGCGGCACCGAGCTCATCGCCGAGGACCTCGGTGTCATCCCGGACTTCGTCCGCGACTCGCTCACCGGGCTCGGCATCCCCGGGCATCGCGTGCTGCGCTGGGAGCAGGAGGCCGGCCGCTTCCGCGAGCCGAAGACGTACCCCGAGCTCTCGCTGACGACGACGGGCACGCACGACACGGAGTCGAGCGCGGAGTGGTGGGACGAGCTCAGCGAGTGGGAGCGGACGAGCGTCGCGAGCCTCGAGGGAATGAGCCACCTCGCGAAGGGCCACGACCACTGGGACGATCCGGTCTGGGCGGCGCTCCTCTGGAAAGCGCTCTCCGCGCCGAGCCGCCTCGTGATCTTCCCCGTCATCGACGTGCTCGCGCTGCGCGCGCGCATCAACACACCCAACACAGTGGGCCCGGACAACTGGTCGTATCGCTTGCCGTGGACGACGAGCGCGCTCGAGGCGGATGCCATCGTGGGCTCGCGCATGAAGCTCCTGAAGAAGCTCGCGACGCAGCACGACCGAGCGGGAGCGCCGTCAGCGGCCGAGTAGCGAGCCGATCGTCAGCCGGCGGTCTTCGCGTGCGCGGTGAACTTCGCGCCGCCGCCCGGCGCGTCACCAGCCTCCAGCGTCCCCCCGAGGTCCTCGACCAGCGTGAGGCAGACGGCGAGGCCGAGCCCCGTTCCGCTGCCCGGCGGCTTGGTCGTGACGAAGGGCTCGAAGAGGCGCTCTCTCACCGCTTTCGCGATCCCGGGCCCGGTGTCCGACACGCTGAGCAACACCATGTCTGCGGCCTCGTCATGGGTGAGCGCGATCGAGATGGTCCCCTCGCCCTCGATCGCGTCGGCCGCGTTCATCAGCAGGTTCAGGAGCACCTGCGTCCATCGGTCCTCGGTCCCGCGCACCATCGGCAGGTCCTCGGGGATCCGCCGCTCGATCGTGATGCGGCGGAGATCCTTCTGCGGCGCGACGAGCGTCACGGCGCGGTCGACGATCGTCTTCAGATCGGTCTCGCCGACCTCCGCCGTCGTCTCGGGATGCGCCCGCGCGAAGTCGAGGAGATCGCGAATGATCCGGTGGATGCGCTCGGTCTCGCTCTGGATGCGCGCGAGAAACTCGGCCTGCTCCTCGGGCTCGAGGCCTCCACCGCGCAGCAGCTCCACGAGGCCGAGGATCGACGTGAGCGGGTTTCCGATCTCGTGCGCGATGCCCGCAGAGAGGCGACCGACCGACGCGAGCTTCTCGCTGCGCACCAGCGACGCCTGCGCCGCGCGGAGCTCGCCCGTCGTCGCCTCCAGCTCCGCGAGGCGCGCCGTGAGCGCAGCCCGTTCCTTTCGGAGGTCGTGGCTCATCGCGTTGAACGAGACGGCGAGCCTCGCCATCTCCGCAGCGCCGCCGACGGGGGCGCGCGCGTCGGGCCGTCCTTCGGCGAGACGCTCCGACGCCTGCGTCAGCGCCTCCACGGGCCTCACGATGAGTCGTGTGAGCAGCACGAACGAGAGGACGAGGATCGCGAGCGCGCTGACCGACGCATAGAGCACGAGGAGCCCGACGAGCGAGCGCGCTGCGTCCTCGCTCGGGCTCTGGACCCATGCGCGAACGCGTCCGCCCGTGACCTCGCTCTCCCGCGCGATGCCCAGGCCGACGATCCCGCGGCTCTCGAGGACGTCGTGACCTTCGAGGACCTCGAAGCCGAGGACGCCGTCGCGTCCGAGGAAAGCCTCCTCGGCATGGTCGATCAAGAGCGGCGGAGCACCGGCCCGCCGAACCTCCCGAGCGATGCCGTCGGCGACGAGCTCCGCGAAATGCTCACGCTCCACCTCGAGCGCGCGTGTCGCGAGCCGCTCGGCGGACACCGCAGTGAGGATGACGGAGAGCCCGAGCCCGATGACGAGCGCGATCGTGATCTGCGCGCGGAGCCCGAGCCCGAGCTCGACGGATGACGGCGAGGCGCGCAGCGGCTCCTGGTCTGCCATCGCGCTAAGGAGCGGCTCTCAACGTCGCGATCTGTCGCTCGATGGTCGCGCGGTCCGGGTCCGTCGGTCGCACACGCAGGTACTCGCGGTAGTAGTCGATCGCGTTCTGGCGCTGGCCGGTGCGCTCGCTGAGCACGGCGAGGTTGTAGATGACCTCGGGGAGGGGAGCGAAGCGATACGCGGCGGTGAACGCAGCGAACGCTGCGTCGTAGTGCCGGCGCCGGAACATGGCCACGCCGCGCAAGAAGAACGTGCGCGCTTCTGCCGTCATGTCGTCGGTCGACGGCGGCGCCGTCATGATCTGATCGTGGTGGCGCTGGTCGAGGGCGCGGAGCGCAGCGATGCGGCTCGTGATGTCGGCGCGCTCCTCGTCGCTCGGGTGCCCGTCGTGGACGTAGCGCTGGAAGTACCGGATGGCTTGCGTCGCCTCGCCCATGCGCTCGTAGACGCGCCCGATGTTGAAGGCGAGCTCCGCGCTCGGAAGGATCACGTCGGCCTCGCCGAGGAGCCGCGCCGCCTCGTCGAGGCGGCCGGCGTCGTAGGCTGCCACGCCGCGCGTGAAGAGATCCTGCGCGCGGGCGACGGCCGCCGCGTCGGGCTGGGCCATGGCGCTCGCTGGGACCGCGAGAGCGAAGACCGAGGCGAGGAGGAGCGTGCGCAGCATCCCCGACCAGACGACGCCGTGGCGACGGTGATTCACGTCTTCTTGGCCGCTTCCTGCTGCCTCTTCATCTCGTTCTCGAGCTTCTTGATGGTGCGCTTCAGCTCGCGCACCTCGTTCTTGGTCACGAGGCCGAGCGACTTCGCCGTCGTCTCCACGCGGCTCTCGATCTGCTCCTGCACCTTGCCCCGGAGCTGAAATGCCTGCTGGGCCACCTTGAGCACACGCTCGTCCTGGGCGAGCTTCGCGACACGCGGGTCCTGGATGAGCTTCATCCCGCGTTCCATCAGGCGATCCTTGAGAGCCATGCTGGAGCCTCCTGTTCGGACGCTAGACGGTCCTGGGAAGCGCCGTCAATGCGCGCCTTGACACACCGCGGCAACGAACGCTAAACAGCCGCTCGCTGAATCGCCATTCAGTGCGATTCGAGGCACCACGATTCTATCACGGAGGATCTCCCATGGCCGACGCAACCAGTGATTTCGGAACCCGCCTTCCCGCGAAGATCTCGGGCGACGTGGAGAAGGCAAAGGCCATCGGGGCCGTGTTCCTCTTCAAGATCAGCGGCGATGACGGCGGCGTGTGGACGATCAACTGCAAGGACAACGTCGGCGTCCGCCCGGGCGACGAGGGCGCGGCGGACTGCACGCTCGAGATGACGTCCGAGGACTGGAAGACCATCAGCGACAACCCCGGCGCTGCGATGCAGCTCTACTTCACGGGCAAGCTGAAGGTCAGCGGCAACGCGATGCTCGCGACGAAGCTTCAGCAGATCATCGGCTGAGCCACGTTTGGATCCCTCTCCCCGAGCGATGGGAGAGGGTGGGTGAGGGTGACCGATGAGCGATGACCTCGACGCGCGCCCGCTCTCCGGGCTCCGCGTGCTGGATCTGTCCCGGCTCATCCCTGGGCCCTTCGCCTCCATGGTCCTTGCGGACCTCGGTGCGAAGGTCGACAAGGTCGAGGACGCCGGGGGCGGCGACTACCTTCGCTTCATGCCCCCGCACGTCGATGGGCAGAGCCCGGCCTTCGCGATGATGAACCGCGGCAAGCGGAGCCTCGTCCTCGACCTGAAGAAGCCTGCGGCGCGCGCGGCGTTCCTGCGCCTCCTGCCGAAGTACGACGTGTTGCTCGAGACGTTCCGGCCCGGCGTGATGGCGCGGCTCGGCCTCGGCTACGACGAGCTCCGGAAGCTGCACCCTGGCCTCGTGTACTGCGCGATCACGGGGTACGGGCAGACGGGCCCGCTCGCGCTGCGCGCCGGTCACGACATCGACTACCTCGCGCGCGCCGGCGTCCTCGGGCTCACCGGCCCGTCCGAAGGCCCGCCGCAGATCCCGGGCGTGCAGATGGCGGACGTGGGCGGTGGCGCGCTCTACGGAGTCGTCGGCATCCTCGCCGCGCTCTCGGCCCGCGCGATCACGGGCCGCGGCCGCTTCGTGGACGTGTCGATGTGCGAAGGGGCGATGAGCTTCGGCGCGTTCGGGCTGATGAACGCGTTCGGAGGCGACGTGCTCGCGAAGGGCACCGGCCCGCTCTCCGGCGGCATCGCACCGTTCGGGACCTACGCGACGAAGGACGCTCGCGCCGTGGCGCTCGCGGCGCTCG
>JBBSAT010000432.1:0-4938 GCA_038252025.1 Polyangiales bacterium | reverse complement strand
GTTGCAGTTGTCGTCCCGGCCGTTGCAGACCTCGACGGGGGTCGCGCCGCACGTCCCGCACGCGTTGACGGTGCCCTCGTCGATGCGCGTGTCGCAGTCGTCGTCGAGGCCGTTGCAGCTCTCGACGGGGATCGCGCCGCAGGTGCCGCACGCGTTCGTCACGCCCTCGTCGATCAGCGTGTCGCAGTCGTCGTCGAGGCCGTTGCAGATCTCGACCAGCACGGAGCGCCGCACGATGTCGGCGAGGCCCGCGGAGAGCGTCACGCTGTCGTCGGCGAAGAAGGCGGAGTCGCCGCCGGGCGCGCCCGCGTCGGTGCCGCCGGCCGTCGCGATGCCGTTCAGCGTCGTGCGGCTCCCGGCGTCGATCGCCATGCCGACGACGTACGTGCGAACGCCCGCGGTGAACAGCGCCGAGGCGGCGCCGCTGGGGTTGCCGCCGCAGCTCTCGACGCCGTCCGTGATGAGGAGGACGGAGTACGGGCGACACATGCGCGCGGGGTCGGCGGTGCGGATCGGCGTGATGTAGCTGCCGACGCCGCTGAGCACGCCTCCGAGCGGGGTCGCGCCTTCCGCGCGGAGCTCGCAGTCACCCGTCGTCGCGTGCGCGCAGAAGTTACCGGCCGTCGTCGAGGCCGAGAACATCGTCTCGCGGTTGTCCATCCAGCGGAGCATCGCGTACGTGTTGTCGAGGCCCGCGAAGGGCCCGATGTTCGGATAGCCAACGAGCACGTCCGCGCCCGCGCCGCACGTGCCGATGTAGTTGATGCACGGCACGGCGGGATCGCCGCCGCGGCGCACGCGGATCGTGGGGCGGCAGCCCGCGGGATAGAGCGAGGCCCAGTCCCAGTAGCAGAGCGCGCCGGTGTACGCGGTCGGATTGCCGTACGAGGTGACGTACGGGCCACCAGCGTTGCACTCGTACGCGGCGAGGTCGCGACACGCGATCCCGGAGCCCGTCGTCTGCTGGAAGCGCGCGAGCGCCCAGTCCACGTCGCCGAAGCTGAGCAGCATGTTCCGCATCGCGTCCTTCGCGATGAAGATGCGGCTGTCGTTCGACTGGCCGTCGCAGTTGGTGTCGATGCCGTTGAGCGCGCCGCCCGAGCCGTCGCCGAACGTCGGCAGGCCGCCGAAGTCGGTGGCCATCGAGCCGGACGTGTCGAACGCGATCACGATGCGAGGTCGAACCTGCGCCGAGGCACGCATGGCGCCGGAGAGGAGCGTGACGAGGCACAGGAAGAAGGGAAGAAAACGCTCACCGCGGACAGGCATGGCGGACCTCATTCAGCGCGCGTTCGACGACGGACAGCGCGCGCGAGGGGATCGCAACACGGAGCGGCAGGACGGGTCAAACGTCGTCTCCGGCGCCGCTGCCGGATGGAGCTTTTCAGGCGCGCCGGCTCAGGCCGTTGCGGCCTGCGGAAAGCGCCCCGCGACGAGCACGCTCTCGCCGTCGATCGTGACGGTCGCGCGGCGTGTCAGCAGGGGGATCTCCACGTCCGAGTCCCAGCTCGCGCCGGTCACCTCCGGACAGGTGTGGCCGAGCGTGACGTGAAAGCCGGGGAGCTTCAGGTCCTGGAGGAGCGCCCCGATCGGCGCCAGCACGCCCGTGTTGGTCCCGAACCCAGCCTGACCGACGCGGCGCGCCGACGCGGCGCCGTCGAGGATCTTCTCGAGGCGAGCGCAGCTCTCGGCCGGACCGTCGATCCGGGTCACCTCGCCGCCCTCGAGCGTGAGCTTCAGACGGATCGCGAGCGGAAGCTCGGAGCCGTCAGGCAGCCAGATGCCACCGTCCGGCACGAACGTGCCGTCGACGCGCAGCGGAAGCGCGAAGACCTCGCCGCCGGGCAGGTTCGTCCAGCCCGGGTCGATGAGCACGCCGCTCGCCACGCCCACGCGGGCCACCGGGTCGATGCGCGCTTCGAGGTCGGTGCCGCTCGGGCTCGTCGCGTGAATGAGGGCGCCGGGCGCGAGGCGGGTCGCGAGCCAGAGAGAGACGCGCTCGACCTCGGCGTAGTCGGCCCGCATCGACTGCGTCATCATCGCGGCCGTGATGCCGATCATGTGGCCATGACGCCGCTTGGTCGCACCGACCTCGACGATGCGCCGTCGCAGCTCGACGGGAAGGCCGTCGAGGGACGAGACCAGGATCGAGGCGTCGCACGAGCGGACGTGCTCGAGCAGACTGGTGACGAAGCGCGCGTCCGAGGCCTCGGTGGGCCCGAGGACGAACGCGTCCACGTTCGCGCCGGCCTCGCCCGCCGCCGCGAGGAGCGAGGCGGCAATGGCTGCGGTCTCACCCTTGTGGGTGACGATCGCGACGCGCTCGCCGGCGCGGACGCCGAGACAGCTCACCACGGCGTTCTTCGCCCCGATCGCGAACGAGGCGTCCGGCGGCGGTGACGAGATCGTGGTGCGCGGGACGAGGAAGCTCGTGCTCGACGCGCGCCGTTTCGGAGGTCGGTTCGACTCGCTCACGCGCGGAGCTTAGCAGTCGCGGCGCGGAACGGATCGCTCACGAGAGGGGTCAGCGCGTGAGGAAGATCGGGTTCGCCACCCCGAACGGGATCCTCCCGCGGTGGACCGGCTCGAGCGTGGAGTCGCCGTAGGCGGCGACGATGACGTAGGAGCCCGCGCTCGCGACGTCGACCGTGATGTCCTCCTCGAAGCGCACGTTCGGGTGCGCCGGATCGGCGTCGCCGGGCAGGATCTCGACGGTGTCGACCGTCACGCCGTCGACCACGACGTCGAACGCGTCGACGTCGACCCAGCTCGCCGCCTGGATGCGTACGTGGACCGTCGCGCTCGTGCCGAGGCCGGTGGCGGTGTCCCCCGGGCCCGCGTCGCCCACGAGCGTGTCCACGTAGATCCCGCCCGAGATCGTCGCGTGCCCCGCCGCGAGCTGATCGCGCACCGCCGTCGCGACGACGTCGCGCGGGTCGTCGGAGCCGAGCTCGATGCACGTGCGCGGGTAGCCGACGGGAGAGCCCGAGATGGCGTGCGAGTCGCTCGAGCCCACGGCGTACACCACGCGCCCGTGGTCGAGCAGCGAGAGCCACGCGGCGACGGTGCCTCCTCGCGCGTGGTTCCAGTCGGCGTCGTTGAACACCTCGACGAGACCGAACTCGTCGTCCCAGTCCTCGGTGCGCTCGACCATCCCGGTGATGTTGTCGTAGCCGACGTAGCCGAAGTAATTCGTTCCGCCCATGGGATGGTTGATGATCACGACGGGCGCTTCCGGACGCGCGCGCACCATGTCGAAGACCTCCGCCGGGCCCATCGTGCGGAACGGCGTGCTCATGGCGTCGGGCGTCGGAAACGTCTGCCAGGGAGGCGTGCCGCCGTTGATCTGCGTGTCGTCCTCGATGAGCGGGAACACGCCCATGTGCCCCCAGAGCTCCATCGACGTCATCTCGACCGAGCAGATGCCGTGCGCGAACGCCTGCATGCCGAGCGCCGCGATCTCGGGCTGGAAGTCGTTCACGTACTCGTGATCGGAGCGGACCGGGATCTCGAGGCCCTCGGCGACCGCGGCGCGCACCTTGAGGAGCCCATCGTCGATGGAGTCCGCCGACCGACGCGTGTGGATGTGGAAGTCGCCGCACTGGACGAGCGGTGTCTCGACGGAGCGCGTGAGCATCGTGCCGACGCGGACCGTCTCGCCCGCCGTGGTGACGGAGACCGACGGGAGATCGCCGAGCTCGTACTCGTAGCCGCGCGAAGCGACGACGCGGTAGTCGCCGACGGGCACGCGCGTCTGCGCGATGCCGGTCTCGGTGTAGACGACGGCGACGCGGCCATCCGGCACGTCCGCCTCGCCGTAGCGCGAGGGAGGCTCCTCCACTGCCGCGCCGTTCGCGAACACCTGCATGCGCGAGGGCAGCGCATCACCCATGTCGTCGGTCGTCGTGAGCTCGATGAAGCCGCTCGGTGGAAGCGTCACGTCCATGCTCGCCGCGCCGTCGGGGACGTCGACGATGCTCGCGCGCCCGTTCCCGAGCCGGTACGGATCGAGCCGCACGCTCACGCCGACAGGGACGTGGAGCGAGAACGCGCCGTCCTCGCCGGTGAAGTCCGAGCGCGTGAGCCAGTCCCCCGTGCTCGAGAGCGCGTGGACGCGAACGCCTTCCGCGGGCGTACCGTCGGGCTCGCGCGCGACGCCCGAGATCTCGCGCAGCGTCACCCCACGGCCCTCGGCCCGCGCGACGAGCGCACCGTCGAGACCGGGCCCGCCGATCGTGATGCGCGCGTGCAGGACGCTGGTCGTGACGCAAGGAGGGATCGAGCGGTTGAGCGCGATCCGCCCGAGAAAGCCCGACGCCGCGATGACCGTCCCGAGGGGCGCGTCGATCTCGTACGTGAAGCTGGTGTAGCGATCGTCGGCGAAGCCGAGCCAGTCGATCGATGGCACCTGGTGATCGAAGCCGGCGCTCTCCACGAAGGGCTGCATTCGATACGTGTTCATGAACCCGTGCAGCACGAGGGGAACGCGGGTCATCGCGGGGCGCGGGCTCGCGTAGACCATGTGGATCTGGACCTCGCTCGAGCCGGGCGCGAGCGAGTAGTCGATCGCCGCCGGGATGTCCCCGTAGTCGGCTGCGAGCACGCCGTGCGTGATGGCCTCGAAGAAGGGAAGCGCCCGGAGCGGGCCGGACGCGCGGATGACGGCCGGCTGTCCATCCGAGCCATCGTTCATGACCGTCACGTGATCGGTCACGACCGTGTAGCGCCCGGTGAGGACGAAGAACTCGGCGAGGTCCGCCGGCTCGACGAGCGCGCCGCCCTCGACGCGCGCGATCCCCGTGATGCGGCCGCCCCACGGGTCGTAGAGATCCGACGGGCCGACGTCTTCGATCGCGACGGCGACGCGATCGTTGGCGAGGATGAACTCGCCGCTGCCCCAGCGCTGGAGCCCGCTCGGGAAGTCCGGCAGCGCGGCGC
>JBBSAT010000431.1:0-4968 GCA_038252025.1 Polyangiales bacterium | reverse complement strand
GGCACGTCGCTCGTCAGCGGAGCCATGGACCAGTCTTGAGCGTAGGCGTGGCGCGCGCCGCCGAGAGCGGCAACGAGGAAACACGCGAGCGCGATTCGAACGATCCTCCGCACGGAACAGCCCTCCGTCACGGAACCAGAGACACCTCACGACAGGATGGGAGAACACCCAGAGCGACGCAAAAAAACCTTGACTCGGTGTACGCTGGAACGGAAGCGAGCACCCGTGCCATCTATCGACGCCTGCCGTCGCAGATCCATTCGAGCCGCTCGCTTCGCAAAGCTTGGGCCGACTCCAGCCAGCGCGTGCGTCGCGCTCTTCGCGGTCGCGCTCATCGCGTGCGGTGCGCCGCGCGCGGTGGCCGAGCCCGAACCGGAATTGCCCGTCGCCACCGAGGGATCCTCCGGTAGCGACGCTCCGCGCCCCAGCGGCCCCGAGTACGCAGTCGTCGAGCCGGGTGTCGTCGTTCGCGACGGGCAGCTCGAGGAAATTACTTTTCTCGAGTACGTGTTTGGTGACGTGGATCCGAGCGAGCCCCTCCCTCTCTTGGTAGTGCTCCACGGCTTCGGGGATCAGCCGCAGGAGCCGAGCGGCCCGTACCGAGGCCTGCCGGGCGCGTTCCGGGTCGTGCTCCCTCGCGGGCCGGTCGCAGTCGGCGGCGGCTTCGCGTGGATGTCGGTGCGTGTCGGCGAGCACCGACTCGGCGAGCTCTCGGAGCAGCTCGACGTGCAGACGGAGCGGATTGCGCGCTTCCTCGTGGCGCTTCGCGAAGCGCGTGCAGTTCGTGGCCCGACCATCCTCGTCGGCTTCTCTCAAGGAGCGATCCTCACGCTCTCGGTCGCCACGCGGCACCCGGACCTCGTCGGCCTCGCGCTGCCGCTTGCGGGTTGGCTCCCGCCGTTGCTGCGCGTCGACGCCGCGGAGGGCGCACCGCGCGTGCTGTGGATGCACGGCACCGCCGACGAGCGGATCCCGTTCGAGCTCGCGCGAGAGGGCAGCGACGACCTCCGCGCGCGAGGGTTCGACGTCACGCTCATGCCCTACGAGGGCGCGGGGCACGTCATGAACGACGTGATGAACGCCGACTTCCATCTCTGGCTGGCGCAGGTGCTCCAGAACCTGGACGAGGGACGCCCGCTCGGAGACGGCCTGCCCTTCCCGTGACGGTGCGGACGGGCGCGCGTAGAGTTAGCGCGTGGTCGACCCGACAGGCGCGGTGGAGGAGCCCCCGCGTGCGCGCGCCGAGGCGAAGGCGCCTCGCACGACCATCCCGACTCGGATCTTCCTGGCGTTCGTGGCGATGCTCGTCGCGTTCGGCATCGTGTCGGCCGCGAGCGTGCGCCAGCACCAGCGCACGGCGGATACGCTCCGCTTGCTCCACGAAGGCTACCTCGAGCTCGCCATCGACCTCGGGACGATCAAGGCCAACGAGGCGGTGTTCGACACGGTCACCGACCGTCTCGATCAGGAGCGCGATCCCGCGACGCTCGCCTGGTTCGCGCTGAGTCGGCACACGCGGCCCGCCATCATCGCCCGAGCGCTCGCGCGCGTGGAGCGGGCAGACACCCTGGCGCCCGAAGGGGACCGCGCGCTGCTCTCCGATCTCCGCACCTCGCTGGAAGCGGTGCGAGAGCGCATGACGATCGAGGAGCGCCTCTTCGCGGATCTCGAGCGCGCGCAGCGGCGCGACGCGCCCGCCCCGGGCCAGGCCGCGCAGTCGCTCCACGAGCTCCGAGGTCACAACAACTTCATCAACACGACTCTGCGACACTCGCTGCACCTCATCCAGCGGCGCATCGCGAGCATGAGCGCCGAGGCCGCCGACGCGGAGGCCCGCTCGGTCGCGCAGACCGCGCTCCTCACGCTCGCGGCGCTCGTGGTCGGGCTCGTGCTGAGCTTCTGGGCGCGCAGCCTGATCCTCCCGCTCACGCGCCTCCGAGAGCGTGTCGTCGCCGTCGCGCGCGGCGATCTCTCTCGCCGCTTCGAGGGCGCGCGAGACGACGAGATCGGTCAGCTCGCCTCGGAGTTCGAGCGCATGGTCGGCGCCGTCGCAGCGCGGGATCAGCAGCTCCGGAATGCGGCAGCGGATCTGCGGGTGCTGCAGGAGACGCAGCAACAGATCGTCGCCAGCCTTCGCGCGGCCGTGCTCGTCGTCGACGGAACCGGCGTGGTCCGCACGTCGAACGCTGCGGCCGAGACGCTGCTCGGCGTGCACGAGCGGGATCGCGGATCGGATCTCGCGTCGCTCGGCCTCGTCGAGCGCCTCTCGGGGCTCGGCGGCGTCATCCTCGCGGTCGCCGAAGGTGGTGCGCGCGCGTCGCTGACCGCGACGTGCCTCTCGTCGCGCAACGGCGGAGCGGATCGCTTCGTCGACGTGCTCGTCACGCCGTTCGGCGAGCTCGAGACCGAAGCGCTGCGGCGATCGGTCCTGGTCGTCGTCGACGATGTGACCGACGAGCTCCACACGAAGGAGCGACTCATCCAGACGGAACGGCTCGCCGCCATGGGTCGGATGGCCGCTCACGTCACGCACGAGGTGCGGAACCCACTGTCCAGCATCGGTCTGAACCTCGAGATGCTCCAGGAGGAGCTCGCGACGAGCGGCGGCGAGACGATCGCGCTGCTCGGGGCGATCCAGCGCGAGGTCGATCGCCTGACGCTCATCACGGAGGAGTACCTCCGGCTCGCCCGCCTCCCGATGCCGCGGCTCGAGCCCGAGGATCCCGGTGCGCTCGCGCGGGAGGTCGCGCACTTCGTCGCGCGCGAGATGGAGAGCACCAACGTGCGTCTCGAGGTCTCGGTGGAAGACTCGCTTCCGCTCGTCGCCATGGATGAGGCGCAGATCCGGCAGTGCATCCTCAACCTGCTCCGCAACGCGCGCGAGGCGATGCCTGGGGGCGGCAAGATCGTCCTCGCCGCCCGCGCCGAGGGCGGGGGGGTCGCGGTCTCGGTCGAGGACGAGGGCGACGGGATCCCGGACGAGCAGAAGGAGCGGGTGTTCGACGTCTTCTTCTCGACGAAAGAGCGGGGGACCGGTCTCGGGCTACCGCTCACGCGCGAGATCGTGGTAGCGCACCGCGGCCGCGTTCGATGCGAGGACGGCTCTGGCGGAGCGAAGCGCGGAACCGTGTTCACGATCTGGCTTCCCGAGGCCAGGGCGGTCCCCTCGGAGGACGCGTCGAACGAGCGCGCCCTCGTCCCCACCGGGGCCGGAGCGGAAGTGATCGAAGGAGCGACGAGCGAGCGATGACGAGCAGAATTGACGGACGAAGCGCGGACGCGATCCGCGAGGTGAAGATCCAGACCGGGTTCCAGAGGAACCCGGAAGGCTCGGTGCTCTATCAGTGCGGCGGGACGCGCGTGCTCATCGCCGCCTCGATCGAGGAGTCGCTCCCGCCGTGGTTGCGGGGCAAAGGCGGCGGCTGGGTGACGGCCGAGTACGCGATGCACCCGCGCTCGAACCCGCAGCGCAAGGATCGCGACGGTCGGAAGGGCAAGATCGACGGGCGGACTCAGGAGATCCAGCGCCTGATCGGCCGCGCGCTGCGCTCTGCGGTCTCGCTCGACAAGCTCGGCGAGCGGCAGATCGTCATCGACTGCGATGTGCTCGACGCGGACGGAGGGACGCGCACCGCGTCGATCACCGGAGGCTTCGTCGCGCTCGCGATGGCGCTCGAGACGCTCCGCAAGAAGGGCGCGGTCGGTCCGGGCGTCGTGCGGGCGCCCGTGGCGGCGATCAGCGCCGGCCTCGTCAGCGGCCGCTTGTTGCTCGATCTCAACTACGTCGAGGACAGCAAGGCCGAGGTCGACCTCAACGTCGTCGCCGGCGAGAACGGCACCATCGTCGAGGTGCAGGGGACCGCGGAGGGCGCGCCCGTGCCGCGCGCACACTTCGACGGCCTGGTCGATCTCTCGCTCTCCTCGATCCCGGCGCTCCGCGCGGCGCAGGATGCGGCGCTGGTGTCCGCTGGCGTGACCCTTCGCTCGCTCCTCGCGCCGTGACGCGGGTCCTCATCGCGACGAAGAACGCTGGCAAGCTCGTGGAGCTCCGGCGGATCTTCGATCTCCCGGGGCTCGCGCTCATCGGTGTGGACGAGCTCGACAGCACGATTCCCGACGTCGTCGAGGACGGCGACACGCTCGAGGCGAACGCGCGGAAGAAGGCGACGGAGCTCGCGCTCCGAACCGGGCTGCCGACGCTCGCGGACGACAGCGGCCTCGAGGTCGACGCGATCGGTGGTGCCCCCGGGGTTCACTCGGCGCGTTATTCGGGCGGAGGTCCCGCGGCGAACGTGACCAAGCTGCTCGGAGCGCTCGACGGCGTACCGGACGCGGAGCGGACCGCGCGCTTCCGGTGCGTCCTCTGCTTCATCGACCCGAGCCTCGGTCCGGACCCGGTGGCGATGACGAGCGGGGCTTGCGACGGCTGGATCACGCGCTCTCGGCGCGGCGACGGCGGTTTCGGCTACGACCCCATCCTCGTGCCAGCTGGTCTCGACCGCACCATGGCGGAGATCGGCGACGAGGAGAAAGATCGGCTCAGCCATCGCGGCATCGCTTGTCGCGCGATGCGTCCCTCGCTCGAGGCGTGGCTCGTGGGCCGCGGGACTTGATGCGAGCGGCAAGCCGAGTACGCTCGCCGAACTGATCCTCGGGGTGTCGCACAGCCTGGTAGTGCACGAGCTTTGGGTGCTCGTCGTCGTGGGTTCGAATCCCTCCACCCCGATCCGCCTGCTCGCAGGTAGGTCCCCGTAGCTCAGCGGATAGAGCAGCCGCCTTCTAAGCGGACGGTCGATGGTTCGATTCCATCCGGGGGCGTCCCTTCGTTCGATGCTCGGGGCGCTCAGTGCCCGACCGAAAATGTCGGTCCGGCACTTCGCCTTCTCATCGGGGCCGATACGCGGCCCCCTCCATCCCGAGTGAATCGGGATGGAGCCACCCCCTCGTAGCGCTGCGCGAGAAGGCGAG
>JBBSAT010000430.1:0-4995 GCA_038252025.1 Polyangiales bacterium | reverse complement strand
TGCGTTGGAAGGGCCGCAGCGGCACGACGTCGACCGCGCGAACCGCGCGAAGCCGCGCGAGGACGGCCGTCCGGTGGGCGAGCACGAGCTCCGGCGAGGCGCCGCGCACACCGTCGCCTGCGAGCTCCCAGGCAGAGCGCGTCGCCGACGCGAGCGGTGCGTCCACGCGGGCGAGCACGAGCGTGGCCCCTCTTCCACGCAGCGCGAGCAGCAGCCGGATCGGCCGCACGAGCGAGGCGCCGACAGCACACGCGAGGGCCATCCAGCCCACCCCGACCGACGCCGGATGGGGCACCGGCCCGAGCGCCCAAGCGACGAGCACGGTCGTGGCCGCCCCGATCGCGAGCGCGAGCAGCGCGCCCCCAGCCACCACGCGCAACGCTTCCCGGCGCCGGATCGGCGCCATGCACTCCTCAACGCGCGCGACGCCGGGGCTCACGGCGGGACTGTAGCCCCGTGACGCCCGACGCACAGGTCCTGCTCGATGGGGCTCCCCGCCACGAGCGGCCGATGTATAGTCCGCGCCCTGGTGTGTCGATGAGCGCAACGACGAACGAAAATCAGCGCGACAACGCGGACTTGGCCCTCATCGTCTACCTCGAGGAGGCGGCCCGCGCGAAGCGTGTGCTTCTGGTAGGCGAGACTGCGCCGCGCGTGGAGCGCCGACTCTCCGACGCTGCCCGCACCGTCGACGTCGTCAGCCGTGAGCGGCGGACGCGCGCGAGCCGCCGCGGCCTACCGGTGCGCGCGTGGCCCAGCGCCGGCGAGAAGGGTGTCTGGGATCTCGTGCTCGTGCCGGATCTCGCGGCGGCCGGCCTGCTGGATGCGGCTGCGTTCGCGGAGATCGCGGCGCTCCTCGGCTCGGGCGGCGCGCTGGTCGTCGCGCTCGATGCGTCGAGCGAAGGCGCGCGATACGAAGCGTTCTACGAGCTCGTCGCCGCGCACTTTCCGAACGTGCGCGTGTTCGGCCAGGCCCCGGTGTCCGGCTACGCGCTCGTCGACTTCGCGGCGGGCGCCCCGCCGGAGGTGGCGTTCGATGGAAGCGCCGCCGGGAGCAGCGCGCCGTCTCGCTGGATCGCAGTGGCCGCGGAGACCCTCGCGCTCGATCCCTACGCCATCATCACCGTCCCCGAACCGACGGGCTCGCAGGTGGCGAGCGAGCGGATCTCGAGCGAACCGCGCTTCGAGCGAGAGGCCGAGGCGACGCGCAGCCGTCTCGATCACGCGGAGAAGCGGCTGGAGCAGGCGCAGCGCGAGATCGCGCGCGGCGCGCAGAAGCTGGACGAAGCCCGACACGAGCGCGAGCGCATGGCCACGCAGCTCCGCGAGAACATCGCGGCCGCCGAGTCGGCGGGCGCGCGCGACGGCGAGGGCGACGACGCCTCGGAAGAATACGCGGGCCTCGAGGCACGCCTCCTCGCCGCGGGGCGCGAGACCACCGCGCTTCGAGTCGAGCTCGAGCGTCGCGCCGTTCTCGTTCGTGACCTCGTCGAAGAGGTGCGCGGCCTCCGGGAGATGGGCGCGTCGGGCGGTGGCCTCGACGAGGCCGACGTCGACGCCGAGCTCACGCGCATTCGCGAGGCGCTCGTGGTCGCGCAGCGCCGCGCCGTCGATTCGGAGACGCGTCGCGCAGAGCTCGCTTTCCGCTCGGACGAGCTCGCGACCGACCTTGCATCGGTGGGTCGGCGGCACGAGACGGAGCGGCAGCATCTCCTGGCCGCGCAGGCGGCGACGGAGGGCACCGTCCGCGGGCTCACCTCACGCCTCGCCGAGCTCAACGAGCTCCGCCTCGCTTCGGAGGGTCGGCTCGCGCTGATCGAGGACGACCTGCGGGGCGCCAAAGCCCGCGAATCCGCGCTCGAGCGCTCGCTCGCGCTGACCGACGAGCGGCTCGCCGTCGCGATGATGCGCCCGCCCGGAGCGAGCGCGACTCCGACGCACGCCACGGACGAGACGAGCGCGCGTGAAGGGAAGCTCTTCGGCTCTCTCCTTCGTGCCAGAGAAGAGCTCACCGACGTCACCACCGAGCGCGCTGCGCTCCTCGGTGAGCTGGCTCGCGTCCGCACGAGCCTCGAGATCCTCACCCACGAGACGGAGCGCCAGCACGAGGCTGCGCTGGGTCGGGTGCGTCAGATCGAGAGCGACCTCGCGCTGCGCGACGCGCAGCTCGCGGAGCGGAACGGTGAGATCGGGCGCGAGCGTGAGCGCCGACAGGCGGCCGAGAGCGCACGCGACGAAGCGCTGGCGCGGCTCGCGACGCTCCCCGATCCATCCCTCGCGACGCTGGCGGACGCGGCGGCATCGGCTGATCTCGCGCGCTTCGAGAGCGAGCTGGATCAGCTCCGCGGCGAGCGCACTGGGCTCTCGCTCCGTGTGACCGACACCGAAGCAGCGCTCGATGCGCTGCGCGGCTCCGTCGATGCGACCCGCTCGGCCGAACAGGCTGCCGCGAACGAGGAGAAGAAGGCTCGCGCGGAGCTCGTCGACGAGCGAAGGCGCACGGCCGATCTCGCGGCTCGGCTCGGGGCTCGCGACGCCCTCGTCGCTCGCCTGTCGTCGAACCTGGCGCAGGCCGGTGATGCCCGCGCGTCGCTGGAGCGCGCCACGGACGCGCTCGAGCAACGGCTCGTCGCGGCCAGCGAGTCGATCGGGACGCTCGAAGCCGTCTCCTCCGTCCGCGCGGACGAGGAGCGGCGCGAGAAAGAAGAGCTCGCCAAGACGATCACGCGGCTCGAAGCCCAGGCCTCGGCGCTCGACACGGATCGGGCCCAGGCAGACGAGGCTCTGCGCGACGTGCGCGAGACCTTGTCGCGTCTCGAGCAGGGCCTCTCCGCGTCGAAGTCGCACGCTGGAGGGCCCGGTGGCGGGGCTCTCGTGGAGCAGCAGCTCGAGCTCCTCGCGCGTGACGCTCAGGACCGTGAGGTCATGCTCCGCAGTCTCACCGCGCAGCTCGAGGAGCGCGACGATCGGATCCGAGCGCTCGAGCGTGTGGCGCAAGGCGAGCGCGTATCCGGCGACGCGTCGCGCATGCTCGAGGCGGACGAGAGGATCCATCGGCTCACCGCCGAGCTGGCGGAAGAGCGCCGTGCGCGTCAGTCCGTCGAGTCGAGCGCCGCTGGCGTCACGCGCGAGGTCGACATGCGCCGGCTCGAGCAGCTCGTCGGCGATCGCGATGCGCAGCTCATGCTGCTCGAAGGCCGCGTAGACGCGGCGTCGCGCGACGACACGCAGATGCGCGCGGCCTTTGCGGATGCACGCGCGGGCCTCGAGACGATCCTGGGCGACCTCGGCAACGACCGGCAGGGCCAGGCGGCCGAGCGGCTCGCCGAGCTCCTTCGCGCGCTTCGCCGGTACTGACCCACAACTGGGCGGCACAAAGAGAAACGCCGGACCCCTTTCGGGATCCGGCGCTCCGTCATCCGAGATCAGTCGATCTCAGAAGTCCATGCCGCCGCCCGGGCCGTGCGCATGCCCGCCGCCGCCGCCGCTCTTCTCGTCCTTCGGAAGCTCCGCGATGAGCGCTTCCGTCGTGAGCATGAGGCCCGCGACGCTGGCCGCGTTCTGCAGCGCGGTCCGCACGACCTTCGTGGGGTCGATGACGCCCGCCTCGATCAGGTCCTCGTAGGTGTCGGTCGCCGCGTTGTAACCGAACGCGCCCTTGCCGTTGCGGACCTTGTCCACGACGATCGAGCCCTCGACGCCCGCGTTCGCCGCGATCTGCCGAAGCGGCTCTTCGATGGAGCGGCGAACGATGTTCACGCCGATGCGGAGGTCGTCCGCAACGTCGAGCTTCTCGAGGACCGCCTGACAACGGATGAGCGCCACGCCGCCGCCGGGAACGATGCCCTCCTGGCTGGCCGCACGCGTCGCGTGAAGCGCGTCTTCGACACGCGCCTTCTTCTCCTTCATCTCGACCTCGGTGGCAGCGCCGACCTTGATCAGCGCCACGCCGCCCGCGAGCTTCGCGAGGCGCTCCTGGAGCTTCTCCCGATCGTAGTCGCTCGTGGTGTCCTCGACCTGCTTGCGGATCTGGTCGCAGCGACCCTTGATCTCCGCCTTCTTGCCGCCGCCGTCGACGATCGTGCTGTTCTCCTTGTCGATCTTGACGCGCTTGGCGCGGCCGAGATCGCTCATCGTGACGTTCTCGAGCTTGAGCCCGAGCTCCTCCGCGATGACCTGACCGCCCGTGAGGATGGAGATGTCCTTGAGCATCTCCTTGCGGCGATCGCCGAAGCCGGGCGCCTTGACCGCAGCGACGTGAAGCGTGCCGCGCAGCTTGTTCACGACGAGCGTCGCGAGAGCCTCGCCCTCGATGTCCTCCGCGATGATGAGGAGCGGCTTCTGCTGACGCGCGATCGCCTCGAGGACCGGGAGAAGGTCCTTCATGTTCGAGATCTTCTTCTCGGAGATGAGGATGTAGGGGTCCTCGAGGACGACCTCCATGCGCTCCTGATCCGTGACGAAGTACGGGCTGAGGTAGCCGCGATCGAACTGCATGCCCTCGACGATCTCGAGCTCCGTCTCGAGGCCCTTGGCCTCCTCGACGGTGATCACGCCCTCACGGCCGACCTTCTCCATCGCGTCCGCGAGGATCTTGCCGATGGTCGCGTCGCCGTTCGCGCTGATCGTTCCGACCTGGGCGATCTCCTTCGGATCCTTGGTCGTCTTGGTCAGCTTCTCGAGGCGCTCGGTGATCGCGGTGACCGCGAGCTCGATGCCGCGCTTGATGGCCATCGGGTTGTGACCCGCGGCGACCATCTTGCTGCCTTCGCGATAGATCGCCTGAGCGAGAACGGTCGCGGTCGTGGTGCCGTCGCCGGCGACGTCGCTCGTCTTCGAGGCGACCTCACGGACCATCTGCGCGCCCATGTTCTCGAACTTGTCCGCGAGCTCGATCTCCTTGGCGACGGTGACGCCGTCCTTGGTGATCGTCGGAGCGCCGAAGCTCTTCTCGATGACGACGTTCCGGCCCTTCGGACCGAGGGTCACCTTGAC
>JBBSAT010000429.1:0-5099 GCA_038252025.1 Polyangiales bacterium | reverse complement strand
TTCCGCTCGATCGACCGTGTTCCGATCGACGCGCGCGAGCTTCCGCGGTCCACGTTCGACGAGCTGGTCGACCTCGATGGCGACTATGCCGAGGCGTTGTCGATCCTCGATCAGCCCTCGACGCAGTACGACGTCGGGCGGATGGAGCGCGACACGCGTCGGTCGCTTGCACGTCTCGCGCGACTGCGATCGGCCTTCATGGCGCACTTTCCGGCGGCGCGGCGCGTGCTGCTCGAAGAGAAAGTACGGCTCGTGCGGCCGACGCTGACCGAGCAGGACGCTTGGCACTCGATCCCGGGCAAGGACCCGATGGCCGGGATTCCGCTCGACGACGACGACTGACGGCGGCGCAGCTCGCCGCAGGGAGAGGCGCGATGAGCGACGAGGATTGGATCGCCGAGGTGTGCCGGGTGGTCCGCGAGATGACGGGCGCGCGGCTGCGCGACATGGGGCTACGCGAGCTGGCCTCTCTCGATCGGATCGAGGCGCTGGTGCGCGCGCTCTGCGCGGCGCTCGCGGTGATGGCGTTCGAGGTGTGGGGCGAGATGCTGACGCAGATGGCGGTCGACGCGACCCGCGCGTGCCCCGGCTGCGGACACGCCCGCAAGTGCAAGCGCCGCGAGGGCGCACCCATGGAGCTACGCGTGCTCGGGCTCACGGTGCGCGTGCCCAAGCCGTACCTCGAGTGCGCGCGATGCGACGCGCCGGGGCTGAGCATCACCGCTCTCGTGTCGGGCCTCGCGAGCGGCGACACGAGCGCCGAGCTCCGACTGCGCGCCGGCTACTCGGCCTCGCAGCACAGCTACGGCAAGGCCAAGCGCGATCTGCTCGTCCACTACGGTGAGACGGTCGAGCGCACGAAGCTGCGCAGGATGGCGCTCGAGGTCGAGCGGTGTGCGACGGACTACGCCGAGCGCGTGCGAGAGACCGCGATCGCGCAGATCGAGCGCGAGCGCCGTACGACCGGCGTACCGCTGCTGATGCTGCAGGCTGACGGAGGTGTGGTCCGCACCGGCACGCTCACGCCGTGTGTGCGCGGCGACCCGGGATTCGAGAAGAAGACCGCAAAGCGCGGCCTACCGCGCCGCAAGCGCGAGACCCAGTTTCGCGAGCTGATCACGTTCGACGTTCGCGTGCCGGGCGAAGTCGAGGCGAGCGCCCTCGACGCGATGGTCCCGGTGCATGCGCGCGAAGGCGAGCGCTCGCGTCGGATGCTCGCGCTCGCGGCGCGCAAGGGGCTCGGCGACGGCACCGAGATCGTAGGCCTCGGCGACATGGGCTCGAACCTGCCCGCGGCGTTCGCCGAGGCGTTCGTCGGCTACCCCAAGGCGCACTGGTACGACGACTGGCACCACGTCTGCGACTACATCCGCAAGGCGGGCCACGTCCTGGTCGGTCTCGACGTCGAGCACTGGCGCGAGACGATGCGCGACGCCTGCTGGCAGCGCGACGAGCGTGAGCGCGAGCGCATCTTGCGACGGGCGCGCAAGCATCGTGCTCCCGAGCTGCCCGCGCACCTCGAGAAGTGTCCCGTCGCTACGCTCCAGACCTATCTACGCAACAACTGGGATCACATCCGCTCGGCCGAGCTGAAGGCGCGCGGCCTCGAATTCGTCAGCTCGCGCGCCGAGTCTCAGGTCCGCGACCGCACGCACGTCCGCTTCCATGTTGCCGGCGCATGGAGCTCGCACAACCTCGAGGGCAAGTCGCTGCTACGCGCCATCATCGACGACGGACGCTGGTCCGACTTCCGAACCGACTACCTCTGCCGCGCCGCCACCAGCTTCGACGCCGAGCTCGTCCTCCGGCTCCAGCGTGCTCGCGACGAGGCCCGACTCTCCGACGAGCAGCTCGCCGCGATCCTCGGACCGCACGCGGCCGATCACGCGAAGGCTGCGTAGCGCGAGGTGCCATCACGTGGCCCCGCGCGCCCCACGGGCGGCTGTCCATCTGCGCACGCCCCGCGTAGGCCTGGGGAACGTCGGTGATCAGATGGCTGGTCTGCGTGCCCTGTTGACCATCGGCGACCACATGCAGTAGCGCCTACTTGGCCTGCTTCAGGTCATAGCCGGCGCTCTTCATGCGCGTCCATTCGTCGCGCGTCGCTTCGACGATCTCGGCGCCGAGCGCTCCCGGCGGCGGGAGCTGGATCGGCGGCGGGCCCGCGATCTCGATGCGTATGTCGCTCTCGGTGCGCGACATCTGGCTGGCGGCAGACACGAGGCGCGCCTCGACCACCTGTCCGGGGAACAACATCATGCACTTGAGTCGCATCGTATCTCCTTGGTCGACGGCGAGACTGGAACGAGCCGCGATAGCACGCCAGGGTCGAGTACGGCGCGCGTCTCACCACCCTCTCCCGCGAAGTGGGAGAAGGAAGGGGTGACGGCATGCCCGACACGGACTGGAGAGCTCGCAGCGAAGCCATCCGTGGGTCAGCGTAGGACGGCGGTCACGGCCTCGAAGCCTGCGCCCATCGAGATTCCCGAGCAGTGCGCACCGGTGGCGTCGGGCCCGAGGTCGGGCGCGGCGAGCGTCTCGATGACCTCGACGGTCGGACACTCGAGGAAGGCGCAGTTCACGAGGTCGGCGACGAGAATCGCGCCGCCGAGCTCGCCGTCGCGCAGCGATCCTCCGCTCGAGACGTCGGCGCTCAGGCGAGCGTCGTGCAGCGCGTACTCGAGCGTGGTGCCCATCACTTGGAGCCGGAAAGGCAGTGCAGCGAGCGCCGATTCGAGGCGGTCGTTCGCGATGCGTCCGGACGTCGAGCCCAGGTCCATCGTCTCGTCGAGCACCTGTCCGGAGGCGAGGCCAGCTCCGTCTGCTTCGACGAGCGCACCCCCCGGCGGCGCGGCGAGCAGGACGCGAACGCGGACGGACGGATCGTCCGAGAAGCTATCGATCCCCGAGACCTCGATCACCACGGCGACCGTCGTGTCTTGGATGGCGAGTCGAATGGACTCGTCGATGCCGCCGGCAACCATGCTGTCGAGCACAGGCAACACGAGAGATCCAAACTGGTTGTCGATCCCGCTCTCGCCGGTGCGTCGAACGAGGTCGATGGCGTGGGTGCACGGAAACGCGGTGTCGCCATCCACCAAGCCGTCGAGATCGAATCCGTGGGAGCGTGCGGGCGTGACCGTGTCGTCGACGGCGACATCCATCGTGGAGAGCACGTACGTGCGCGTCACGGGGATGATCGGTGTGGGCGCGGTGGCAGTCGACGGATCACAAGCCATGACGAACGACATCGCGAGCAGGAGCTGGAGTCGGCGCACGAGAAGAGGGTAGCCCGCATCCGACCGCCCCTCACCGAGCCCTCTCCCCGCCTTGCAGGGCGAGGGCTCGGAGGCGTCTCGCGAGGGGCGCGGCTAGAGCATCGATACGGGGTCGATGTCGACGAACGCGCGGGCGTGGTCGAGGCCCTCTTCGATGCGGGCCAGCACCGCGAGCGCGACCTGGCGCACCTGGCGGCGCTCGGCGCTCTTGAGCAAGAACCGATGGCGGAAGCGGCTGCGCACGCGCGCGATCGGAGCCGGCGCCGGGCCGAGGACCTCCACGCGGCCCGTGCGCACGGGCTCGCTCGCCATCGCGATGCTCGCCAAGAGCGTGGCCGCGCGCGCCGAGGCGCCCTCGTCCGGCGCATCGACGCGCACCGCGACGAGCTTGCCGAAGGGCGAATAGCCGAGCGCGCGGCGGAAGCCGAGCTCGCTCTCGACGAACATCGCGAACGAGTGCTGCTGCGCCGCGATGATCGCCGCCGCGTGCGGCTGGAAGGTCTGCAGCACCACGGTGCCCGGCTTGTCCGCCCGGCCCGCCCGGCCCGCCACCTGCGTGAGCAGCTGGAACGTGCGCTCCGCCGCGCGGAAATCGGGAAAGCAGAGCGACTGATCCGCGAGGAGCACACCCACGAGCGTCACGCCGGGAAGGTCATGGCCCTTGGTCACCATCTGCGTGCCGACGAGGATGTCGACCTCGCGGCGCCGCACGCGATCGAGCACCGACTCGACGCCGCTCCCGGTTGCCACGTCGCGATCGAGCCGCGCCACACGCGCCGCCGGAAACGAGGCGGCGAGGGTCGCCTCGAGCTTCTCGGTGCCGAGGCCCAGGAGCTCGAGATCGAGCGAGCCACACTTCTGACACGCGGTGCCGAGCGGCTGCGCGTAGTCGCAGTAGTGACAGCGCAGAGCTCCCGCGCGCCGGTGCTCCGTCAGAGAGACCGAGCACGCGGGGCAGGTCTGCACGTGCTCGCAGCTCTTGCATCGCACCGACGGCGAGAACCCGCGCCGATTGAGGAAGAGGATCGCCTGTCCCTCGGCAGCGAGGCACTTCTCGAGCGCGCGATGCAGAATGATCGAGAGGAGCGGATCTCGGCTCGGGCCCGCGCCCGTGCGCGCGAGATCGACGATCTCGACCGGCGGAAGCGCCTGTTCGTTCGCGCGAACGTCGAGCACCAGCCGTCGATACTTGCCCGTCTCGGCGAGCTGGAAGGTCTCGAGCGAAGGCGTCGCCGAGCCGAGGATGCAGACGGCGCCCGCGCGATGCGCACGCAACACCGCGAGATCACGGGCATTATAGCGAAAGCCATCTTCCTGTTTGTAGGAAGGGTCGTGCTCCTCGTCGACGACGATGATCCCGATCGAGGAGATCGGCGCGAAGATCGCCGAGCGCGCGCCGACCGCGAGCGTGACCGCGCCGCTTCGTAGGCGATGCCACATGCTCGTCCACTCCTTCTCGGAGAGGCCGCTGTGGAGCACCGCGATGTCGTCGCCGAAGCGCGCGCGGAAGCGGCCGACGAGCTGCGGCGTCAGCGCGATCTCCGGCACGAGCAAGAGCGCTCCCTGGCCGCGTGCGCGCGCGTCCGCGATCGCGCGCAGATAGACCTCCGTCTTTCCGGAGCCGGTCACGCCGTGGAGCAGGAACGTCGCGCCCGTGCCCGCGCGCTGCGCCAGGTTGATCGCGTCGACAGCTTCGCTCTGCCCGGGCAGGAGTGAGGGCGGCGGGTGGGGCTCCACGCCCGAGGAGAAGAACGGATAGATCTCGACCTCGCGCTCTTCGAGCGTGAACAGGCCGAGCTCCGCGCGCCGGCCGAGCGCGGC
>JBBSAT010000428.1:0-5121 GCA_038252025.1 Polyangiales bacterium | reverse complement strand
GTTGGCTGCGCGAGCACTCCTGCCTTGATGCAGATGATCGGCTCGCGCGGCCAACCGCTACCGTCCGTGCTCTCTGAGCACTTCCGTCCGCAGTTGGCTGCGCGAGCACTCCTGCCTTGATGCAGATGATCGGCTCGCGCGGCCAACCGCTACCGTCCGTGCTCTCTGAGCACTTCCGTCCGCAGTTGGCTGCGCGAGCACTCCTGCCTTGATCGCCCTCCCGATCGATCCGTTCCTGCCCGCGATCGTCGAGACGGTCGCCACGCGTGGCGCGCTCGTGCTCGCCGCGGAGCCGGGCGCCGGAAAGACGACGCGCGTCCCGCGCGCGCTCCTGCTCAGTCAGCGCTTCGACGTGGGTGAGATCCTCGTGCTCGAGCCACGACGGATCGCTGCGCGCATGGCGGCGCGGCGCGTGGCGGAGGAGCTCGACGAGAAGGTCGGCGAGCGCATCGGCTACACCGTTCGCTTCGAGGAGGTCTCGAGCCCGAGGACGCGCGTTCGCTTCGTCACCGAGGGGATCCTCACGCGTCGCCTCGTCGCTGACCCGATGCTCTCCGGCATCTCGGTGGTCGTGCTCGACGAGCTGCACGAGCGCTCGCTCCACGCCGATCTCGCGCTCGCGATGCTCCGGAAGCTGCGCGCCGAGCGGCGGCCCGAGCTCGCGCTCGTCGCGATGAGCGCGACGCTCGACACGGACAAGGTCGCCGAGTTCCTCTCCGCCGAGATCGTCCGCGTCCCCGGGCGGCCCTACGAGGTGACGATCGAGCACCAGAAGGAGCGCGACAACCGCCCGCTCGAAGCGCAGGTCGCGAGCGCGTGCGCCCGCGCGCTCAAGGAAGAGCCGGACGGTCACGTGCTCGTGTTCCTGCCCGGCGCCGGCGAGATCCGGAGGTGCGAGGAGGCGCTCGCCTCGCTCGCGTCGCGCGAGAACGTCGACCTCGTCCCGCTCCACGGAGATCTGCCGCCCGACGTGCAGGACCGCGCGGTGCGGCCTTCGGCGAAGCGGAAGATCATCCTCGCGACCAACGTCGCGGAGACCTCGCTCACGATCGACGGCGTGACGACCGTCGTCGACTCGGGCCTGCACCGCATGGCGCGTCACTCGCCGTGGTCGGGTCTGCCGATCCTCGAGCTCGCGCCGATCTCGCAGGCGTCCGCGACGCAGCGAGCCGGTCGAGCCGGTCGAACGCGCGCCGGACGAGCGCTCAGGCTCTATCTCCAGCACGACCACGCGCTCCGCCCTCGCTTCGATCCAGCCGAGATCTTGCGGGTCGATCTCGCCGAGACCGTGCTCTCGCTCGCGAGCCTCGGCGTGACGGACGTCGCCGCGTTTCCGTTCTTCGAGTCGCCGCCGCTCGCCGCGATCCAGGCGGCGACCGACCTGCTCGCACGGCTCGGCGCGATCGACCCATCGGGCGCGATCACGAGAGAAGGGCGCGCGATGCTCGCGCTGCCGATCCATCCGCGGCTCGGGAAGATCGTGCTCGCCGCGCGCGATGCAGGGCTCGAGCGCGACGGCGCCCTGCTCGCCGCGACGCTCGCCGAGCGAGAGATCCGCGCCGCGCTGCGCACGCGCTTCGGAGAGCGAGAGCGCGCCGCGTCCGAGAGCGGGACGTCGGACGCGATGGAGCGCCTCGAGGCGATCGCGAGCGCAGAGCAGGAAGGCCTCTCGCGCTCCTCGCTCTCTCACCACGGACTGGATGCGGGCGCCTCGAACGCGGTGGTGCGCCTGCGCGATCAGATCCTGCGCTCGCTCTCCCGCGTGCGGCTCGACGTGCGGGGAGACTCGACCTCGGACATCGAGACGGCGCTCTTGCGCGCCGTCCTCGCCGGCTATCCCGACCGCGTCGGGAAGCGCCGGAAGAAGAACGGCGACGAGATCGTGCTCGCGGGCGGAGGGAGCGCGCGCCTCGCGGAGTCGAGCGTGGTCCGCGACGCCGAGCTCATGGTCTGCGTCGAGGCCGAAGAGAAGAACGGCAAGGTGCTCTGCCGCATCGCCTCGGCGATCGAGCCCGAGTGGCTGCTCGAGCTCTTTCCAGATCGGGTGAAGGACGTGCGCGAGGTGCGCTTCGACCCGGAGAAGGAGCGCATCGAGCTCGTCACGGCGCTCACCTACGATGGGATCGCGATCGACGAGTCGCGCGGGGACGCGGCAGGAGTCGAGGGCGCGGCGGCGGTGCTGGCCGCAGCGGCGCTGGCTCGCGATCTCGGTCGCTTCGTGGACCGCGACGCGCTCGGGCAGCTGCGCTTGCGGCTCGACCTCGCGCGGCGCGCCGATCCGTCGCTTCCCGTCCTCGACGATGCCTTCGTGACGAGCGCGCTGGCGGCGGCGTGTGAGGGGAGGCGCAGCTTCGCCGAGCTGGCGAAGGCGGACGTCTTCGCGTCGATCCTCGAGGCCCTCGGCGGCCGTGCGCGCGCCCGCGTCGACGAGCTCGCGCCCAAGGAGGTCGCGCTCCCGGCCCGGCGCAACAAGGTGACCTACGAGGTGGACCGCCCGCCGTGGGTCGAGTCGCGCATGCAGGACTTCTTCGGCCTGCTCGAGGGCCCGCGCGCGGGCGGCGAGCCGATCGTGCTTCACTTGCTCGCGCCCAACATGCGCGCGGTGCAGGTCACGACCGACCTCGCAGGCTTCTGGGACAGGCACTATCCGAAGATCCGGAAAGAGCTGATGCGCCAGTATCCGAGGCACTACTGGCCTGAGGACCCGCGGACGGCAGAGCCGCGAAAGCCCCTTCCGCGCCAGCGGCGCTGAGCGGTGGTCAGGTCCTTCCGGCCCATCCTCGCGCGGATGACGGCAGCGCGGCTCGCGCTACGCTCGACGCCATGCTCCTCAAGATCGTGCAGGCAGGTCATCCGGTGCTCCGGGAGCGCGCAAGCGAGCTCACGCCGGACGAGCTCCGCTCCGCGGAGACCCAGAGCCTCATCGCGTTGATGCGCGACACGATGCGCGACGCGCCAGGCGTGGGTCTCGCGGCGCCGCAGGTCGGTGTCGGACTGCGGCTCGCCGTGATCGAAGACGCTCCGGAGTACGTGTCCAACGTGAGCGCCGACGTGAAGGACGAGCGCGAGCGCGACCCCGTTCCGTTCCACGTCATCGTGAACCCGACCTTGCACCTCGTGCCGGGGGACGACGTCACGTTCACCGAGGGGTGCCTCAGCGTCCGCGGCTTCGTCGCTCGCGTTCCCCGCGCGCGTTGCGTGCGCGTCGAGTGCCTCGACGAGCACGGCGAGCCGCGCGTGATCGAGGCGCGCGGCTGGTACGCGCGCATCCTGCAGCACGAGATCGATCACCTCGACGGCACGCTCTACATCGATCGAATGGACACACGCACGTTCACGAACACCCAGGACTGAGGGTCAGGGCTCGCGGACGCGGTAGCGTTCGTCGAGTAGGATGGCCCGGTGGCGTACACGACCGAGATCGAGGCGGACGCGACGAGCCATCGCGAGCGCGCCGCTGCTGGCTTGGAGCCGCGCTCCCGCGCTGATGGGCGCCTCGGCAATGATCGCCGCGCGCTTCAGGCGGGCGCCGATCCGATCCACTTCTTTTTCCGCGGGCCTTGCGAGCGAGCCGGTCGTGTCGAGCGCCGATCTGGATCGATGATGAGCTGGGCCTTCGCGTGGCTCGTGGTCGGCTGCGGCGCGGGTGCTTCGCCCCCAGCCCACGCTTCGCCCGCACCGACCGGCGAGCCGTCGACCTCGGACCATCGGGCCACCACGGACGAGCCCAGAGCCCCGACCTCGGGCGAGCCCGGCGCGCGGGCCGCGGACGTTCGTGTCACCACCCTCGTGGGTGTGCAGGGTGCGTTCTGCATTCTGGCGGAGGACCGCGCGGTGCATTGCGGAGTGGGTGACGGGCCCATGCGCGCGACGGGCCTGACGCACGTCGACGAGATCGTGGGGTCCGATGTGCGCTTCTGCGCGCGCGCCGACCGCGACGTTCACTGCTGGGAGCCCTCGCGCGTGCCGCGCGCCGTGCCCGTCCTCGAGGGAGCGATCGCGATCGCGCTGTCTGGTGACACGGTGTGCGCTGCGCTCGAGAACGGAGCCGTGCGGTGCGACGGTCTCTCACCGGCGATCACCACGGAGTCTACGGTCACCGATGCGATCGACGTGGCGCTCACGGGCGATGTGCCCCCGACGGTCTGCACGCTGAGCCGAGAGGGGATCGTGCGCTGTGAGGGCTGTCAGTGGGACTGGGCTGCCTTTCGGCTCCGTCGAGCGCTCGCCGTGACGCGGACCGATGGGATGCGCTGCACGCGACAGCCCGAGGAGTCGAGCGTGACCGGCGCGGCCGCGCTCGACTGGACCTCGAGCGGCGGCTTCCGGGCGCGGGGGCCGGCCGATGACTTCGTCGTCGGTGCGAGCACCGGGGTCGCGATCTGCAGCGAGCCCGGCTGTCGCGCTGGGGAGTACGTGATCACCGCCGAGCGCGCCGTCGCACACCGGACGAACGAGGGGGACGTGGTCGTCGCTCCGGCGACCGCGTCGGAGACGCCCGTCCGCGTCACGCACCCGCTCGGCCCGGTGCCGCAGCTCGAGGTGCCCGGCTGGCCGTACGTCCTCTATTCCGACGGCCGCGTCGGCACCGTCACCGGCGACTTCAGCTACCGGTTGGTGGCCGGGATCCCGCCCGTCACCGAGCTCACCACCGCGGGCGACGTCGCGGCCGTTCGCGTCGGCGGCCAGGTATGGCAGCTCGCGAACGAGGGCCCCGAGCGGGTGCTCGATCTAGAGCCGGCGCGCGCCATCGCGGGCGCCCTCCACGCTCTCTGCGCTGTCCTCGAGGACGGGAGCGTGAGCTGCCTCGCGCGGAGCGGGAACGGTCACGCCTGCCGCGAGCAGCGAGACGATCTCGTCGACGTGGAGGTGTCGTTTCAGAGGTCCTGCGTGCTGACTCGCGAGGGGACCGCGCTCTGCGGGATCGGCCAACCCTGCGATGGACACCTCCAGCCCGTCATGGACGGCATCGCGTCGCTCGAGCGCCGCGGATCGGAGGGCATCGTGCTCGTCGACGCAGCGGGGTCGGTCGTCGCTACGTATCCCGCCCGCGCGCGCGAGCGGAGCACGTGGTGCCACGGTGCACCGTGCGCGTGCGTGCCAGAGGACATCGACTGGGAC
>JBBSAT010000427.1:0-5164 GCA_038252025.1 Polyangiales bacterium | reverse complement strand
CCCCTCCCCCTCCTCAGCTGAACACCTCCGCGATCGCGGTAGCCGTCATCGCCGCGCGCTCCGACTGGAGCCGTTCGATGTACAGGACCAGCGCGACGGCGAGGCCCACCGAGACGAGCTCTGCCGCGATCGATGCGAGCGCGCCCGCGGTGCGAGCCCCTTCGTCCATCGACGTCGTGGCCATCGCCACGCCGCTCTGGAGCACGAGCCGGCCGAGGTAGGCGGCCCACCACGACGAGACGAGCGAGCTCGGGCTCCCACCCACGGGGAGCGCGGAGCGCTCGACGGCGCGCATCACCTGATAGGGGCGAACGAGGTTCACGATCGGGATGAACCAGCTCCACGCCGCTTCGCTCGGCGTGAAGGGCATCTCGTCCTCGGCGAAGACGCGCGCATTCGCGACCACGCGGTACGTCCACATCACGAACGCGATTCCCGCGAGCAAGAGACCTGCGGCCGTCGCGGCCGTCAGCCCCCACACCGCCGTCATCGCGCGCTCCGGGCCCAGGGTCGCCACCACCGTGTGCGCGAGCGGGATGAACGCGAGCTGCGGGAGGTGCACGCACGAGCGCAGCAGCAACGCTCCGATCGCGACGCGCGCGAGCGTCCTCGAAGGCACGTATCCGGCCGGCGCGGTGTCCGTCTCGACGGGGCCCATCGGCGCCGAGAGTCGCACGTCCTCGCGCTCCCGGCTCAGCGGTTGGAGAACGAGGTGACCTTTGCGAGCGTCGTGAAGCCGAGGCGCGCCAGGATCGGCGCTGCGGTCGAGTCGCGCGCGATGCTGGTCGCGATGGCGAGGCCGTCCGCGGCAGCGCGCGCCAGACGCGCCTCGACGAGCGCGCGGTAGGCGCCGAGGCCGCGAGCGCGCGCGACCACCACGCCGCCGATGAGGTATGCGGAGCGTTCGAGCGCGAGGGACCCGGCTGCGCCGATGGGCACAGCTCCCGATCGGGCGACGAAGAAGCGATGTCGCCGCGCCGGATGGCCGAGGCAGCGCTCGTGATAGGCGTCGAGCGCGCCGGGCTCGAGCGACCAGCCCTCCGCGATCACGCGCGTGAACGCGTCCAGCCCAGGCGCATCGACCGCCTCGCTCACGATCGGGTGATCGCCTTTGGGCTCCGAGAACGGCCCGCGCTCGAGGCGGGTCGACCGCCACATCACGCGCGACACCGTCGGGATGAGCCCTCGCCGCGCGAGACGCTCTCCGAGGTCTCCGGGCTTCGTGCCGGGCCCCAGGGTCCACCGAAACCGGATGTCGTCCGCGGCGTAGCGCGCGAGCGTGTCGTCGATCACTGCTTCGACCTCGCTCTCGTCGAGCTCCGCGTGGAAGACCTCGTTGAGGCCCCCGAGCCGCATCGAGGGCGTCCGCACGCTGTGCCAGCCGGCTCGCTCCTCGACGACCGTGTCCGGCATCGGCACCAGCGCGCTCCGGGGCGCGACGAGCGCCTCGTGCAGCAACGCAGCCTCGGACCACGTCAGGGCCGGGTCGGGGCTTCTGCTCGGGGAGGGCATCCCGCGAACTCTCGCGCTTCCGAGCTTCCTCGGCCAGCGTCCAGGTTTCGTGCGGCGGGCCGTGACCGGCCGGCGCATCGTCGCATCGACCGCTACGCGAGCACGCCCGATCTGCTGTTTTCAGGCCCGATCTCGCGCCTGGAGACGGGCCCGCCCCTTGCGTTGACGGGTCCATGCCGCGACGACGACAGGGTTGGGGTGTGACCATCGCTCTCTCGGCCGCGCTTCTCGGATGCGCCAGCGAGCCCTCGGAGCTCGTCGCCGATGAAGAGGGATGGCCCGAAGAGGTCGGCGAGGCCGGCACCGGCCGCTTCGTGATCGACGGAGAGGCGCTCGACCTCCGCTATCGGACGGTCGACGGGATTCGCACGTTCGAGGGCGACATCGTCCTCGACGGTGAGGAGGAGATCCCCGCGGCGGACCCGGAGACCGGCGCGGCCGTCGAGCCGCTCTTCGCGGTCACCGGGACGTCCCGTCTCTGGCCACACGGCGTCATCCCCTACGTGATCGCCTCGAGCGTCTCGACCCCGGCCCGTGTTCGCACCGCCCTGCACACGTGGGAGGCGACCGGCCTTCGCTTCGTGCCGCGGACGACGCAGAGCGCCTACGTCCGGTTCTCCGAGGAGCCCGGGAACTCCGTCTGCCGCGCTCAGGTGGGCTACGACGGAGGGCGCCGCTACGTCTACCTCCGCGACACGTCGCGCTACACGGCGTGCAACCTCGGCGTCGTGGTCCACGAGACCGGGCACTTGCTGGGTCTCTGGCACGAGCACACGCGCCCGGATCGCGACAGCCACGTGACCATTCGCTGGGCTCACGTGCCCAGCGCGTACCGGGACGCGTTCGAGATCATGAGGACGGGAGCACGCCGGGTCGGCGCGTACGACATCACGTCGACCATGCACTACCGCTCGTACACGCTCACGGGCGACGGCAGCGCCTCCATCGTGCGAAGCGATGGCCGGCTGCTCTTGCACGACTGGGCGACGATCAGCGCGGGCGATGTCGCCGCGATCCGCGAGCTCTACTTCGGCGGGACGCCCGTGCCGCGGCCGGATGCGGGACCGCGCGATGCGGGACCACGCGATGCGGGACCACGCGACGTCGGGCCGGGCGATGCCGGCGCCGGCGACACTGGACCGGCCGAGGTCGTGGAGCCCGACGCGGGTGTGCCCGATCTGGGCGTGCCCGACGCGGGCCCGATGGACCCGTGGGCCGACGCCTCGCTCGGCGTGCCGCCTCTCCCGATGGGCGATGCCGGCGAGGAAGAGCTCGGCGATCCGACGGACGACGGCATGGACTACGACATCGAGCCCGACACGAGCCGCATGCTCCACAGCGACTGCAGCGTCGCGCACGGTCGCGGATCGCCCGTGGCGCTCTCGGCGCTCGCTCTCTGCTTCGCGATGTTCGCGCGCCGCCGCCACCGCTCGGGGCCGCGCGCCGCGCGACCGTAGGCGTCTTCGGCGAGCGCCGCGCACACGCCGCGGTCGCGACGACCCGTGGGCGCGGGCGCGTTCGCATGACTCCCGAGGATGCACGCGCCCCTCTCGACGTGACAGCCGACGCGACGCCGGAGGAGGTCCGACGCGGCCTCCTCACGGCACGCTCCACGAGGGTCGCGGCTCCTCTTCCGGCGATCATCGATCGGGGCTCGCTGAAGCCGGCTCGCCTGCTACAACGCGCCTCCTTTTTCCGAGGCAGCCATGCAGGCCGAGCACGAGCGAAGGCGCACCTTCGCGATCATCGCCCACCCCGACGCGGGGAAGACCACCCTCACCGAGAAGCTCCTCCTCTACGGAGGGGCGATCCACTCGGCAGGCGCGGTGAAGGCGCGGCGCGCCCAGAAGTCGGCGACCAGCGACTGGATGGACCTCGAGAAGAAGCGAGGGATCTCGATCACGAGCTCCGTGCTCCAGTTCGAGTACGGCGGCATCCGCTACAACCTGCTCGACACGCCGGGCCACCAGGACTTCAGCGAGGACACCTACCGCACGCTGACTGCGGCGGACTGCGCGATCATGCTCATCGACGCCGCCAAGGGCGTGGAGGAGCAGACGAAGAAGCTCTTCCACGTCTGCAAGATGCGCGGGACGCCCATCGTCACGTTCGTGAACAAGCTCGACCGCCCGGCGCGCGATCCCTTCGCGCTCATGAGCGAGATCGAAGAAGTGCTCGGCATGAAGACCGTGCCGCGCACCTGGCCGATCGGCAGCGGCGACCGCTTCCGCGGCGTGTACGACCTCGAGGCCAAGACCGTCCTCACGTTCGACCGCACGGCGAAGAACGCGTCGCGCGTGCCGATGCAGATGCGCGGCCTCGACGACCCGCAGATCGACGCGCTCGCGGGCGAAGAGCTCGCGCAGAACCTCCGCGACGAGGCCGAGCTGCTCACCGGCGCGGGCGACAGCTACGACCAGCAGGTGTTCCTCCGCGGCGAGGTGACGCCTGTCTACTTCGGCAGCGCGCTGACGAACTTCGGCGTCGAGCCCTTCCTCGAGTCCTTCGAGAACATGTGCCCGCCCCCGCAGCCGCATCAGACGAGCGTCGGCACCGTGTACCCGGGCGACGATCGCTTCACCGCGTTCGTCTTCAAGGTGCAGGCGAACATGGATCCGAACCACCGCGACCGGATCGCGTTCGCGCGGATCTGCTCCGGCAAGTTCGAGAGCGGCATGCGCGTCTGGCACTACCGGCTCGACAAAGAGGTGCGCCTCGCGCGGGCCGAGCAGCTCTTCGCGCAGGAGCGCCAGACGATCCACGAGGCCTGGGCCGGCGACGTCGTCGGCCTGCACGACCCGGGCATCTTCCGCATCGGCGACACCATCAGCACCGGCAGCCCGCCGGTCACGTTCGACTCGGTGCCGCGCTTCTCGCCGGAGTTCTTCGCCCGCGCGACGCTGCTCGATCCGATGAAGCGCAAGCAGATGCAGAAGGGCATCGACGAGCTGGCCGAGGAGGGCACGCTCCAGCTCTTCTTCCAGCCCGGGCGCGAGAAGGATCCGATCCTCGGCGTGGTCGGTCAGCTGCAGTTCGAGGTGCTCCAGTACCGGCTCGAGCACGAGTACGGCGCCAAGGTGATCATGGATCGGCTGCCCTACGCGTTCGCACGCTGGGTCGCCGGCGTGGCGGGGCCGAAGGAGCTCGAGGCGCGCCGCGTGCCGCTCGGCGTGCTCGACGTCGACGGGCACCCCGTCGCGCTGCTGCGCGATCAGTGGGAGCTGCTCCGGATCGAGCGCGACAACGCGGCGTGGAAGTTCCTCGAGACGGCTCCGATGGGCCCGGCCAAGCCAGGCGCCTGACGCGCCCCCGAGCGCGGCCACGAGGCTTCTTGCCATCGAGGCATGCCGCGGCCGTGGCGAGGTGCCACGCTCCTGAGGCTGGACCGCTGCTTCTCCACGACCTTCGACGGCCTGGCGCTTGCGAACAGGACGCTCATGCCCACTTCGACCCTCCAGAAATCCTCCGAGGTCACGCCGGGCCTGAAGCCGGTGATCCTCGCGGATCGTTTTCGGATCGAGCGGAAGCTCGACGGTCGGCAGTTCGAGGCCACGGACACGCTGAAGAGCAAGACGGTGCTCGTCACGCGCGTCCCCTTCGCGCCGGAAGAGCGTGCGGAGCGCGATCTCCTCATCGAGCGAGTCGCCGTCCT
>JBBSAT010000426.1:0-5169 GCA_038252025.1 Polyangiales bacterium | reverse complement strand
GGCCGAGCGCGCCGCGCTGGAGCCCGACGTTCGCGATCACGAGCCCTCTCTGGCGCTCTTCGCGCCCGGGCCGGAGGGGCTCGATCTGGTGCGTGCGATCGCTCGCGACGCGAGGCGCTACGTCCGGCCTGGCGGCCACGTCCTTCTCGAGATCGGGGCGGGCCAGGGTCCGCTCGCGCGGTCCTCGCTCGAAGAGGCAGGGCTTCGCGACGTGAGCGTCGTTCGTGATCTCGGTGACCGTGATCGCGTCGTACGCGGCGTACGCGCGCCCTGACCTCAGGCGCGGCTTCGGCGAACGAAGCCTTCGGCGAGCGCGAGGACCCCAGCCAGCACGAAGAACCACGGAGCGAGGGAGTCCCGCACCGTCGAGGTCGCGCGCGCGCCAGCCGCCGCCACGACGGCGCTGGACTGGGTCGATCGACGCAGGTTGCTCTCTTCGATCGGCGGCGCGACCACGAACGCGGAGCGTATCTCCTCTCGCGTTCCAGCGGCGTCGGTGACCCTGACGCGGTACGCGCCCGGTGCCGTGAACTGGGAGAGCGCGATCGGGCTCTCGAGCGCGTCGTCCTCCAGGCCGATGATCGAGTGATCGGGGCGCACGACCTCGAGGCGGCTCGTGCCGGGCTCCACGCCGAGGAGCGGAGCCACGTCGGGCGAGAAGGCCGCGTCGGGTGCGGCGCCCGGCCGCGACAGGGCGTGCACGAGCTCGAGGACGAGCGGCACGAACCCGGCGTGAAACGGAAGATCGGAGGTCGAGTCGTCCAGAGCCAGCGCGAAGATCGCGGTCCGGCGCGCCTCGTCGATCAGGAGCGCCGGCGACCCGTCCGCGAACGCGAGCGCGACGTCTTCCGGCCGCGTCGGATCGATGACGAGCGCGCGGGTGACGCGCACCGCGCTC
Source organism: Polyangiales bacterium (assembly GCA_038252025.1). GTDB lineage: Bacteria > Myxococcota_A > Polyangia > Polyangiales > Sandaracinaceae > JBBSAT01. Next base: position 4,271 of record JBBSAT010000426.1, on the reverse strand, counting down.
AAGCCCTGGTCGCGCGAAGCGAGCGCCGCCGGACCGGCCACGAGGCCGACCTGCTCGGCCGTGGTCGTCGATGCGACGCGGCCAGGGAGGAGCTCGGGCATGGCGCTCGCCCCAGGGCGCACGCGGTCCCCCGCGGCGACGAGCAGACCAGTGCCGACAGCCACCATGGCGCGCACGCGGGCCGCGACGTCGGCGCGCTCCAGGTCGACGTCCGCGAGCACGACCACGTCGGCCGAGTCCTCTCCCGACACGAACGCGTCCACGTCGGTTCGGCGCGTGATGATGCTGCCCAGCGTCGGCGGCGAAAGGCTGAGCGCCTGGGCGAGATACCGCGTGCTGGCGCCCCCTCCGCCGACGGTCCGACGGGAGAGTGGCTCGGCGTTCCCGTCCACCAGGAGCACGCGCGTGGCCGAGGGAGGCCGCATGAGGACCCCTCGCGCGTCGTCGAGGACGAGGGCATCGCCCGCCACCTCGATCCGCGCCTCCGCCGTCGGGTCGCCATCATCCGGCACGAGAACGCGGAGCGTCGCGCGGCCTCCGCCGTCCGCGAGCGCGACCTCGGTGCTCGCGAGCACACGGCCATCGTGTCGGATCGACAGGGCTGCCGTGTCGGCATCGCTGTCGAAGCTCCTGATCGTCACGGCGACGGAGAGCGCGCCGTCGAGCGTCGGGTCCTCGGTCGCATCGACGCTCGCGATCGCGACGTTGGGCAGCGACTCTTCACCCACGGTCTCGACGGCGAGCGCGATGTTGCTCGGCGGAATCAGAGTGTCGTCGTTCCCACGCCCGGCGAGATCGGTCAGTAGCAGAACGCGGCGATCCGAGTGTGCCGCGCCCGCGAGCTGCCGCGCGGCGAGGTCGACAGCGTCCTCGAGGGCCGTCCCGCGAGCGCCCGGCGCTTCGAGATCGGCGAGCACGTGCTCCACTGCCGCACGGTCGGTGGTTCGCGAGACCGCGACGCGGGCGGGACTGCCAGCGAGCACGAGGGCGACCTCGGATCCTTCCGGCAGCGCGCCGATCGCCTCGATCGCGCGAGCCCGCGCAGCCTCGAAGGGCGTTCCCGCGCGCTCGACGCGGGACATCGACATCGAATCGTCGACCACGACCACGACGCTCGCGAGCCCGCCCGTTCCGAACGCTACCTCGCGCTCCATGAACGGCGCGGCCACGCTGACTGCGAGGACGACGACGAGCGCGATGCGGAGCGCGAGGAGCCAGGGGTCGACCACGCGAACGCGTCGTCGGCTCGCCGCGACCGCGCGTGCGAGGAGCGCGACCGTCGGCAGCGCACGGCTCGGCACGTCGCTCTGACGGAGCAAGTGAGCGAGCACCGGGATCGCGGCGAGCACCAGTCCTGCCAGCGCGAGCGGGAAGACTAGCCCCACGACGCGCCTCGTGATGCTGCGGCGCTCGTTCGGCCCGTGGCGCAGAGCTCCGCGAGGACGGATTCGATCGGCTCGTCGGTTCGCACGAGGCGATACCGCGCGCCGCTCGCGGTCACGACGGTGCGACATCGCGACAGAAACCCATCGATCTCACGGCGATAGGCTTCGCGAACGAGCGAGGGCTCGGCCTCGACCGGCGACTCTCCTTCGAGGCCGAGGTAGCGCGCTGCGCCTTCTCCCGGGAGCTCGAGCTCTTCCGCAGTGAGCACCTGGAGCACCCACACGTCGTGGCCGCGGGCAACGAGCTGCGAGATCAGCGCGAGGGGCTCGCCCTCGAGATCGAGCAGGTCGCTCGCGAGGACCACGAGCCCGCGGCGACCGGAGCGCGTGTGGGCTTCGGTGAGCGCGGCGGCGAGGCCCGTTCCTCTCGCGTCGCTGACGGGAAGGGCGAGCTCGGTCAGCACTCGCTCGACGTGTGCGATCGAGGCTCGCGCAGGAAGGACCTGCTCGACGTCGCGCGCGAAGCGAAGCACGCCCATCGCATCGCTCTGGCGGCGCAGGACGAGCGCGATCCCCGCCAGCAAAGCAGCGGCGTGCTCGAGCTTGGTGTGCGTTCCGCTCGACAGCTCACCGTCGGGGAACTCCATCGAGCGCGACACGTCGAGCAGGAGCGTGGCCCGGAGCTGCGTCTCCTGCTCGAAGCGCTTGATGGCGTGCCGGTCGTTTCGCGCATACGCGCGCCAGTCGATCAGCCGGGGATCGTCACCGGGCCGATACTCGCGGTGCTCGACGAAGACGACGCTCGCGCCGCGGTGGGGGCTGCGATGCTTCCCGGAGAGGACACCGTCGACGGCGCGGCGGATCTCGATCGTCAGGCCTGCGACCTTCCGCGCGGTCGCGGGGTCGATCGCAGGCTTCGCCGTCGTCTCGTCTCGCGTGCTCACGCGCGGACCAGCAGCTCCTCGATGAGATCGCGCGCTCGCACGCGCTCCGCCTCGGCCCGGAAGCTCGGGACGATCCGATGCCGCAGCACCGGCAGCCCGAGCGCACGAACGTCCTCCACCTCCGCGGCGAACCGGCCGTCGAGCACCGCGCGCGCCTTCGCGCCGAGGATCAGCGCCTGGCTCGCGCGCGGCCCCGCACCGAACGCGACGAGGTCACGCACCCGCGCGGAGGCCGTGGGGTCGTCCGGGCGCGTGCGACGCACGAGAGACACGGCCTCTTCGATGACGTGCGGGGCGACCGGGACCCTCGGGACGAGGTTCGACAGCGCCAGGATCTCCTCGCGGTCGAGCACGCGACTGAGCGACCCCTCCATCGGCGCGGTCGTCCGGCGCACGATCTCGATCTCTTCTTCGGGGCGCGGATAGCCGACGTCGATCTGGAACAGGAAGCGGTCCAGCTGCGCCTCGGGAAGCGGGTAGGTGCCCTCCTGCTCGATCGGGTTCTGCGTCGCGAACACGGCATACGGCGCTTCGAGCGGATAGGTCTTGCCGCCCGCCGTCACGCGCCCCTCGGCCATGGCCTGGAGGAGGGCCGCCTGTGTCTTCGGCGGTGTCCGATTGATCTCGTCCGCCAGGAGGATGTTCGTGAACACCGGGCCTTGCACGAACCGGAAGCGGCGCTGCCCGCTCTCGGGATCCTCTTCGAGCACGTCGGTGCCCGTGATGTCCGTCGGCATGAGGTCCGGCGTGAACTGGATGCGGCTCGACCTCAGGGAGAGCACCTCGGCGAGCGTCGTGATGAGCAACGTCTTCGCGAGCCCGGGGACGCCGACGAACAGACCGTGGCCGCGAGCGAACAAGGCGATGAGGAGGAGCTCGATGACCTCGTCCTGGCCGACGATGCGCTTCTTGATCTCGGCGACGAGCCGCTTCTTGGCGACCGCGAGCTGCTGCACGCGCTCGACGTCCGAGGGCTCCGACGAAGCGCTGCCGTTCTCGCGCACGGGTTGAGTGTTCTCCACGGGAAGGGTCACGGCGCGGACCTTAGCTGATCGACGCCGGAGGGCTCGCGAATGGCCGCCCGCGCTCGCGAGGCCGCGAGCCTCGTGTGCGTCCGCGCCTCGGGGCGTAGCCACCGCGCCGACGATGTGCCCCAGACGGCTCGGACAGGGCCGCGCATTCAGCGAGAACTGAAAGGGCACGCCACGTGCTCACCCAGCGGAGTCGCACGAAGGCCGACTGCCTGCGCACGGAAGGTCCGTCTCAGGCAGTCGACGGGAGGGGTCCATGCCGTCCATGCTCGCTGTGCTCGCGCTCTCCACGCCGATCTTCGGCTTCTCGCTCCAGCCTCCGGCACCGCTCGACCTCGGGCCATCGGTCGTGGCGCAGCTGGCGCCAGGAGCCCCGTCTCCGCTGGCCCTGTCCGATGAGGAAGTGAGCGCGCAGCTCCGGCAGCGCCAGGAGATCGCGACGGTCCACAGGGTGTTCGGCGTGATGACCCTCGTCGCGATGCTCGCCACGACGGTCTTCGGCTTCATCCAGTTCGCCGACGAGTACGGGTTCCACGGATCGCACGCGGACACGGCGTGCGCCCACCAGTCCGCGGTCTTTCAGGACTCCTGCACAGGAGTCCCTGTGCCTCACGTGATCGCCGCGTCGGCCCTCGGCGCTTTCTACGTCACGACGTTCGCGCTCTCTTTCGCGATGCCCGATCCGCTCGACATCGCGCACCAGAGCTCGGCCTATGCGGGGCGCGTGCGAGCCCACGCCGCGCTCAGGTGGGTCCACCTCACTGGCATGCTCCTCCAGGTCGTGCTCGGCGTGATCGTCTCCGAGGGCCAGGACATCGGCATCGATCCCGTGCGGGACTTCGGGACGCTCCAGGCGCTGGCCGCCGTCCACATGGGCATCGGGGTCGCGACTCTGGGCGCGCTGACCACCG
>JBBSAT010000425.1:0-5183 GCA_038252025.1 Polyangiales bacterium | reverse complement strand
GTCCGCCTCGAGCGCGACGACGATGCACGCCATGTCCGGCGTCATGTGCTCGATGATCCCCGCGCGTCGCTCGATCGGTTTCATCGTCGGGCCGTTGCGCACGCCCACCTTGCGGTAGAGCGGCTCGGCGATCTCGTGCGGGCCCCAGCGACCAAAGTAGATCGCCGACGACGACGGATCGAGCCGTTGCCATCTACCGTCCTCTTCGTCGACTTCCTCGTCGTCCGTCGTCATGCGCCGAAGGTCGCCATCCTCACGTTGGAACGCCGCCTCCTTGATGATCTCGGCGGTCATGTTGTTGCGTTGCTCGAACGTGGACTTCGGACCAAGCCGTCGCTGGACCTCCCGCTCGATCATCGCCGCGAGCTTGTCCACCGACCGGGCCTTCGCGCGCGCGCTCTGGATCGGCGGCACCTTCTTGCTCTTCGACATGCGGACCTCCATCGACAGGCTGATCCTCATGCCCACCCAGCTCAAGCCCTTGTTTCAGGCGGTGAAAGCGCAGCGCTCAGGATCGGATCCGCCTTGCCGTGTCCCGGTCCTTCGAGAGCACCTCCTTCGAGACGATGGCGCCGGTCTCGCGACCGCGATCCTCGACCACGCGCACGCGCTGGAGCTGTCCGGGCTGCACCATGAACGGCGAGTGCGTCGTGTAGATGACCTGGTGCTTCGGCGCGAGCCGCTCCTCGATGAACCGAAGGAAGTCGGCCTGAGCGCGCGCGTGTAGCCCGTGGGCGGGCTCGTCGAGGAGGATGATCATCCGCTGGTCCTCCCGCTCGAACTCCGAGAAGGCGGCGAGGAACGAGAAGAACCACTGGAAGCCGCTCGACCGGCTCCCGAAGGGCAGCGAGAGGCGGTGGCGATCGTCGTACATCCGGACCTTCAACTGGTCGACGACGGCCTGCTGGCCGCCGTTCGGCGCCGGCTCGGTCACCTGCGTCACGTCGATGTGGACGCGCAGGTCGGGGTTCTGCGACCAGTACGCGAGCACGTCGTCGGTGAGCGCGTTCGCGACGTTCTCCAGCTCCCGCTTCCGCAGCTCGTAGTCCGCGTTGATCAGGTAGGCGTCGTCCGACGCGGCGAGACGCAGGAGCGCGAGGGCCGTGCGCTCGCCGTCGGTGAGCGCGGTCTTCCCCTTCGACTTCTTGATCAGCTCACGGATGTGGATCTGGTTCGGGAGCGACGAGTAGTGGGCGTAGTAGAAGAGCTTCGGGATCCGCGAGGAGACCGCCTCCCAGACCACCGCGCTCGGTTTCTTGCCGGTGAGGGCCTCCTTCTCCGCCGCCTGCACCGCGGTCGCGACCGCCTGCTGCACCTGGTCCCCGGCCGCGAGCGCGGCGACGGCAGCGTGAAGCTCGTCGATCGTCTTGGCCGCGTACGCGGTGGGCGCTGCGTCGGCCTTCACGGAACCGGCGACGAGGATCGCCCGCACCAGCGCTGCCTCGTCCCACTTCAAGGTCCAGTGGAACTGGTTCTCGTAGGTGCGCATGAGGGAGAACTCCTGCGCCCGCACCACTCCGGCCCCGAGCTGCTCGTCGAACGCCTCGCAGTCGTCCTTATCGAGCACGAAGACGGCCTCGACCGGCTTCGTGCCCGCGAGCTTCGCGTCACCCTGCGCTAGCCGGTGCTTCTTCTCCAGCCACGCTGGGTAGTCGGCGTGGGTCGTGAACTCGCCGACGCCATCCCGAGCCGGATGCAGACGTGCGAGCGCGGTCAGGAAGCTCGACTTCCCGCTCTCGTTCTTTCCTACGAGGGCGGTGATCTCGGGGTCGATGGCGACCTCCGTCGAGTCCAGGAAGTTGCGGAACATCTTCACGCGCACGGACTTGAGCTTCATCTGCGATCTCCTTCGTCGTCGTCGGGACCGACCGCCGGCCGCTACGGGACCTGCGGGAGGCTCCCGAGGTTGTCGGCGCTCACCGCGTTGCGGTCGGTCCGGAGGAAGCGCTGGTAGCCGACGGTGACGACGCGAACGTCCTCCCCCCGGACCCACTTCCCCGCCTGCTGAAACGCCGTGGTGTACGAGCTGCCGTGATCGATCGCGGCGACGACCTGCTGCCGCGACGCGCGCGTCGGGGTGCCCATGACGCTCCCGTCGTCGACGCGCACCTCGACCTCGGCGATCGTGCTGCCGCCGTTGTACTTCACACCCGTGATCCAGTTCATGACGACCTCCCAGAGCAGCCGCCGATCGGTGCCCGTCCGCGGGTAGAGGTCGGCTCCGGGGTCTTTTCCGGTCCGGAACTTTGGCTTCTGGCAACCTCTCTCCTCAGCGGATGCCCGACGACTTCCCCGCCGACCTCGACTGGGGCCAGCAGCTCCTGCAAGGGGCGCTCTACGCAGAGCGCCGCGCACGGCGGTTCGGCCTCCGGATCACCGGTGCAGAGGCGAAGGCGGTCGCGGGTCAGGCGCTGGAGCAGATCATCGCCGCAGGGTGGGACCGCACGCTCTACGCCGAGTTCGCCGACTGCGTCGAAAGTCGGGTCCGCGGGATCATCATCAACCGGTCCCGGAAGAAGGCGACGCGTCAGGAGGTCCCGGCGGAGCCTGCCCATCCCAGCCCTACCGACCCGAGTCCGTCGCCGGAGCAGGTCGCGGCGGATCGCCAGCTAGCCAACCGCGCCACCACCCTGATGCTTGAGCGGCTCGACGGGAACGCAGACGCGACGGCGGTGTTCATGGAGATGGCCCAGGGCAACGACCGCCCGGCCGACATCGCCGCCGAGACTCGGCTCGCGATCGGCAAGGTCTATCGCGCGCGCGAGCGCATCTCGGACCTGAGCGCCGAGATCGCCGCTGCGCTCACCAAGGAGCTGGCGCCATGACGAAGCAGTCCCGCACTGACGAGGCGCTGTGGATGGCCGTCCAGGATCTCGACCGCGAGCTGCTGGATCCGGGAGTGCCGACCGATGTGATCGACGCGGCGGCGCGTTCCATCGGACTCGATCCCCACGCCGTGCGCGCCGAGGGCCGAGCACTCGCTGCGGCGGCGTTCGAGCGGAAGCGTCGCGGTTGGATGACGGCTGCGCGCGAGAAGATCGCGCTGCTCCGCGAGAAGGCGAAAGCGACGACGAAGTACGCCGAGATGGGGAAGCAGATGCTGCTCGAAGAGCTGGAGCGGTGGCGGCAGCACCCCGCGATCGGTGGCGAGGTACGGGCGGCGTTCAGGAATCGGAAGCCGGAGGAGTCGAGCGAAGACGATCTCCGTGCCCTCCTCGAAGAGATCGAGCGCGTCGCAGCGATGCACGAAGCAGACGCCGAGAAGGGCGGCGGCGGCGATGGCGGATGACCCCGTCGCGAGATCGCTCGCTCGCGGAATCATCGAGCGTCTTCGCATTCAGCAGCCCGACGAGATCGACATCGAGCTCATCGCCGGGGACCTGGGGCTGCTCGTCGAACGTCGCGAACTGGAGCACGAGGAGGGCCGCCTCGTTCGACAGGACAAGTTCGGCATCATCACCGTCGCGGAGTCGGCGTACAGAACGCGGAAGTGGCGCTTCGTCGTCGCGCACGAAGTCGGGCATTTCGTCCGGCACAAGCGCGTGAACCAGCTCGACCTCTGCACGGGCGCCGACCTCGCGAACTGGTACTCGACCTCCGGCCGCGAGCCCGAAGCGAACGCCTTCGCTGCCGAGCTGCTCATGCCCGACGTGCTCTTCCGCAAGCGCTGCGACCGGAAGCGGCCGAGCCTCAAGGACATCCGTGCGCTCGCCGACGAGTTCCAGACCTCGCTGACCGCGACAGCGATCCGATTCGTTCAGCTCGCGCCAGAGCCGTGCGCGGTGGTGCTCTCCCGCGACGGCGTCGTCGCACGCGTTACGTGGAACGAGGACTTCAAGATCGGGATCAGCAAGGGCACGCGCCTCACGAACCGCACCTACGCGGGCGACATCGTCGCCGGGACGCCCGTCCACGACTTCCTCCAGTCGGTCGACGGCGAGGCGTGGTCCAGCTCGCCGTGGGCCGACAAGTACGACCTGCACGAGCACTCGACCTCGATCGGCTTCGGGACGGTGCTCTCGTTCCTCTGGCACTCGTACCGGTGAGAAGACGATGACGGACCTCGACAGCTATTGCGACGCGCTGGTCACGGAGGTCGCGGACTACCGAGATGGCGAGATCCGAGTGGACCGCGCGCACGCGCGGCGGTGGGTCGATCAGTTCGAGCCGGCGGAGCGCGACTTCGTCGCGTCCCTCTGTGCCAACGTCGGGTGAGACAGGTTCCTCTCGATATCTCTGTAGCGATGGGCGGAGAATGGGATCCCAGTGCCGAAGCCATTCCATGTTCCTGGTCCTGAGCTTTCTCGCGGCGACGACGCCCGCGCGCACGATGACGCCTCCCGTCTGAGCGCCGCCTCGCTGGAGTCGGTGCCGAAGAAGAAGCGGCGGCGCTTCACGGCGTCGGAGAAGCTCCGCATCGTCAAGGCCGCGAGCGTCGCCGTGGCGAGCAAGGAGCGCGGGGCGCTCGAGGCGCTGCTTCGCAAGGAAGGCATCTACAGCTCGCACCTCTCGGCGTGGCGCGAGCAGCTGGGCGCGCGCGGAGCCGCGGGGCTCGCGCCACAGAAGCCTGGGCGCAAGCCGAAGCTCGACGAGAAAGACAAGCAGCTCGCCGCGATGACGAAGGAGCTCGCGAAGGTGACGTACAAGCTACGCGTCGCGAACGCGCTCATCGATCTCCAAAAAAAAGCGCACGAGGTGCTGGGCATCGCGCTTCCCGAGTTCGACGAGGAGAGCTTGTGAGCGTCGTCGAAGAGCGCGAACAGGAGGTCGTGTCGGTGAGCGCCGCGTGCGAAGCGCTCAGCGTGAGTCGTGCATCGCTCTATCGAACGCGCAGACCGCCGCCGCCGAGAGTCGAACGTGAGCGTCCGCCGAGTCCGCGACGTCTCGACGACGTGGAGCGCCAGCGCATCCTCGACACACTGCACCTGGCCGAGTTCGTCGATCAACCGCCGGCCGAGGTCTACGCAAAGCTGCTCGGCGAGGGCACGTACCTCGGGTCCATCCGCACGATGTACCGCGTGCTCGCCGAGGCGGGCGAGACGATCGAACGCAGAAACCAGCGGCCTCCGCAGGTGCACACGAAGCCGATGCTGACGGCAACTGCGCCGAATCAAGTCTGGACATGGGACATCACGAAGCTCGCGACGATGCAGCGCGGCGTGTTCTTCATGGCCTATGTGATC
>JBBSAT010000424.1:0-5239 GCA_038252025.1 Polyangiales bacterium | reverse complement strand
GTCCACGCGTAGACGAAGTGTCAGCTCAGACGGCATTGGTGCCCTTCTCGATCGGCAGTGGGGTAGGCGTGGAGGTCTTGGCAGGGGCGAGGTGAGCGAACGCGTTGCGATCGAGCACCTTCTTCTCGAGCAGCAGATCGCGCAGCGAGGTCAGCAGCACGCGATGCGTGACGAGCAGCTCGGCGGCACGCTTGCGCTCGGCCTCGAGGATCATGTGGACCGCGACGTCGACGCGTCCGCGCTGCGCCTCGGACACCGGCACGCGCTGGTCGTGCGCCCAGTGCGCGATCCCGGCATCGCCGGTGCCTTCGCCGTACTCCTCGACGAGCGCACGCGCGATCGACGTGGCGTGGTGGATGTCTCTCGACGAGCCGATCGACACGCCATCACACAACAGCACCTCGGCCTCACGACCGCCGAACAGCGTGCAGATCTTGTCGCGCATCTGCGCGTGGGTGACGACGTAGCGATGCGCGGCCTCGCCGTGCTTGACGTAGCCGAGCGCGCCGCCGATGTCTCCGCGGAGTACGCCAGCGCGTCGGGCTCGTCGTCCACCGCATCGCCGTCGCGACGCGCGAGCAGGCAGCGGACCTTGGCCACGATGCGCGCGGCGATCTGCTCCACATCCTCGTCGGTGGGCGGCGGCAGTGGGTGAAAGCCAACCGAGCCATCGGGCCGCTCGTGCCAGACGCCCTCGGGAACCAGGGTGTGAAAATGCACGTTGGCGTTGGCGAATGAGCCCACCCGTTGGATCGCGGTGACCGCGCCGGTCTGCCCGCCGGCGATGCCGCGGTCACGCGCGCGGCGGCGATGATACGCAGACACGACGCGCACGAACACGCGACGCTGCACGATCTCGACGACCCAGAACTGGAGCCCTCGGAGGGTCGCGGAGAACGCAAGCCCGCCGAACAGCATCAGCGACAAGACGACGAGCGGCTGGAGCAGCGTGCCGAACGCGACCGTGTTCACAAGTGATTGGACCGCCACCGGTACTGTGAGCCCGAGGACGCCGACGAACGCCGCGTAGACGACGACCGTAAGAAGATCCTCGCGCTCGAGGGCCATCCAGCGAACGAGGCGGGCGCGCGGGCTCGGGTGCTCCCCATCGGCGGCGTGAGCGCCGCTTGCAACCCCCGCGGTCGCGAGGTGGGCGTCCACCGTCAGGAACTCCACAGTGTCCAACGGCCCGACGAGTTCGACGAGCTCCGCTTCGCCGAGTGTCTCTGCCTCGATGCCAACGCGTTCGACCTGGGCACGCCCGCCACGTGCACCCGAGACGACGACGAGCGCGCCGTCGCGAGCCGCGAGGAGGATGGGTCTGCCGTGGCCGGCGGCGTCGAGCATGACGCGAAGCGGCGCACGCACGAACGCGCTCTGGAGCCCCACCAGCTCACAAGCCCGAGCGGCCCGTACCGCCCAGGCGGACGGTGCCTCGACGCTCTCGGGCTCGTCAGCGTCAGGTGCAGTTCGGCCGACGGCGGCGGCGAGCACCGCATCGCGCAGCGCACCTGGGTCGACGCGAGCCCCCGCTGCTCGTGCGAGACACGCCAGCGCGTGCGTGAGTTCTTCCAGTTCCGATGTCGTATCCACCGACGCATCACTACGTCGTCGTCGGTCCCTCGGAAAGGGAGCTAATGTCGCGGCGCGACCTCGGAATAACCGTGGTAGGTTCGCGCCATGGAGTGGCTGAACTACCACCACCTGCACTACTTCTGGCTCGTGGCTCGCGAGGGAACGATCGCGCGGGCGAGTCAGTTGCTACGCTTGGCCGAGCCGACGGTGAGCGGACAGGTCAAGGCGCTCGAAGAGTCCCTCGGTGAGCAGCTCTTCCAGCGGCGCGGTGGGCGGCTCGTTCTGACCGACGTAGGGCGCATGGTGTTTCGCTACGCCGATGAGATCTTCACGACCGGCAAGGAGCTCCAGGAGGCGATCAAAGGCAAGCCGGGTGGTCGGCCGCTTCGCCTCCGCGTCGGGATCTCCGACGTCGTTCCGAAGCTCGTTGCATACCGACTCCTCGAACCCGCCCTCGGGCCGAAGGACCCGGTCCAGCTGAGCTGCGTCGAGGACAAGACCGACCGCTTGCTCGCGGAGCTCTCCACGCACGAACTGGATCTCGTCATCGCCGATGCACCCATCGGCCCGGGCACCCACGTGCGCGCGTTCAACCACCTCCTTGGCGAGTGTGGCGTGACCTTCTTTGCGACGCGCAAGCTCTCGTCGCAGCTGTCGGGGCCGTTTCCGAAGCGCCTCGACGGCGCGCCGATTCTGATGCCGGTCGCGAGCGCGCAACTGCGACGCGACCTCGAACGCTTCTTCGACACCGCGCACATCCGACCCCGGATGGTCGCGGAGTTCGAAGACAGCGCCCTCATGAAGGTGTTCGGCGAACAAGGCCGCGGCGTCTTTCCTGGGCCCTCCGTCATCGAGCGCGAGATCCGTGACCACTACGACGTGGTCGTCGTCGGGCGCACCGAGGACATCCGCGAGCGCTACTACGCGATCACCGTAGAGCGACGGATCAAGCATCCGGCCGTGCAGGCGATCAGCGAAGCCGCGCGCGAGCGTCTCTTCGGTCCGCGCCGATAGATTTGGCGCGGGTCGCACCTAGCCACGGGAAATCCGAAGCCTGGGCTCCGAACTTCCTGGCTTCCGCGGCGATGCCGGGCGCCCCACATTCGGTGCATGACGATCGACCGACTCCCGCTCGAAGAACGGCGCCGGCTCTTCGCCATCCTACTTCGGATGGCGTGGGCCGACGGGCGGCTCGCCCCCGACGAGCTCTCCGCGCTCCGAGGCGCAATCTCGACGCTCGGCCTGGTCAGCGCAGGCCCGCTGCCGCGACCATCGACCTCGCGCGCCGCCCAGCTGCCCGAGACACCTGATGGGCGGGTCGCTTGCTTCGTGGCAGCGGCCTGGATCGCTGGCGTTGACGGATCGATCGACGAGCCTGAGCTCGCACTTCTCCGCGAGCTTGCGACGGCTCTTGAGCTCGACGACGAGCGTGCAGACCAGCTCCTTCGCGAGTCCGCGTCCGCGTCGTTCGCCATGTCAGCAAGTGCCCGCGCTGAGATGAACGCGCCCCGGTGGGCGTTGGACCTCCACGCCGCTCTCGCTTGGACGCTCTCCGGACCCGGAGGCCTCGCGCACTAGCTAGGCGCGCGAGGGCCGCTCGCCTGCGTCGTCGACACACAAACAAGGAGAACACGATGCCGAATCCTCTCATCTCGATCATCAATTTCCTCCCAAGCGTCGCGCTGACGCTCGGGCTCGGCGCGGCGACGGTACTCAACGGGTGCTCGTTCGCTCAGCTGCACGGCTACGCGGTCGTCAGGACGAGTGCGGACGTCGGCTACGACGCCGGACCCTTCCTGATGCTGCCGCTGGTCGGTGGCGAGACCACGTTCGTGGCCGAACTCGAGAACGGTATGCGCGAGGGACTCAGAGCGCGCGCGCCCGAGTTCGTTCCCACCAACGAGCGTGGCTCAGCGTTCACCGTTCGCGTGAGACTCGACGAGCCGATCGTGGCCGATGGGCGCACCAACGTACACGCCCGCATCGAGATACTGGATCGAGACGGCACCGTGACCTCGGAGCTCACCACGGAGCACGCGGTCGAAGCGGCGATGGACGCGACGGCGATGACACACATCGGGCGGACGTTCGGCGAGCGGCTGGGCCACTACCTGCGCGAGCGTGAGCGCTACTACCACTACTGAAACGAAACGGAGCCCATAGCATGCCGCCCTTCGTGCTCCTGCTCTTTCTCCTGTGCGATGACCCGGCGGTCGCGTCCTCGGTGGCTTGCTCGCCGGAAGGTTCGCTCAGGCCTCGATCCCATCCATCGCTCGCCGAGGGGCTCGAGCTGACTCTCGACGACCACACGCATCCAGAGCCCAGCCCCACTCGTGCGGCGCTCGCGCGGCCTCCGCTCGACGAGTCGATTGCTGACGAGGTCTTCCGCCCGCCACCGCGTATGCGGTTCGAGGCGGCCCCGATCGTTTCTCTCGGCGCCGACGCGAGCGCGGTGCTGAGCGGCGGGATCGATGGTGCACCGTCGTACGGCGTCGACGCCCTGTCGACGCGGGTGTTGGGCTCGGCGACCTTTGAACTGGTGGCGACACGGGACGGCGTCGAAGCTGGCCGACTTCTTCTCGCGCGAGGTGACTCGCACGCGCTCGACGCGATCGAGCACGCCGCTCTCATGGCGACGAGCGTGGAACCGAACGCGGTTGAGGCCGAGAGCCGTTGGCGAGCCACGGTCGTCGAGTACCGCACTGCGCCTTCGCAGCTCGGCTGCTTCGTGTCGTTTGACGCGCCGCCGACGTGCGGAGCGACGCGGACCGTCATTCTCGAACGGCTCGAACCCTAGCTGAACCATGCCGGCAGGGAGGCCCAGTCATGCCCCTCTCGCACCTCACCTTGATCGATCGTAGAAGAACGTACGCGCTCGTCGCTCGCGTCGTGTGGGCTGACAGCCGTCTCGTAGACGCGGAGGTCGAGGCGCTCTTCGCCGCGGCAATGGTGCTGGGCGTCGATGCGCGCATCTCGGCCGCGTCGGCGCCCGAGCCCCTGGAACTACCCGAGACCGCCGAAGCGAGACGCGTCACCTATGCGGTGGCGACATGGATCGCTGCCGCGAGCCCGTTCGTTGGCGCGCCCGAGGCGGAAGTCCTCGGTGAGCTCGCGACGAGGCTCGGGATCGAGGAGGACGAGGCCGCTTCGATCGGGGCCGAGACGATGCGCGCGTCCGCCGCGCCGACACGCGTGAGTCGACACGGGCTCAGCTCGCGGGAACGCGAGGTCGATCTCCGCGCGGTCGTTGGCTGGGTCCTATACCAGGGTCGGCTACGGCGAGACGGTTCGACTTGACGCAGGCGCGCGCTCCACGTCCTCGTCAGTGACCGAGGGCGTCGAAACCACCGACCCTTCCGCGCGCCCGCGGGCCGACGCTGGTCCCGCAGAGGCGGCGGCAGCCCAGACCGGTTCGAGTCCCGATCACCCCTGCGATCACCGGCCGCTGTGAGAACCGACCATCGGTACGAAATCATGGCGAAAACGAGCCGCGAGTTCTGACAGATGGGGTGACGTCGAGGTACTCCGGGAGTTGGACTCGAACCAACGACCATTCGGTTAACAGCCGAACGCTCTACCGACTGAGCTATCCCGGAAAGGGCGCGGAAAGTGACGTCCGTCGGCCGGCCTGTCAAGCGCCAGGCGGGCGACAAGAACGCCCGGC
>JBBSAT010000423.1:0-5284 GCA_038252025.1 Polyangiales bacterium | reverse complement strand
GATCTCGGCGTCGATGGCCTCGAGCATCGGGCCCCGTCCGACGAGGGCGTGCTCGCGGCCCGCGAGACCCGTCACTGCCGGAGCAGGGGCCGCGGGCTCGGCTCGCTCCGCCAGCCACGCGCGCAGACGTGCTTCGCTGTAGACGCGGTACCTGTTCACCGGGTCGCGCTCTGCCGGCAGGACGCCGCTGCGGTCCCAGCGCCGCAACGTCTGCACGCTCACGCCGAGGAGAGCGCTCGCGATCTTCACGCTGACTCGCGAGCCCGAGGAGATCCCGGCTGGGCCGACGACGCGCTTGCCCGGCCCCGATTCACGCTGCGCGGTCATGGAGCCCGCGAAAAGTATCACGGCGCGTCGGGCGCCGAGGCGCGCTCGACGTCGAGGCATGTTCGTCACGTGGAAAGGCGGTGCGGCGACGGCACGAGCGCGAGCAGTGCTGCGTTCGCGATCAGCCGCTTCGCGCGGCCCCAAGTCAGCACGTCTGGAAGAGGCACATGAGCGCGTCCGGGCACGCAGAGACGATGCAGGTGATGTCCGTGCCACAGCCCGACGTCGCGGCGCAGCTCAGGACGGTTCCGACGAGCGTCCTCGCGGCCGGGCACGCGAGGGCGCCGCAGTTCGCCAGGCAACCAGCGGAGCTGCCGCAGCCGAGCGCGCACATGACGGTCTCGAGACAGCTGGCGACGCCGCACATCCCGCAGTCGGCGGTGCAGCTGAGGCAGCTCTCGAAAGTGGCCGTGTCGCAGACACCGTTGCCGCATCCCGGCGGGCACGTCCCGCAGTCGGTGGGGCACGTCGTGCACGTCTCCATCAGCGCGGCGTCGCAAGCACCGTCACCGCACGTCGGTGGGCAAGGGCCGCAGTCCATCGGGCAGGTCGTGCAGCTCTCGAGCGGGCTGCAAGCACCGTCACCGCACGACGGTGGGCAAGGGCCGCAGTCGCCGGGGCAGCTCGAGCAGCTCTCGAGCGGGCTGCAAGCACCGTCACCGCACGTCGGTGGGCAGGGGCCGCAGTCCATCGGGCAGCTCGTGCAGGTCTCGGTGGACGAGCACATCCTGTCTCCGCACCCCCGCGGGCAACGGCCGCAGTCACGCGGGCACGTCGAGCACGTCTCGGTCGGTGCCTGGCAGAACCTGTCGCCGCAGCGGGGCGGGCACAGACCGCAGTCGATGGGGCACGTGGCGCAGCTCTCCGCGGACGGGCTGCACGTGCCGTCGCCGCAGCGCGCGGGGCACGGTCCGCAGTCGGTCGGGCACGAAGCGCAGGACTCGCCGAGCGCGGGATCGCAGACGCCGTCGCCGCAGCTCCCGCAGGGTCCGCAGTCGAGCGGGCAGCTCGCGCAGTTCTCCATCAGGCGGGCGTCGCAGAGGCCGTCACCGCAGCGGTCGGGACAGGGTCCGCAGTCGCTCGGACACGTCGAGCACGACTCGGTCGAGGCGCACACCATGTCGCCGCACCCGGGCGGGCAGACGCCGCAGTCGGTCGCGCACGTCCGGCAGTCTTCGCCGTCCCGCGCGCTGCAGATCCCGTTGCCGCACGGATCGGGGCAGAAGCCGCAGTCGCGGGGGCACGAGGCGCAGCCCTCGCCAGCGCCTGGGTCGCAGCGTCCGTCGCCGCAGTCCGGTGGGCACGGGCCGCAGTCGCTCGGACACGTGCCGCAGAATTCCATCGCGCTCGGGTCGCAGATGCCGTCGCCGCAGCCGCCGCTGCACGGGCCGCAGTCGACACGGCAGGTCGCGCAATTCTCGCCGCGCGCTGCATCGCAAACGAAGTCGCCGCACTCGCCCGGGCACGGTCCGCAGTCCACCGCGCAGCTCCGGCAGTCCTCGCCTGCGGCGGGGCTGCAGACGTGGTCACCGCAGCCACCGGGACAGGTGCCGCAGTCTCGCGGGCAGCTCTCGCAGCTCTCGCGGCTCGCGTCGCAGAGGCCGTCGCCGCACGCCGCGCCGGAGTCGGGCCGCGCCGAGTCCGGCAGCGCCGAGTCGGGCCGCGCCGAGTCGGGCCGCGCCGAGTCGGGCAGCCCCGGCGTACCGCCGTCGGTCGACGGATGGAGGTCCGTGCGCGCTCCGCAGCCCGAGGCCGCTGCTGCCATCCACCAGAGAGCGACACCGAGCCAGATCGACGAGCGCATGGATCCTCCGCTACGCGTCGAGGATACGCGACCGGACCCCTCACGTGTGAGCGCGGGGCGAGTCTCGATCACGATGCCGCTGTCGTTCGCGGGGCGAGCGGTGGTGGAACAGCAACACGACGCTCGTGTGACGGCGTCGCTGCTTCGGCCTCCGCCACCTCGATCCGCGGCTAGCCGGTCAGCGGGCCGGGAGCTCGGACATCGGCATCCGCGGGAGCGCGCTCTCGCCGCGCGACAGGTGCAGGTCGATCGCTTGCGCCGCCTGACGGCCCTCCCAGATCGCCCAGACGACGAGCGACTGTCCACGGCGCGCGTCGCCGCACGCGAACACGTCCTTCGCGCTCGTACGGAAGCTCGACGTGTCCGCGGCGACGAGCCCGCGCGCGCTCAGGATCCCCATCGACTCGAGCGGCGCCTGCTCGGGCCCCGTGAAGCCGAGCGCGAGCAGCACGAGATCCGCTTCGATCACGCGCTCCGTGCCGGCGAGCGCGACGAACGTCCCCGCGACTCGTTCGACCTCGACGCACTCGATCGCGCGTAGGCTGCCCTCGCCGACGAAGCGCTCGGTCCGCAGCGCGAAGCTGCGCTCGCCGCCCTCCTCCTGGCTGCTCGAGACGCGGAAGAGGTTCGGCCAGAGAGGCCACGGCGTCTCGATCGCGCGCGTCGCCGGAGGCCGAGCGAGCAGCTCGATCTGCGTGACGCTCTTCGCGCCCTGCCGGATGGCCGTGCCGAGACAGTCGGAGCCCGTGTCGCCGCCGCCGAGGATCACGACGCGCTTCCCCTCGGCCGAGATCGGCGTGGCGGCGAGCGAGCCGCGCACGACGCGGTTCTGCGCAGTGAGAAACTCCATCGCGACGTGGATCCCGGAGAGCGACCGGCCCGGAAGGTCGAGGTCGCGGGCCACCGTCGCACCCGTCGCCACGAGCACGGCCTCGCTCTCGGCGCGCAACGACGCCAGCATCGCTGCGTCGACCTCGACGCCGCACCGTACGTCCACGCCCTCGCTCGTGATCTGCTCCAGGCGCCGATCGAGCCAGACCTTCTCCAGCTTGAAGTCCGGAATGCCGAAGCGGAGCAGCCCGCCCGGCGCCTCCGCGCGCTCGTAGAGCGTCACGCGATGGCCGGCGCGACGCAGCTGCTGCGCGGCCGCGAGCCCCGCGGGGCCCGAGCCGACGACGGCGACGCGCTTGCCCGTCTCACGCGCGACCGCGCGCGGCTTCACCCAGCCGTGCTCGAACGCCTGATCGGCGATCTCGCGCTCGATGGCCTCGATCGTGACGGGCTCTTCGTTGATGCCGAGCACGCACGCCGCCTCGCACGGCGCGGGACAGATGCGACCGGTGACCTCGGGGAAGTTGTTCGTGCGATCGAGCGCCGCGAACGCGTCCTGCCAGCGACCGCGCTCGGCGGCGTCGTTGAAGTCCGGGATGACGTTCCCGAGCGGACAGCCCGAGTGACAGAACGCGACCCCGCAGCCCATGCAGCGCCTCGCCTGCTCGGCGGCGGCGAGCACCGGGAGGCGCTTCTCGATCGAGCGGAAGTCCTTCACGCGCTCGTCGACGGGGCGCTCGTCCGGATCGCGCCGACCGATCTCGAGGAAGCCCGTCGGGCGCGTCACGAGACGGCTCCCGTGCGCGGCCGCTCGCCGCCGCCCTGCGCCAGCGCCCGCCGATACTCCGTCGGCATCACCTTCACGAAGCGGCGCGACGAGAGCTTCCAGCCCGAGAGAAGTCGCCAGGCGAGCGCGCTCATCGTGCGCTGGTAGTGGCGGTGCACGAGCGAGCGGACGAGGTCTCGATCCTCGGGCGCGAGCGGCTCGAGCTCCACCGAGCCCGGGTTCACGCGACCTGCGAGCGTGCTGGTCTCGTCGAGCACGTACGCGATGCCGCCGCTCATCCCCGCGGCGAAGTTCCGACCCACGCCGCCGAGCACGATCACGCGCCCGCCCGTCATGTACTCGCAGCCGTGGTCGCCGATGCCCTCGACGACCGCCACCGCGCCGCTGTTGCGGACCGCGAAGCGCTCGCCCGCCATGCCGCGGATGAAGACCTCGCCGCTCGTCGCGCCGTAGAGCGCCACGTTGCCGACGGCGATGTTCTGCTCCGGGACGAAGGTCGACTCCGCGGGCGGGAACACGACGATGCGGCCGCCGGAGAGGCCCTTGCCGAAGCCGTCGTTCGCGTCGCCGACGAGCGTGACGTCGAGCCCCTTCGCGAGGAAGGCGCCGAAGCTCTGGCCCGCCGAGCCGGTGAAGCGGATGCGGATGCTCTCGGGCGGCAGCCCCTCCGCGCCGAAGCGACGCGCGATCTCGGAGCTGAGCAGCGTGCACGCCGCGCGGTGCACGTTCCGGATCGGCATCTCGATCTCCACGGGCTCGCCGTGATCGAGGGCCGGGCGCGCCTGCTCGATGAGCACCGTGTCCATCGCGAGCTCGAGCTCGTGATCGTGGCGCTCGGTCCGATGGCGAGGCGCATCGGCCGGCGGGCGCAGCAGGAGGCGATCGAGCCGGAGCTTCTTCGCCTTCTCGCCGGGGACATCGGTCCGCGCGCGCAGGCGCTCCACGCGACCGACCATCTCGTCGAAGGTCCGGAAGCCGAGCTCTGCCATCAGCGCGCGGACCTCCTCCGCGAGGAACGTGAAGTACGTGATCACGTGCTCGGGCTCGCCGGCGAAGCGCGCGCGCAGGATCGGGTCCTGCGTCGCCACACCCACGGGACAGGTGTTGAGGTGGCAGACGCGCATGAGCACGCAGCCCATCGTGACGAGCGCCACCGTCCCGAAGCCCATCTCCTCGGCGCCGAGCAAGGCCGCGACCACCACGTCGCGCGCCGTCTTCAGCTGCCCGTCGGTCTCGACGCGGACGCGGCTCCGAAGGCCGTTCAGCACGAGCGTCTGCTGCGTCTCCGCGAGGCCGATCTCCCACGGGATGCCCGCGTGCTTGATCGAGCCGAGGGGCGATGCGCCCGTCCCGCCCGAGTCGCCGCTGACCAGGATCACGTCGGCCTTCGCCTTGGCCACGCCCGCGGCGACCGTGCCCACGCCGGCCTCGCTGACGAGCTTCACGGAGACCTCGGCGCGCGGGTTCGCGTTCTTCAGATCGAAGACGAGCTGAGCGAGATCCTCGATGGAGTAGATGTCGTGGTGCGGCGGCGG
>JBBSAT010000422.1:0-5300 GCA_038252025.1 Polyangiales bacterium | reverse complement strand
TGCGCGCGCCGCCGATCTTGTTCGCGACTCGCTTGGTGACGCACTTCTGCGCGCCGGGCTTCGTGCTCCTCGCCGGCACGGCCGCCTACCTCTACGGAAGGAAGCGGACGGCGTCCGAGCTCCGTCGCTTCCTCCTCACGCGCGGCCTCTGGCTCGTGTGCCTCGAGATCACGGTCGTTCGCTTCGGGTGGCTTCGCGATCTCACGTACGGCTTCACCTTCCTCCAGGTCATCTGGGCGATCGGCTGGTCGATGGTGCTGCTCGCGCCGCTGAGCTCGCTGCCGCCGCGCGCGGTCGCTGCGCTGGGCGCGCTGGTCATCGTCCTCCACAACCTCCTCGATCGCGTGGAGGCCGGCAGCCTGGGCAGTCTTCGGTTTCCCTGGGCCGTGCTCCACGATCCGTCGCGCTTCGAGCCGGTGCCCGATCACGTCGTCTACATCGCGTATCCGCTCATCCCCTGGGTCGGTGTGATGGCGCTCGGGTTCGGTGTCGGTGAGCTGTTCACGCGGCCGCTCGTCGAGCGACGACGGCTGGCGCTCGGGATCGGGCTCGCGCTCGGAGCGGCGTTCTGTCTGGTTCGCGGCTTCAACGCGTACGGCGATCCGCGCCCCTGGGGCGATCAGCTCGAGCCGGTGCGCACGGTGATGTCGTTCCTCAACTGCGAGAAGTACCCGCCCTCGCTCGACTACCTCCTGATGACGCTGGGGCCCATCTTCGTGCTCCTGGCGCTCTTCGAGCTCAGGCCGCCGCCGAGCTGGCTCGCGCGGCCGTTCGACGTGTTCGGGCGCGTGCCGCTCTTCTTCTACGTGGCCCACCTCTACCTGGTCAGCCTCGGCTCGATGCTCCTCGCCTACGCCCGCTGGGGCCCGCTCGCGATGGATCCCGACGGGCACGACGGCAACCCCGAGCTTCCGCTCTGGGGGATGTACGTCGCGTGGATCGCCGTGCTCGTGATCCTGTATCCGGCGTGCTCTTGGTACGCCGGGCTCAAGCAGCGGCGCGGCAAGGACTGGTGGTGGCTCGCGTACGTCTGACGCGCGCTCGCCTCAGTTGACGGTCGCCGCCGTCCGGGCGGCTTCCTCGGTCGCGGCCTCGTCGGTCTTCAGGCCGAGCTCTTCGAGCGGGTCGCCGCTCCAGAGCTGACCGCGCGCCATGTGGCTCCACATCTTGAGATCGGCGAGGAACGACCAGAGCGGGTAGTCGAAGGTGGCCGGACGATTCTTCTCGATGCCGAAGTGACCGACCCACGCGCACGCGTACGCCGAGACGACGCCAGCAGGAAAGAGCATCGGCGAGGCGAGCGTCGGGAGCGCGAGCATCGCAGCCGCGTGACCGAGCGGGCGCGCGTGCTTCTCCTTCGAAGCACCGTGCGCGAGGATCGCCGCGAAGCCAGCCATCGCGAGGGGGAAGCGAACGGGGCTCACGGCAGCGCTCGCGGCACAGCCCGCGAAGAACCCGCTCGTGCCGAGGAAGTGCAGGCGCCGAGAGGCCGCCTCGCGGTGCTCGGAGAGGTAGTACGGCCAGAACTCTTCGAAGGACTGGAAACGTTCGGTCATGTGGCCTCCCGGGATCGCTCGAGGAATCGTGGAGCCTAACAGAAGCGCGCGCCCGTGGAGGACCACGAGCGCGCGTTTCCGTCGCAACCGGCTGCACCGCTCGTCGTCAGTTGCCCTGGAGGACGCTCATCGCCTGGTCGTGCATCTGATAGACCTGCTGAGAGGGCGCCGACGGCACAGCGCTCGACGACGCCACCGAAGGCAGGTAGCCGTCGAGGACGCGCATCGACGACGCGCGCTGCGTCATCTCGGCGTCGCCGTCGCCGAGCGACGCATACCTCTCGACCTCGGTCGCTGCCTGGGCGAGCACGATGCGCGCCTGCTCGAGCTCTCCGCTGCGAGCCATCGCGATCGCCCGCACGGTCACCTCGGCGGCCATCAGGCGAGCCGCGTCGCGCTCGACGGTCTCGTCGCGGCCCGACGCCAGATCTTCGTCGGATGCCGTGGAGTGAGCGCCGAGGAACACGCGCCGCTCCAGCCAGCCCGCGCCGTCGACGGCGTCGTCGAAGCGCAGCACCGCGTCCATGAGCTCGACCGTCGCGCCGCTTCGCCGAGGATCAGCGTGGAGGCGGACGAGGATGTCGCGGCCATCGCCCTCGGCGAGGTCACCGATCTCGACGTGCACGCTGGTACCGTTCGTCGTGAACGCGGGGCCGACGACGTCGACGATCGACACGCCGGGGCCCGGCGAGAGCTCGATCGAAGCCGTGCGCGCGACGGTCCGGACCAGACGCAGGACCTCGTCCGAGAACACCGACGCGACCGCCGACGACTCCTCGACGTAGTGGAAGCGGCCGCCGCTCCGCTGTGCGACTGCGCTGAGCAAGGTCTCGTCGTAGTCGAGGCCGAGCCCGAGCGTGGTGATCGCGATGCCGCGCTCGCCCGCTGCCTGCGCCATCGCTTCGATCCCCGACGCTTCGTTGGGAACACCGTCGGACAGCAGCACGACGCGGTTCACCCCCGTCGGATCCCAGTGGCGGACGACCTCTTCGAGGCCCGCGGTGAGGCCGCCGCGAAGATCCGTCGTGCCCTCTGCGACCATCCGATCGATCTGCGCGCGCATCTCGCCGACGTTGTTCCCGTCGATCTGCGTCGACGGGAAGAGCACCTCGGTGCGCGAGTGGAACGCGATGACCGCGAGCCGATCACCAGGCGCGAGCAGCGACAGGAGAGCGCTCGTGGCAGCGCGCGCGTCGGCGATCGGCGCGCCCTCCATCGAGCCCGACGTGTCCACCACGAGCGCCAGGTTGATCGGCGGACAGTGCGCGCCGCGAACCTCGAGCGCCGAGATGTGGAGCCGCGCGACGATCTCGTTGCCTTCGCCAGCGCGGACGAAGCGGTTGCCGAGCGCGCCTGCCATCTCGATGGCCTCGGGGTCGTGCCCAGGCTGTCGCACCTCGACGCCTCCACAGGCTCCCAGCATCGACAGCACACACAGGACCAACAGCGCGCGAACACTCGTACTCTTCATCGAAGCTTCTCCCTCACGCGCCTGCCCCCTTCCTCGAAGCGGCGCGTGGGGGAGTCGGACGGACAAGCTTTCCGTTCGGTCTATCGGGCGGCGAGAGTGCCGGTCATCCGCTATCGGGGCTTGAACTCCGAGACCTTCGCGAGCTCTTCGAAGAGCTCGCGCTCGCGGTCCGAGAGCTCGGTCGGGATGGCGATCTCGATCACTGCGTAGAGCGCTCCGCGCTCACCGTCGGCGTCCTTCAGTCCCTTGCCGCGCAGGCGAATGCGGCGTCCCGACGAGGTCCCCGCGGGGACCTTCAGCCGGACCTCGCCGTCGAGCGTCGCGAGCGAGACCGTGACGCCGAGCGCGGCCTCCCACGGCGTCACTCGGAGCGTCGTGAGGACGTCGTCGCCTTCGAGGCTGAAGTGGCCATCGGCGACGACCTTGACCTCCAGGAAGAGATCGCCCGGCCCGCGCGCACCTGGGGCGCCCTTGCCCGCGAGGCGAATGCGCTGCCCGTCGCGGACGCCGGGCGGGATACGGAACGTGAGGCGGGTCGTCTCGCCCGTCGCGGGATCGGACACACCGATCTCCCTCGCGCCGCCCCGGAACGCCTCCTCGATGCCGATCTCGATCACGGACTCGAGATCGCGTCCGCGAGTCGCGCGCTGCCGTCGCTGGCGGCCGCCCATCCCGCCGACGCCGCCGACCTGGCCCGCGAACATCTGCTCGAAGATCGACTGGAGGTCGTTCGGATCGAAGCCGGCCCCGCCTCCGAAGCCGCCCATGTCACCCATGTCGAAGCGAACGTTCTCCGCGCCGGGGGGAGGCTGTCGACCTTCGGAGATCGCCTTCCACGCGGGGCCGTACTTGTCGTAGAGGCCGCGCTTCTGAGTGTCCTTCAGGACCTCGTAGGCCTCGTTGATCTGCTTGAAGCGCTCCTCGGCTTTGGGCTCCTTGCTGACGTCCGGGTGATGCTTCCGGGCGAGGCCTCGAAAGGCCTTCTGGACCTCGTCCGAGGACGCGGTGCGGCTGACGCCCAAGACCTCGTAGTAGTCCTTGTAGCTCACGACGTTGCTCGGCTCGGTTGGGTCACGCGGTCAGTGTGGGCACGGGGACGAATCGCACAAGGGCGGTCAAGGGGGCTCGACCGGAGGCGGGTCGGCGAGGGCACCGCTCGTGAGCGGCGCGTCGCCGCCGGAAGGCGGGACCGGCGGGACCGTCAGCGTCCGGGCGTCGACCTCGTCGCTCTCGATGCGGACCGGCCGAGGCGACGCCCTCGCTGGATCGGCGCTGGTCTGCTGCGTGCTCGACTGTCCTCCGCACGACGCGAGGAGGAAGGTGGCAGCCAGCGTGATGGCACGAGCGTTCATCGCGTCCCTCCGGGGCTCAGCCCGAGCATGCGGCGGGCATCGCCCTCATCGAACGTGATGAGCTCGATCTCCGCCGTCCCGTCCTCGATGCTGGTTCGACGTTGTTGCATGGCGACGGTCGCGCTGTCGCACAGGACGACGCGCTCGACGAACCCGGGGAGCATCTGCGCGGATCGCTTGATCTCCGAGAAGAGCTCCGCGGCGTCGTGATCGAGCGGCGCGAGGCCTCGCAGGTCGGCGAGCATCCGAAACTCGTCACCAGCGATGGCTGCGAGCGCCTGCGCGCCCGACCGCACGACCGCGCGCAACGCTGGGACCGTGACCTGGCGCGTCAGGCGCAGCGCTAGGATCCGCGTCTCGGGATCGTACTCGATGCACCACATGACGCGGAGTCGTCTCCCACCAGAAACCAGAAGCCCGGCTCCATCGTATCCGATGGGCCGGGCTCGGTGTCGACGCCCTTATTGGCGGCAGGCCGAAGACGTCACTGACAGGCCGGCGGGACCGTCTGGCCCATCGCCTGGATGCCTGACCGGAAACCGTCGATGGTGCTCTGACACGCCATGTCGATGCCGCTCGAGTACAGGTTGCAGTCCACGCTGCCGGCAGCGCCGGGCATGATCGTCTGGTACGCCTGACAGCACTCGACCGCGCGCTGACACGTCGCGGTCCCGGTCCCGGTCGCGATCGGGAGGCCCGCGCCGGCGCCCGCGGCCGAGCGCGCCGCCATCGAGCACGCGTAGCAGCCCGCCCAGCCGAGGCAGCTCAGCAGCACGAGCACGCCGCAGCCGATCCCGACCCACTTCATCACGGAGCTTCCGCCGCCGCTCGCCGCAGGCATCGCGCCGCCGCCGGGAGGCCCGGAGACCCCACCCATGGGCGTGGCGCCCATTCCACCGGGAGCGCCGCCCATCGGTCCGC
>JBBSAT010000421.1:0-5302 GCA_038252025.1 Polyangiales bacterium | reverse complement strand
CGTGGAGGGGGGCGGATGAGGTGGGCATGGCCACTCATCGGATCGAGGGGGCGGGGTGTTGCGTGGGGGGTGGGAGGACCCACTCTCGCCGCGGATTCACCCAAGATCCGTGCGCTCGACGAGCGACCGAGACACCCCGGGGAACGCGGGTCTCCCCGCATCACCAGACCCGGCGCACGGCCGGTCACTGGAAGCGGTTGATGCCCGCGGAGAGTCCAAAGAGGCCCTTGAGGGTGTTCTCGTTCGCTCGTCGATCGCGAGGGTATCTGGCGGTCCGGACCCCTGGCTTGGAGCGGAGCCCGACGACGAATTCCTCACGGCCGTGAACTCGGTGGACGGACCCTCCGACGCGTGGTGACGGTCGCGGAAATCGTCTGGGAAGTAACCAAGCCAGCGTACGGAACCATCGCGCCGATCGAGGCGAAGATGGATGAGGCGCAACGGAAGGAGAACCGCGAGGCGCTGCGGCTCTTCCTCTGCCACTACTTCAACTCTGACAAGGGCGAGCCGTCGTCGTGGACTGCAAGGCTTGCCGCGTGTGGATCGCGGGCGCCTGGCCACGGAAGGACGAGCCGTCGGACGAGGACTTCGAATCGGCGTATGAGTCGGCTGAGTGGTGAGCCTCGGACTCAGCGGCGGGGCCCGCTGCCGTCTACCGAGTCCGCGCAGCCGAGAGGCTCAGGGCGAGAGCGAGGGCCTCGGCTCAGTAGCTGAACTTGCCGATCTTCACGCGGCCGTGGAAGACCCGGTAGACGATCACCGAGTAGGTCACGACGAAGGGCATTCCGAGGAACGCGATGATCTGCATTCGCGCGAGCGTGCCCTCGGAGGATGCGGTGTTGAACACGTCGAGCGCCGTGCCGGTGCCGTCCCGCGAGAACGCCAGGTTCGGGTACATCGCCATGCCGAACAGAAAACAGAGGATCGCGACGACGGCGCACGACGACGCGAACGCCTCGCGCGGTCGATCGCGGAAGAGCGCGCGCGGGATGTTCGCGATCGCCAGCACGTGCGCGGCGACGAGCGCCCACGCGATCGGCCAGCGCTCGAAGTTGCGCGTCGCCGTCGGGATCAGCACGAGCGTCGCGATGGTCACGCCGACGTAGGCGACCAGGAACAGACCGAAGCCCGTCCAAGCCCACCGCGTGATGCGCTGCCGTAGCTCGCCCTCGGTCTTCAGGCGGAGGAAGAGCGCGCCATGCATCGCGCTGCCCAGCACCGCGAGCACCCCCACCGCGATCGCGTACGGCGAGACCAGATCGGACAGCGTGCCGATGAAGTGGCGCTCCGCGTCCAGCGGCAGACCGAGCATCAGGTTCCCGGCGAAGAGCCCGAACGTGAACGTCGTCAGCGTGCTCGCCGCCGCGAACGAGAAGTCCCACCACGCGCGCCAGGCGCCGTGGCTGTGCTTGCTGCGGAACTCGATCGCGACGGCGCGGCCGATGAGGAAGAACAAGAGGCACACCATCGGGAGGTAGAGGCCGCTGAGGATCGTCCCGTACGCCTCCGGGAACGCCGCGAAGAGCGCGCCGCCGAACGTGACGAGCCAGACCTCGTTTCCGTCCCAGAGCGGTCCGATGCTGTTCAACGTCGTTCGGCGATCGAGGTCGGTCTTCGAGAAGAGATGAAGAGTTCCGACGCCGAGATCGAAGCCGTCGAGCACGGCGTAGACCGTCAGCAAGATGCCGAGCATCACGAACCAGAAGACGTGCAGGTCGAGGCCGGGCATCAGCTTGCCTCCTCCGGGCGAGACCCGGGCGGAAGCGACGCGCGCGCCTCGAGCTCATCTGGATCCTCGGGCCCGTGCTGGATCTTCTCGTTCATCACGAAGAGCCAGACTGCGAACAGGCCGACGTACACGAGCGAGAACAGGATGATCGAGAGCAGCACCTGCTCGGCCTGCACCGCCGGCGAGACCGCGTCGCGCGTCCGCAGCAAGCCGTACACGACCCACGGCTGCCGACCGACCTCGGCCGCGACCCAGCCCGCTTCGTTCGCGAGATAGGGGAAGATCACCGAGGCCACGAACGCCTTCATCAGCCAGCGTGTCTGGAAGAGGCGCTTCCGGAAGTGGAGGAACCACGCGAGCGAGACGAGGCCGATGAAGTAGGTCCCGAGCATCGCCATCAGGTGGTAGCTGAGGAACGGGACGACGACGGGCGGGCGATCCTCGGCCGGCGTCCGATCGAGCCCTTCGATCGGCGTTCCGTCGCCGTGCACCATGAAGCTCAGGAGGCCTGGGATGGCGACTCCGAAGCGCACCGTCTCCGCGTCCTCGTCGGGCCAGCCGAACACGTACATGCCCGTCGGCTCGTCCTCCGTGTGGAAGTGGCCCTCGAACGCCGCGAGCTTGGCAGGCTGGTTCTCGCTCACCGCGACGGCCTGCGCGTGCCCCGAGACGAGCTCCGCGAACGACGCGAGGCTCGCCACCGTCAGCCCGAGGAGAAAGGCCTTCTGCGCCACCGCGAGGTGTCGACCGCGCAGCACGTAGTAGGCGGAGATGCTGGTCACGAAGAAGCCGCCGACGATCAGCGAGCCGATCACCACGTGATTCAGGCGGTGCATCGAGGACGGGTTGAAGACCACGGCCCAGAAGTCGACGACGATCGCGCGAGCGGCATCGCCCTCGCCCTCGATCACGTGGCCTGCTGGAGTCTGCTGCCAGGAGTTCGCGATCACGATCCACGCTGCCGAGAACACCGACCCGAGGAACACCATCAGCGTCGAGAAGAAGTGCATCCGCGGCGTCACGCGCTCCCAGCCGAAGACGAGGATCGCGAGGAACCCCGACTCGAGGAAGAACGCGAAGATGCCCTCCGACGCGAGCGCGGAGCCGAAGACGTCGCCGACGTAGCGCGAGTACGTCGCCCAATTCGTCCCGAACTGGAACTCCATCACGATGCCGGTCGCGACGCCGACCGCGAAGTTCACCGCGAAGAGGCGCGTGAAGAAGCGCGCGATCGACTCCCACGCACGATCCTTCGTGCGCAGGAACAGACCCTCCGCGCCGACGAGACAGGCGCCAAGGCCTATCGAGAGCGGCGGGAACAGGTAGTGGAACATGATCGTGAGCGCGAACTGCGCTCGCGACAGCGAGACGACGTCCAGCTCCATGGCCCTCCTTCAGAGGTCGACGTGTTCGATTCGCGATCCGAGGCGCGCTCGCCTCCCGGGTCGATCTCCGCTGTTCTCCACCCGCGCCGAGCGCAGCGCAAGGAGCCTCAGCGCACGACGGTCAGGCGGGGGCGCCGAGGCAGCGTCGCCGCGGCGGGAAGGCTCGCCTCGATCGCGTCGAGCTCGTCGACGAAGTCCTGACCGAAGTAGTGCAGCAGCTCGCCGCGCGCGCCGCGATAGAGCGTCGGACCCTCGTCGAGGCAGACGAGCTCTTCGTCCTCGACCTCGCCCGCAGCGTGCAGGAGCCCCGTCCCGTCGAACGAGAGCGGGAAGAGGCTGCTCATCAGCGGCTTGACCTCGTGATAGTCGATCCCGCGATCGATCGCGTAGCGGTGGAGCATGCAGCCGCGGCCGCCGTGCTGGCCGCGGTCGAGGAAGATGCACGCACCGTCCTTCGCGCGCGTCCGCATGTTGCCGCCGCCGGGGTAGTCCGGGTCGGGCTGCACCACGCCGTCGAGCCACTCGGCGCGCGGGATCCCGGTGAACGCCTCGATGCCGTCCGCGTGCGCCTTCAGGCGCTCCACGTTCTCGAGATCGACGTCGACCCCGAACGAGCAGCACCAGTCGCTGCAGTACGAGCAGTCGAGGCAGCTCGTGAAGTACCGACGCTGGAAGATGACGAGATCGACCTTGTCGATCTTCGGCACGCCTCCTCGCGCGACGTGGGTGCGAGCGAGCGAGCGGGTGGTCTGCATGGGCGCGCGAGCGTAGCGCCGCGCCGGCCGGCTCGCGCGTGATTGTTGGGTGCTAGGCTCGCGCCGCCATGAGGCAGAGCGCGTCCATCCTTCGCACGTTCGTCATCGGCCTGGTCGGTCTGGCGGCTGTTCTCTGGTACGGAGCGGCGCGCTTCACGATCCTCGGCGCCTCCGAGCTCGACGAGGAAGAGCGCGTCGCGCGGCTGCGCGGGCGCGTGCTCCGCTGGGCGTGTGAGACGCTCGGGGCGACGTTCATCAAGCTCGGGCAGGTCATGAGCACGCGGTTCGATCTCTTTCCGCCCGCGATGATCACGGAGCTGAAGCTCCTCCAGGACCGGCTGCCCGCGTTCCCCGATGCGCGCGCGATCATCGAG
Source organism: Polyangiales bacterium (assembly GCA_038252025.1). Classification (GTDB taxonomy): domain Bacteria; phylum Myxococcota_A; class Polyangia; order Polyangiales; family Sandaracinaceae; genus JBBSAT01. The sequence continues at coordinate 1,059 of JBBSAT010000421.1, read as the reverse complement.
AGGGAGCTCGGCCGGCCGATCGGCGAGATGTTCGCGGAGCTCGACGCCGAGCCCATCGCAGCGGCCTCCGTGGCGCAGGTCCACCACGGCGTCCTGCCCGACGGGACCGAGGTCGCCGTGAAGGTGCTCCGGCCCGACGTCCGCGCGCGCGCCGAAGGCGACGCCGAGATCCTTCTCTTCTTCGCACGCCTCGCGATGCGCCTCGACGGCCGCGCGCGGCACGCCGAGCTCGAGGGCCACCTTCGCCACTTCGTCGACGGCATCCTCGAGCAGACCGACCTCCGGATCGAGGCTTCGAACTACGAGAAGTTCAGGAGGAATTTCAAGCGCGTGAAGAAGGTCCGATTCCCGAGGGTCTTCCCGGAGCTCTCCGGCGAGCGCGTGATGACGATGGAGTTCATCCGCGGCGACAAGGTCTCGGCGAGCCTCAGGGACCGCTTCCCGGATCTCGCGTCGCGGCTTCGCGAGGTCTTCCTGAAGATGTGCTTCGACGACGGGCTGCTCCACGCCGATCTCCACCCCGGGAACTTCCTCGTCGCGGACGACGGCACGATCACGATCTTCGACGTGGGGCTCACGAAGGAGCTCGGCGAGGAGCTCCTGGTCCACTACATCGATTTCAATCGCTGCCTCGTGATGGGCGACGTGAACGACTTCATGAGTCACCTGCGGCGCTTCCACACCTACGTCGAAGGCACGGTCGACTGGGCGGAGCTCGAAGCGGACATGACGCGCTTCAACGAGGAGTACCGGCAGCGCAGCGCCGCGCAGCTCGAGTTCGGCGATCTCATCAACCGCATCTTCGCGGTGGGCCGCAAGCACAGCGTACGTCCGGTGCCGGACATGACCTTGATGATGGTCGGCCTCATCACTGCAGAGGGCATCGGCAAGATGCTCGACCCCGACGTGAACTCGTTCCAGGAGGTCTCGAACTACCTCCTTCCGGTGCTCGCACGCCGCAACATGCTCAGCGACACGCTGCTCCAGGCGGCGTCGGCGATGAGCGAGCGCGCCCTTGGGGGCAGCGCCGAGTGACTCGGACCGTCCGCGTCACCAGAT
>JBBSAT010000420.1:0-5303 GCA_038252025.1 Polyangiales bacterium | reverse complement strand
TCTCGGTGAAGGCCTCGGCGACGGTCATGTACTTCGTGACGGTGGGGCGAGCGACGAGGTCGTACTTCACGACGACGGCATGGATGGACTCGAGGCCGAGCGCGGCGAGGACCTTCTCCCCTGCGAGCTCATTGAGGATCGCGTCCGCCGACCCGGTGCCGCGTTCTTCGGAGCGCATGGATCGATCGCGTGACAGCTCAGGCGGCGTTGGCAATTGACACCGCGCGCCCCCCAGGAGAGGTTCTCCTCCATGCGCTCGATGCCGAGAGGTGAAGGGTTTCTTGCTCGAGATAGACTCTTCGGCCCGACCACATTCCGTCAAGGGAAACGGCTGTCGCGCACGGTCATCGCGGCTCGCTCCGTGTCTCTCGTCGGGGTGTTCGCCCTGGTCGCGTCGTGCGGCGGAGGCATCCCTTCGAGCATCGACGCGGGCACGGGCATCGACGCGGGCGCAGGGGTCGACTCGGGTATCGAGGCCGGGGCAGGGGTACCTGGCCTCGGCGACGTCTGCATCCCCGAGGCCGTGCCAAGCGGCGGCTTCTCCCCGGCAGAGGTCTACGTCGAGTTGGCGTCGAGCGCGTGCCCGACGCGCATCTGCATGGTCTACCATCTCGGGGCCGACCCGGCGTGCACCCCCGACTGCGCGGAGTGCGGCTCAGCCGGGGCGTCGTGTCCAGGATGCATGCCCGACTCGCTCGGCTCGTATGCGTGCCTCGTCCTCGGTCACCCAGAGCACACCGCAAGCAGTGAGCGGCTCTTCTGCTCTTGCCGTTGCGGCGCCGGCGGCAACCCGTCGCTTCCGCTCTGCGAGTGCTCCGCCGGCTTCCGCTGCGTGCCGGACGGCGATCCAGGCGGCGGCTATTGCGTGCCGGACGCGGTCGCGTTGCACAGCGCCCCCGCGATTTGCGAGCGCGACGACGAGTGCGTGGTGTTTGGTGGGCTCTGCGACCTCGCGACGCACCACTGTCTCTGAGGGGCGCGGGGAGCCGGCACCGGCGGCCCGGAGCTTCGAGAGCTGTCAGATCGCCGTCTACCGCGAGGGTGCGTCGCTCGTCGAACGCGGGTGGGCCGGCGGGCAGAGCAGCGAGCCAGCGCGCGCGAGCCGCAAGTCGTCTGCGGCACGGAGCTGTCCGCATCGGATCGAGAGTAGGTGCTCCGACCCCCGCTCGCCGACCGGCGGCTCAGACTCCTCGACGATGGCCGCGTGGCGCTCGAGCTCAAGACGCCATGGAGAGAAGGCACGGAGTGGTTCAGCGTGGCGGCCTGGTGACGTTGAGAGCACCGCACCCGCGCGGACAGTGGAGCGACGGTTAGCCGAAGACCGCGGACGCCAGTTCGACTACAGTTGATTCGGACGGAGGCTCCTCCATGATCCGATCGCTGAAGGCGTGCTCGCGCGCGATCGTCGTGCTCGCCCTATCGAACGCGGGCTGCGCCAGCGTGCAGCCACTGCTCGACGACGGCTCGGATGCGAGCGACGCGACCGCGACGGGCCGCGACGCGGCGGAGTGTCCGACCCTGTACCACTCGTACTGCAACGATCACGGCTACGGGACGCCGTGTGACGTGCCCTGCTCGTACCCGCCCGCGTGCACGTTCGCGGTCGTCGTGCGGTTCAGCGGCCCGTGCTGCGTGGAGAACGACGTCGGCTACGGCGACTGCACGTGCGTCTCGGGGATCGCGCAGTGCGCGCCCCGATTCGGAGCCGGCCCGCGCGAGGCGCCGACCGCCTCGTGCATGGACACGTGCCTCGACGCCGGCGACACCGGCCGCCCGGACGGCGGCTGAAGCGCGATCGGAGTGCGGCAGAGGCCGACCCACCGGCGAAGTCGAACGCTCAGATTCCGAAGAGCTTCACGTCGAAGCTCCGTGCGTCGCGGATGCGAGTGAGATCGTCGAGATCGCTCGTGTAGACCACGTCGCCCTTCTCGGCGGCGAGCACCATCACGATGGCGTCGGTGAGCACGCCGCGGCGGTCCACCTCGCCATCGAGCGCCGCGAGCGTCAGCCCCTTGACGAGATCGTCGATCACCCGGACCACGGTCTGCGCCCGGCGCCGAGCGCGATCCGGTCAGCGACACGCCTGTGGAACTCGGGGTCGTTCGCCAGCACGGCGATGGCGGCATCAACCTCGACGAGCCTGCGCGGGCCGCTCGATCGCGCTCCAGACGACGGCGTCTCGTCGGGATGGAGCTGCGCGTCGATGCGCACCATCCCCATGTCGAGCCTTGGAGTAGGAGACCCGTGCGGCGGCAAACGCCGCATCGACGACCGGCGGTGCGCCGAGGGACCGTGCGACGGAGACTCGAGGCGTACCGTGTCGAAGGGCGCCCGGCCACGCTCGGCCGGAACAACCATCGACGTCATGGCGCCGGCCGGAGCCCGCGCGATTCGTACTCTTTGCGAACGACCGCGATGGCGAGCATGAGAACGTCCTCGGGGTACACGTAGAAGCGGTGGGGCGACAAGACCCTCGTCCGCGAAGGCATGAGCCGCATTCTCGCCTGGACTTCGAGCGGGTGCTCCTCTCCCACGGCGACCTCATCACGCGCGACGCGAAGCAGGTCGTCCGCGAAGCGTGGGAGGCCGTGCTCGGGATCGGCGCGCGGCCGCCGAGCACGTGCGGCGAGGGGAGACCGAACGCTGCCGAGCCCGGATTGCGCCCAGGCCTCGTGTGTCATACACGTACGACATGGCGACGACGCGCATGGAGAAAGTCTTGACGCTGCGGCTACCCGCGCCGGCCGCTCGGAAGCTCGCTGCGCGCGCGAAGGCGCTCGGCACGACGCCCTCCGCGATCGTTCGTGAGATGCTCGCGCGCGAGCTCGGCGGTGACGCTGGCGCCACGTCGCTCATCGAGCGCACGCGTCGATACGTCGGCTCGGTGCGCGACCCGAACGCGTCCGCGGGCCGGGACGCGCGAATCGCGCTCGAGGACTGGAGCCCGGATCGCCGGCGTGGCTGAGCGTCCCGTCCTTCTCGATACCGGCGTGATCGTCGCGCTCACGAACCGGGACGATCCGGACCACGCGCGCTGTGTCGCCGTCTGGGCCACGCTCCGCGCACCGCTCGTGACCGTGGAGGGTGTCCTCGTCGAAGCGGCCCACATGCTCCGACGGGCGCCTGGCGGGCCGGCGGCCGTGATCGGTCTCGTGCGCGCGTCGGGCGCCGAGATCGCGGAGCCGACCGACGCTCGGTACGACCGCGCGCTAGCGTTGATGGCGAAGTACCACGACGTGCCGATGGACCTCGTCGACGCGTTGCTCGTCGCGCTCGCTGAGGAGCGCAAGAGTAGCGAGATCCTGACGCTCGACGTTCGCGGGTTCGGGGTCTATCGGATCGGCGGCCGAGGTCGGTTTCGCATCCGGCCGTAGCTGCGCCCGTGCCCCGAGAGATCCCAGATCGCTTCTTCCGAGAGCCCGAGCTCCGCGAGCTCCGTGGCACGGAGCGCTGCGTCTCCGCTACAGAAGAGCTCGTCGCGGCGCCGCCTACAAGGGTCTGACCCCTGCCACGCGCAACGCGACCTTGTCGCTCTTCCGGATCGAGGGTGTCCTCTACCTCGTCATCGACGATCGTGTCGACGGAGGTTGCCGTCGCGACCGCAGCCACGTGCCGGCACCAGTCCTCGAACAGCTCGCCGAAAGCTGGGGACCACGCGGACATCGGCCTCGTCACGGCACGAAGCCGGGCCCACGGACGGTGCTCGCGAACCGGCCCACATGCTCCGAGGGGCGCGGGCCGGCGGCCGTGATCGGTCTCGTGCGCGCCAAGCGGGCCCCCTCACTCGACGTGCCATCCGAACGACGCGCCGGCGACCGGAATGCGGAGCCGAATGTCGGGCATCGCGCGCGGCGCGAGACCGCCGCGCACGCCGAGATACACGTACGCGCGCTCGTACGGCGCGCCGCCCACGATGTCGGCGATCCCGTCTCCGTCGATGTCACCCCCTCCGGTCATCGACTGTGGAAACTGAAGCTGTCCGTCCGGGTCGAGGAGGACACTCGAGAAGTCGATCGCTACTCCACTCGCGTCGCCGCGAAAAATCGACGCCGTTCGCGCCGCGGCGGTCCCCACCGTGAACGTGACGAGGTCGTCGAACCCGTCGCCGTCCACGTCACCGGCGCAGTGTCCGTCGCCGGCGCTCGGCGCTGCCAGGAGCGTCGGTGACGCGTCGCTCGCGATCCCTCCCGGCCCGCCGAAGTAGACGAATAGGCGCGACAAACCGTGGCCGGAGCCGACGATCAGGTCGGAGTAGCCATCGCCGTTCAGGTCGCAGGCGCCATCGATGCTCGCCTGCGAGTCGTAGGCCCCGCGCAGCAGCGTCGTGGGCGCCGCGCCGGTCACGATGCCGTCGGGCCCGCCCGCGTAGATCGAGACGAGGCTGCCGGAGCTCTCGGAGGAGACGAACGCCAGATCGGCGTAGCCGTCGCCGTCGACGTCTCCCGCGGCGCCCACTCGCCCTCCGTACGGCCCTCGCGGAAGGATCGCGCTCGGCGAGGCGTCGCTGACGATGCCCGCTGGGCTTCCGCGGTAGACCTGCACGCCGCTAGCGCTCTCGAAGGCGATGTCGCCGTACCCGTCGCCGTCGATGTCTCCGAGCCCGACGGGTGACTCGGCGAAGAACACCGACGTCGCGTCGGTGTCCGCGAGCATCGCGTCGATCGGTGTGCCGGACGATATGCCTCCCGGTCCGCCCAGGTGGATCACGAGGTGCCCGCCCCGGTGGTAGCCGTCTCCATCGAGGGTGACGAGCAGATCGCCGTATCCGTCGCCGTTCAGGTCGCCGGCGCTCGCGATCCCCCTGGGCTCGCGATCGGACAGAAACGTGCCGGTCGTGACGCCGCCGCCGAGACCGCTCGGGCCGCCCTCGTAGAGCTCGACGCCCCCGACGTCCCAGCTGCCGCTGAAGAGGCTGATCGCGACGTCGGCGTATCCGTCCCCGTTCACGTCGAGCACCGTTCCGTACGACGTGTCGATGCTCGACGAGCGCGCACGCACGAAGAGCTGCCAGACGGGGCTGCGCGGCTCGAGCGTCACGTCGCCGATGCGCGCTCCCAGCCGCCAGAACCACGCGCCCGGAGCGAGGGGCGAGTCCGGGCGGCCCTGCGTGCCGAGCCCATCGAACGACGTGCACCGGTCGGTCATCGCGCGATCGCGACACAGCTCCACGTGCACGCCGTCGGAGCCCTCGCCGAGCGCCCAACGAAGGGTCGGCTGCGAAGAGGTGACCGTCGACGTCGTCATCGGCGCGATGGACCGCGGCGCGCGCGGATCAGGGGGCCCGGCATCGGGCCTTCGCGCAT
>JBBSAT010000419.1:0-5334 GCA_038252025.1 Polyangiales bacterium | reverse complement strand
GACCGACGGCTACATCGGCACCGAGACCGACGTGTTTCGCGCCGTGCACGAGACGCTCGGTCAGGCGCGGCTCTTCGCGTTCGGCGTGGGCTCGGCCGTGAACCGGTACTTGCTCACGCGGGTCGCCGAGGAAGGTCGTGGCGACGTGCAGGTCGTCCTTCCGGGCGACGATCCGGCCGCGGCGGCCGACGCGTTCGGCGCGCGCATCGCACGGCCGTACCTGACGGACGTCTCGGTCGACTGGGGCGGGCTGGCGGTGACGGATGTGTATCCGCGCCGCCTGCCGGACCTCTTCGCTGATCGTCCGCTCCGCCTGACGGCGCGCTACGGGAGCGCGGGGACGGGGACGGTGACGATCCACGGCCGCATCGCGGGGCGCGCGTTCACGCAGACCGTCGCGGTGGCGCTCCCTTCGTCCGGCGACGCGCGCCCGGAGCTCACGTCGATGTGGGCGCGCGCGCGGATCGGCGACCTGACCACCGCGATGGTTCTGGCGGAGACGCCCGCCCTCGTGGAGCAGGTGACCACGCTCGGGCTGGAGAACTACCTGCTCACCGACTACACGGCGTTCATCGCGATCGACGAGGGCTATCACGTCGATGGAGCGGCTGTGCGTGTCGAGGAGACGACGCAGCTCCCCGAGGGAATGGATCCGCGCGAGGTTCAGCTGCCCGGACCGACCGCGCACACGCCGGTACATGCCGCTGTCCCGTTCCAGAGCGGCACGCGGGCCACGTCGAGCTCGTCGGGCGTCGGCACGTCCATCCCGCCGGCCCGTCCGAGCATGCCGAGCCGGCGTGCGAGAGAGATGCGCCCCGACATGGGCGACCTGATGGGCGGAGCCCTCGCCGCGCCCTCACCGCCGACTCCGGCCGTGGTCGAGCGGCAGCCGGTGGATGGCCCGGTCGGCGCGCGGGCCGGAGTGGACTGCTACGCGCTCGCGAGGCGAGCGGACGGAACGATCGATGAGGAGGCGCTCCGTGCTTGCCTGGAGGCGCAGGGCGGGGGCGCGCGAAAGGGCGAGAAGGCGATCGAGAGCGAGAGCGAGAGCGCGATCGAGAGCGCGATCGAGAGCGAGAGCGAGAGCGACGTTCTGCCCTCGTTCACGCCCCGTTCGTGCTTTCTCCTCCGGGCACCGACGACCGCGACGTGCGACGAAAGATCAGGAGGTGCGTGGTGAGCGCGAGCGGCACGACGAAGAGCGGCAGCGCCGCCATGGGGAACCGGAGCATCAGCGACATCGTCTGCGGGTGATCGGAGAACAGAACGATGCGCTGGGCGGTGAGCACGACGAGGAGCAGGTCCGCGAGGCCGAGCGCGTTCCAGCCGCGAACGATGAAGCGCTCCGTCGGCATGCCGACGAAGGCCGCGGCCACCAGCGCGAGCACGCCGACGATCGCATCACCGTAGCCCGCGATGCGGCCGAACTCGGGGTCGAGACCGTGGTTCACCAGCACGACGAGCCCGATGCCGATCGGCGCGCGGATCGCGTGCAGCGCGACGAGGGCGCGCAGGTCCACGCCATCGGCGAGCGCGCGCATCGCAGCTGAGCGGTAGTAGAGCGCGATGAGCGCGATGATCGAGCCCAGCACGAGCACCGGGAGCAGGAACCGGCGCTCGAGCGTGATCGCGCCGGCGGAGGCGAGCGCGAAGACGAGGACGCCCCACACGGTGATACCCAGCATGGCGAGACGCGGATCGGCGTTCGGGCGGGGAGAGTGAACGGGCAGCGGAGCGGACGTCGTCGCCATGGGTGCCTCCTTGGGCGATACCCATTCACTCTGCGTGCCGACTTCATCACAGCCGTCTCGGCCCGGCGGTCCTTCGGGCGGTCTCGCGCCTCCATCTGGAGGACGCCATGCGCGCGGCTCAAGGCGTGACCAACAATGGTCGCGCCTTGTCCTTTCCCAGCGTGAAGCGCTGGGAATCGGGATGGAGCCACCCCCTCGTAGCGCTGCGCGAGAAGGCGAGACCAGTTGCTGGTCACGCCTTCAGGCCACGTCGACGATGATCTTCCCGACGGCGCGCCCGGTCATCGAGCGCTCCCACGCCTTCGCCAGCTCGTTCAGCGGAAAGTGACCATCGATGACCACGCGGAGCTTCTTCGCGCGGACGAGGTCGTCCAACACGCGCAGGTCGCTGGCGCGCGGGCTGAGGAGCACGGGCTTCACTTTCTTCCCACAGATCACGTTCAGCGCTCCGCGCGCGAAGACCTCCGGGCTCGGGAGGCAGGACGCATAGCGCCCCTTCGGCGCGAGCAGGGGCAGCCACGTCGAGGCTTTGCCGCCCACGCAGTCGAGCACGATGTCGAACGGCGCCTGACCTCGATAAGGGTCGGCTCCGGTGTAGTCGATGACCTCGTTCGCACCGAGGTCCTGGACGAGCGCGACGTTTCGTCCGCTGCACACGCCGACGACGAAGGCGCCCGCGGCGTGCGCGACCTGCACGGCGACGTGGCCGACGCCGCCCGAAGCGCCGATGACGAGGACGCGCTGGCTCGCCCCTTCGAGAGGCATCTTTCCCCCGTCACGGAGCCCCTGGAGAGCGGTCATGCCGGCGAGCGGGAGCCCGGCCGCCTCGGCGAAGCTCATCCCGTCCGGGATCTCGGCCGTCACGTCGACGCCTGCGATCGCGATCTCCGCGTACGCGCCACCCTTCGACTCCTTGATGCGCGCGTGGACGCGCGTCCCGATGGCGAAGTCGGTCACGCCGGGTCCGAGCGCGAGCACCTCGCCCGCGACGTCGTAGCCGGGGATCGCCGGGAATCCCGCCGGCAGGAGGAACCGAAGCTGCCCGGCGGCGCGCTTCCAGTCGATCGGGTTGACCGACGCGGCGACGACGCGGATCGCGATCTGTTTCTTCGCGGGCTCCGGCGCTGGAACCTCGACGAGCGTGAGCTTCTCGGGGCCGCCGTATCCGTCGTAGGTCATCGCGCGCATGGGCGCGAGCATGCCACGCACGACCCCGCGCACGTGGCGCGCTCACTTCTTTCGCGGGCGACCACGGACCGCCACGACGTCGCTCGGCTGACGCGAGAGGAATCGATGGAGCGTCACGCGGCTCACGCCGAGCGCAGCTGCGGCGCGCGTCCGGTTCCCACCGTCTCGCGCGAGCGCCCGCTCCACGCTCGCGCGGTCCAGCGTCGCCCGCGCGCTCTTCGTCTTGCCGAGGTCCTCGAGGCCCAGATCGCGCGCCTCGATCGTCTCACCCTCCGAGACGAGCGCGGCGCGGCGGAGCGACTGGTCCAGCTCTCTCACGTTACCCGGGAAAGGATGCGCGTGGAGGGCCGCCATCGCGGAGGGGGAGAGTCTCTTCGTGACGCCGTCGCGGGCGTGAATGCGATCGAGGATCGAGCGCACGAGGAGCGCGATGTCCCCCGGCCGCTCTCGCAGCGCGGGCAGCGCGAGCCGGACGCCCGCGAGACGGAAAAACAGGTCCTCTCGAAAGCGGCCCTCGGCGAGCTCCACGTCGAGCTTCCGGTTGGTCGCGGCCACCACGCGGACGTCGACCGCGAACGTGCGCGTCCCCCCGACGGGGCGCACCTCGCCTTCCTGCAAGGCGCGGAGGAGCCGCGCCTGCACGCGCGCCGGGATCTCGCCGATCTCGTCGAGGAAGAGCGTGCCCCCGTCGGCGGCACGGAAGAGGCCAGGGTGATCGCGGACCGCGCCGCTGAACGCGCCGCGCACGTGGCCGAAGAGCTCGCTCTCGAGGAGGGTCTCGGGCAGCGACGCGCAGTTCACGGCGACGAGCGGGCGTGCGGCGCGCGCGCTCTCTGCGTGCACGAAGCGCGCGAAGAGCTCCTTGCCCGTGCCCGACTCGCCCTCGATCAACACGGGCAGGTCGCTCTTCGCCACGCGCCGCGCGAGGTCCACGGCCGCTCGGAGAGCCGGGCTCTGGCCGACGATGCCGCTGCTCTCGGGCGCGGCGGCGCGCTCGCCCTCGAGGAGCGACGACAGGCGCTCGACCTCGAGGGCGCTCCGCTCGGCCTCCTGCCGGAGCGACTCCTCGGCGCGCTCGAGGGCATCGGTGCGGGCGCGCGCCGCGCGAAAGAGCCGCGCGTTCTCGAGACAGAGGCCGATGACGTCGGCGAGAGCCTGCACCACCTCGAGGTCGTCTCCGTCGAAGCGGCCCGACTCGAAGCGGTGGTCGAGGTAGAGGGCGCCGACGATGCCGTCCGGATCCCGGACGGGAACGCAGACGATCGAGCGCACGCCGAGATCGAGGATGCTCCGCGCGCCCTGCAGCTCGGGATCGTCGAGCGCGCTCGCCGTGACGAGCGGCTCCCCGCTCGCGAGCACGCGCTCGGCGACCGAGCGACTGAAGCGGGCGCGCGAGTTGCGCACCGACTCGCGATCGAGGTTCCGGGCCACGGCGACCTTCGGGCGCTGGCCGCTGCCGCCGGTCCCGCGCGGCCGCATGAGGAGGAACGCACGCTCGGCGTGCACGAGAGCGATCGCCTCGTCGATCGCCGCCTCGAGCACCACGCGCTCGTCCTCCGCGAAGAGCGTCCGTCGAAGCAGGGAGACGATTCGGCGTCCGCTCTCGCCGAGCCCGCGTTTCGTGATCGCCTCCGTCTCGGGCGAGGGGAGCGCATGCCGCTCGAGGAAGCGATCGCGAAGGCCGGCAGGGACGCGCGAAGCGAGCGAGGCGCGGAGCTCGCGCGCCCGAGCGAGGAAGCCTTCGGCCCCGCCCGTGCCGAGGCGCGCATGGATCTCGGCGAGCGCGCGCAGCGCGGGGAGCAAGTGCTCGCGCTCGCCGGCGTGCTCGGCGCGCTCGACCGCCGTGTCGGCATCTCGGAGCGCGGGCTCGAGCTCTCCGCGCCCGATGGCGAGCACCGCCCGAAGGAGGTGAGCGCGCGTGCCGAGGCCTTGCGCGTCGAGCGTCTCGAGCCGTCCGCCCTCGAGCAAGCCGGGGTCGATCGCATCACCCCCGCCCACGGCGATCTCGGCGCCGAGCAGCTCCGCCTCGAGCGCTTGTCGGCGCGCGGCGAGCCCTTCGAACGCGCGTCCCGCCGCGCGGGCGAGATCGCGCGCGCCGTGTCGATCGCCGCGCGCAGCGAGCACCTCGGCGCCGATGAGGTCAGCCTGGGCGCGAACGATGCGCGCCCCGCCGAGCTCGGCCGAGCTCCGCGCGCGCGCGAGCACCGCGTCGGCCTCGACGAGCGCGCCCATGCTCGCGTAGAGGCTCGCGAGGTTCACGAGCGCCGCCGCGCACGAGGCGCTGCGCTCGAGTTCGTCCGCGAGCGTCGCCGCTTCCTCGTAGCGAGCGAGCGCGTCCGAGTAGTGGGCCAGCGCGTGCTCGGCGGCGGCGAGGTTCATCACGTACGGGGGAAGG
>JBBSAT010000418.1:0-5390 GCA_038252025.1 Polyangiales bacterium | reverse complement strand
TCGACCGCATGGGCATGCCGGCCGTCTCCACCGCGCTCGTCTCGAGCGGCATGAAGAACGCGTACAACGACGGCGATCCGAGCGCGAACCCGGGCGGCGATCAGGAGACCGTCGGTGGTCTTCCGCGCTGGGCCGGCGAGTTTGCTGGCTCGCTCGTCGGCATCCACTCCGCGTTGAACGACGACATCGTCGGTCTCGGCCTGCATCAGTGCGGAACGATGAGCCCGACGCTGGTCGCGGACGTCCTCCCGTGCGCCCTCCAGACCGTCGGCACCGGCGGTCCGACCGTGCTCAGCCTCGTCGTTCCGGACACGCTCCGTATCGACACCACCGCCGCGTCGGGCTTCCCGAACGGTCGTCGTCTGCAGGATCCGGTCATCGACGTGACGCTCGCCGTCGTGTTGCTCGACCTCACCATGGACGCCCCCTCGACCTTCGCGACGTACGATCGTGACGGCGTCGCCGGCACGGGCTGTGGAGGCGCGGACTGCCCCGTCGGCCTCAACCCGCCGCTGAACGACGTCGCCGAGGGCGTGTTCCTCACCGGGTTCCCGTACCTGCATCCTGCGCACGCGCCCTGAACGGGCCGCGTTCGTGTGATCTCTGAGAGAGGGCCACTGCTTCGGCGGTGGCCCTTTCCTTTTCTGTCGCCCCGGGTAGAGAGGCGCTTCCAGCTCATGCCGATCGCTCGCCAGCTCGCCGGCCTCTTCGCCGTGATCGCTCTCTCGGGCGGGCTCGCATGGGCGCTCTCCGGCCCGCTCGCGGCGCCTGCGCCGGTCGAGCCGCCGGACATCGCGGTCGCTCCCCACCCCGCGACGCCTCTCGGCCCAGAAGGTCCGCTCGCTGCGTTCGACCGCCGGATCGAAGCGCAGAGGCGGTTCGCGGAGGAGCACCCGAGCTACCTGCGCTGGGACCACCTCGCCCAGGCATACGTCGACCGCGGACGTGCGTCCGGCGACTATCGCGACTATCAGCGCGCCGAGGACGCGCTCTCACGTTCGTTCGAGCTCGCGCCGCCTGGTGCCGGCCCCTTCCTGCGTCGCGCCGTTCTCGACGCGACGATGCATCGGATCGCCCGTCTCGAGGTGGACCTCACGGCGCTCGACTCGGTGGTCCTCATGTCTCGCGGCGATCGGGAGACGATGGGGTCGCTCCGCGCCGATGCCGCCTTTTACAGCGGACGCTACGACGAGGCGCGCACCCTCTACGCCGCGCAGCTCGCGCAAGCGCGAGGCGTCGCGTCGCTCGTCGCGATGGCCCAGCTCGAGTGGCGGACGGGGCGCTTCGATGCTGCAGCGCCCCTCCTCGACGAGGCCGTCGCGCTCGACGAAGAGGATGCGATGCGCGCCTGGGCGCTGTCCGCGCGCGCGATGATGGAGCGGGACCGCGGGCAGCTCGAGGCGGCGATCACTGCGATCCGGGCTTCACGAGCGCTCGCTCCCGAGAGCGCCCACCTCGACGAGATCTTCGCCGAGCTGCTCGAAGCGCGAGGGAACGACGCGGCTGCTCTCGAGCGCTACCAGTCGATCGCGGCTCGAACGGAGAGCCCCCAGGCCATGGACGGCGCCGCGCGCATTCTCGGCGCGCGAGGCGACACGATCGCCGAGGGCGAGCTCGTGACGGCGGCGCGACAGATGTACGAGGCGCAGATCGCGCTCTTTCCGGAAGCCGCATACGGGCATGCGATCGATCACTGGCTCCGGCTGGAAGACGACATCGACCGGACCGTCGAGATCGCGGAAGGGAACGCGCTCGCGCGACCCTTCGGAGAAGCGCGCACGAAGCTGGCGATGGCGTACGTGCTCGCGGGCCGCATGGACGACGCGGCGCGCGAGCTCGACGAGACGATCGAGAGCGGGTGGAGCAGCGCCGACACGCACGCGGTCCGGGCGATCGTCGCCGAGCGGCAGGGCGACGACGAGCGTGCCGAGGCGGAGCGGAGCCTCGCCGAAGGGATCGCGCCAGGTATCGTCGAGCGGCTCGGCTGGCTCGCGCGCGGACGCTAGACGGTACGGCCATGAGCGACATGAACGGCCGGACCGTCGTGATCACCGGGGCGACCACGGGCATCGGCAAGGAGTCCGCGCGTCAGCTGCTCGGGATGGGCGCGGACGTCGTGATCGTCGCGCGCGACCCGGCGAAGATCGACGCCGCCGAGAAGGAGCTCCTCTCGGAGCGCCCGAGCGCCAGGCTCTCTCACGTGCGCTGCGACTTCGCATCGCTCCAGTCGGTCCGCGCGGCCGGCGCGGAGCTCGCGGCGCGGCACGCGGAGATCCACGTGCTCCTCAACAACGCAGGCGCGCTCCACACCGAGCGCCAGACGACCGAAGACGGTCATGAGCTCACCTTTCAGACCAACCACCTCGCGAGCTTCCTGCTCACGCACCTGCTCCTGCCCACGCTGAGGAGGAGCGGCACGCCGTCGCGGAAGGCGCGCGTCGTCAACGTCGCCTCGAGGATCCACACGCGCGGCAAGATCGACCTGGGCGACCTCGAGAGCACCGCGCGCTACACGGGCATGAGCGCATACGCCGCGAGCAAGCTCATGAACGTGATGACCACGTTCGCGCTGAGCCGGCGGCTCGCGGGCGAGCCGGTCACGGCGAACTGCCTGCATCCGGGAGTGATCGGGAGCGGCTTCGGTCACAACAACCGTGGGCTCTTCGGCCTCGGCGTGAAGCTCGTCCGTCCCTTCCTGAAGACGCCCGCGCAGGGCGCGCGCGCGAACGTCTTTCTCTCCAGCGCAGCCGAGGTCGAAGGCGTCACGGGGAAGTACTTCGACGACGCCGCACGGGAGCGCCGGGCGGGCCGTACGGCCCGGATCGAAGCCGTTCAGAACGAGCTCTGGGACGTGACCGAAGGGCTCCTCGGGCTCTCGTGACGACGATCTCGCTTGAAGGCGGATCCCATCTTCGCTATCGACCGCGCCGCATGCCCCCGCCTTCAACGACCGCGTCGGGCAAGAGGATCCCGGGACTGAACCCGGCGCAGTCCGAGGCTGCGCTCCACGTGAACGGGCCGTTGCTGGTGCTCGCCGGCGCGGGCTCCGGCAAGACGCGCGTCATCACGCACCGCATCGCGCACCTCGTCAAAGAGCAGGGCGTGCGGCCCGAGACGATCCTCGCCGTCAGCTTCACGAACAAGTCGGCCGAAGAGATGGCGGAGCGGATGATCCCGCTCGTCGGCGCCGAGAGCGCGAAGAAGCTCTGGCTCTCCACCTTCCACAGCTTCGGCGTGCGCTTTCTGCAGGAAGAGTCGGCGAAGCTCCTCGGCGAGGAGCGAGGCCGCGCGAAGTTCTCGATCTTCGATCAGGGCGACTGCCTCGGGCTCGTCCGCGAGATCGTGAAGCGTGAGGGCATAGGCGATCGGAAGATGGACCTCTACGCGGTCCACTCGCGCATCTCACTCTGGAAGAACAAAGGCCTCTCCGCGAGCGAGGTCCGCGCGAACCAGGAGATCGAGTACGACAAGGTCGCGAACGACGTCTACCCGCACTACGAGTCGGCGCTCCGTGCGATGCGCGCGTTCGACTTCGACGATCTCGTCGTCGCCCCCGTGCGCGCGCTCCGCGAGAGCTCCGAGCTCCGCGAGAAGTGGTCGAATCGATTCCGTTTTCTGCTCGTCGACGAGTTCCAGGACACGAACGCCATTCAGCTCGAGATGGTGAAGTTGCTGGCGAACGTGCAGCGAAACGTGTGCGTCGTCGGCGACGACGACCAGTCGATCTACGGATGGCGCGGCGCGGACGTGGGCAACATCCTCGACTTCGAGCGGATCTTCCCCGGCGCGAAGATCGTGAAGCTCGAGACGAACTACCGCTCGAAGGAGCCGATCCTCGAGGTCGCCAACGCGGCCATCTCCCGCGCGTCGGGCAAGCGACACGAGAAGACGCTGCGCGCGCACCAGAAGGGCGGCGACAAGGTTCGCCTCTGCACGTTCGGCGACCCGGATCAGGAGGCGAAGTTCGCGGCCAAGGAGATCCGCGGACTTCGGAGCGAGTCGCGCCGCTTCGGAGACGTCGCGATCCTCTACCGCTCGAACCTGCAGGCCCGCGCTTTCGAAGAGGAGCTGCGCGTCGAGGGCATCCCCTACCGCGTCGCGGGCGGCACCCAGTTCTTCGAGAAGAAGGAAGTGAAGGACGCGATCGCGTACCTGCGCGTCGTCGCGAACCCGCGAGACGAGCTCTCGTTGCGCCGGATCCTCAACTATCCCGCGCGCGGAATCGGCGACGCGAGCATCGAGCGCATCGAGCGCTTCGCGAGGGCACGACGGGCGACGTTCGCGACCATCGCGCTCGATCCGCGGCACGTGCCGGACGTTCCGGAGGCCGCCAAGGTCGGCGCCGAGCGACTCGCCTCGGCCATCGAGCGCGCGCGCGATCGCGTGGACAAGCCGGGGCTCGTCGCGATGGCGCTCGAGCTCTTCGACGCCGTCGGCTTCCGCAAGGATCTCGAGGACGTGGGCGGCGATGCGGAGAAGAAGAAGCGCTGGGACAACGTGCAGTTCGTCATGCGCTCGCTCGAGCGCTACGAGAAGACGCCGTCCGGAGAGCGCGCCACCCTGGCGACGTTCCTCTCGCGCCTGACGATCCGCCGCGACGAAGAGGGCGAGGAGCCTGGCGACGAGGTCACGCTGAGCTCGCTGCACTCGAGCAAGGGCCTCGAGTGGCCCGTCGTGTTCCTGGTCGGGCTGAACGAAGGAACGCTTCCGCACGGCCGCACGCTCGACCCCAAGGTCAGCGAGGCCGCTCCGACCGACGTGGAGGAAGAGCGCCGCCTCTTCTACGTCGGTGTCACGCGCGCCCGAGAGCGGCTCTACCTGACGCGGTTCCTGCGGCGCGAGCTCCGCGGGGCGGCGAAGGAGACGGTGATCTCACGCTTCCTCGAGGGGCTCCCCGAAGAGCACGTCGAGGTCTACGAACGAGACGACGACGCACCGGCGAGCCGTGAAGACTCGATGGCGCTGGCCGCAGCGTTCCTCGCCAAGCTCCGCGGAGGCTGACGCAATGAGCCGATGGATCTCGTCGCGGCTCCGCGGCTCCGCGCTCGTCGCGCTCCTCCTCGTCTCTTGCGGTGCAGCTCCGCCGCCGACGAGCGTCAGCGTCCGGCTCGCGGACCTCGCGTGGCTGACGCAGGGCCCGTGGCAGACGGAGCCCGACGAGGACGGCTGCTTCTCCCTCGAGACCTGGCAACGCTCGGACGACACGCACCTCACCGGTCGATCGATCGCCATGTGCTCTCGCGACAGCTCGACGGCGCGCATCACCGAGGAGATCGTCCTCGAAGAGCGAGGTGCCGACGAACACGCCGTCCCCGGCGGGACGCCGGTTCCAGCTGCCGAGCGCCCACTCGCTCTGCTTCATGCCGTCGGCGAGATAGGCGAACGCCGTC
>JBBSAT010000417.1:0-5423 GCA_038252025.1 Polyangiales bacterium | reverse complement strand
TGATAGCGCGCGAGCAGGTTCGCGTGGCTGAAGTCGCTGTCCGACCCGAGCGCGACGTCGCGCATCAGGTAGTAGCGGAGCGCATCCCGGCCGAGCGCAACGGCGACCGGCTCGGGCGCGAGGAAGTTCCCCGCCGTTTTGCTCATCTTTTCGCCGTTCACGGTCATCCAGCCGTGCGCGAAGATGCCCGTCGGGAGCGGCAGGCCCGCGCTCATGAGGAACGCCGGCCAGTACACCGCGTGGAAGCGCAGGATCTCCTTGCCGATCCAGTGGATGGACTCCCCGCCCTTCCAGAACTCCTCGTAGAGCGGGCCTTCGATCTTGCCGTTCTCACAGAGCGCGGAGATGTAGTTCGTGAGCGCGTCGAACCAGACGTACATGACGTGCTCGGGGGCGTCCGGAACGGGGATGCCCCAGCGGAACGTGGTCCGCGAGATCGACACGTCGCGGAGCCCTTCCTTCACGAAGGACCGCACCTCGTTGAACTTGCCCTCGGGCCGCACGAACTCCGGATGCGCATCGAAGTGCGCGAGGAGCGGCTCGGTGTACTTCGAGAGGCGGAAGAAGTAGCTCGGTTCCTTGACGCGCTCGACGGTCGCGCCCGTCGCGATCGCCTTCCCGTCTGCGATCTCCTTCTCGGTGTAGTAGGCCTCGTCTGCGACGGCGTACCAGCCTTCGTAGTCGCCGAGGTAGATGTCTCCGCTCGCGAGACATCTCCGCCAGAGCTCCTGGACGATCGCCTCGTGGCGGGGCTCGGTCGTGCGGATGAAGTCGTCGTAGGCGATCCCCGTCGCCTCCCACGCAGACTTGAACGAGGGGATGAGGCGATCGACGAAGGCCTGGGGCGTGAGCCCTTCCTTCAGCGCTGCGCGCTCGATCTTCTGCCCATGCTCGTCGGTGCCGGTGAGGAAGCGCGTCTTGCGACCGCGGACGCGCGCGTACCGCACCATCACGTCCGCCGCGATCGTCGAGTAGGCGTGCCCGATGTGAGGCTTGCCGTTCACGTAGTAGATGGGCGTCGTCAGATACAGGGGCTGCGTCATGGGGGCGCGGAGCCTAACGAGTTTCGCGAGCGCGGGCCAACGGGGCGCAGAGGGCATGGCGCGCGCGCGGCGCGGCGGCCATGTTGGCCCCCCGGCCATGTCCCGAACCATCGACGCCTCGCTGATCCCCCGAGACGTGCGCCTCATCGCCGAGAAGCTCGGTGAGGCCGGCTTCGGCGCGTGGGTCGTCGGCGGCTGCGTGCGCGACCTGCTCATGGACCGGAAGGTCTCGGACTGGGACCTCGCCACGAGCGCGCATCCGAAGGACGTACAGCGGCTCTTCCGCCGCACGATCCCGACGGGCATCAAGCACGGCACGATCAGCGTGATGCTCGACTCCGAGCGCTACGAGCTGACGACGCTGCGAGGGGAGGGGGCCTATTCGGACGGACGCCGCCCCGACTCCGTCCACTTCGTCGGGACCATCGAGGAGGACCTCGCGCGACGCGACTTCACGCTGAACGCCATCGCGTGGGATCCCGTCACGAGCACGCTCGTCGACCCCTGGGGCGGCGTTCCCGACCTCGAGGCGGGGCTCATCCGGGCCGTGCGCGACCCGCACGAGCGCTTCCGAGAGGACGGGCTTCGCGCGCTACGCGCCGCGCGCTTCACGGCGACGCTGGAGCTCGAGCTCGATCCTGCCACCGAAGCTGCGATCCCCGGAGCCCTCGCGACGTTCGCGAAGGTCTCGCCGGAGCGTGTGCGCGACGAGTGGGAGAAGGCGATGAAGGCGATGCGCCCCTCGCGCGCGTTCGCCGTCATGCAGCGAACGGGGATGCTCGCGCACACGGCGCCGTTCCTGGCTCGCGTCTCCGCCGTCGACCTCGAGCGCGCCTTCGCTCGGCTGGACGTCTCGCCGACCGTGTTCGCACAGCGGGTCGCCGCGCTCATCCGCGACACGGACGAGCCCGTCGGCGCGATCGAGCGGTGGCTCCGTGGCCTGCGCTTCAGCAACCCCGACCGGGATCGGGTGCTCTTGCTCCTCCGCGAGCGGGCGTTTTGCTTCACGACAGACATGCCGGGGCCCGCGCGTCGGCGGGCGCTCAAGCGCCTCACGCCCGAGGGCTTGTTCGCGCTGCTCGATCTCGAGAGCGCGGACGCGCACGTGCGAGGCGCCCCCGACGTCGCGAAGGCGCTCGCGCCCATCTTCGAGCGAGACCTCGACGAAGGCGCGCCGCTCTCGACGAAAGATCTCGCGCTCACGGGCAACGATCTGATGAAGGAGCTCGGCATCGCACCGAGCCGCGCGCTCGGGAACCTGCTGGACGCGCTGCTCGATCTGGTGCTGGACGACCCGGCTCTGAACGAGCGCGCCACGCTCCTCGCGCTCGCTCGCTCGCTGCACGGGGCGAGCGCATGACCGGCTACGTCGATCTGCACTGTCACTACGTCCCCGGCATCGATGACGGGGTGCGCACATTCGACAAGACCCGGCGGCTCCTCGAGGGGCTCGGGTCGATCGGCTACGAGCGCGTCGTCGCCACGCCGCACATCCGCTCGGGGATGTTCGAGAACCGCAAGGCGGGCCTCGAGAAGGCCTTCCGAGAGATCGAAGAGCTGCTCGAAGGATCGCCCATCCCCGCGATCGGTCTCGCCTCCGAGCACTACTTCGACGACGTCTTCTGGGGTCTCTTCACGGCCGGCGAGGTGCTTCCCTATCCGGGCGGGCACGCGATCCTGATCGAGTTCCACTACGAGCGCTGGCCGAACAAGATGGAGCAGCGCTTCTTCGACATCACCGTGAAGGGCCTTTCGCCCGTCATCGCCCACCCGGAGCGCTACGCCGCGCTTCAGGACGAGACGAGCCCGCTCGATCCGCTGCTCGACGTGGGCGCGCTCAGCCAGCTCGACGTGATGTCGCTCGTCGGACGCTACGGAGAGCGCTCGAAGCGCGCCGCAGAGCGAATGGTCGAGGAGGGCGCCTACGATCTGGCGTGCTCGGACGCGCACCGGCCCGAGGACGTGGAGCTGGTCGCGCGCGGCATCGAGCGGCTGAAGGCGCTGGCGGGCAAGAGCGAAGCACACGAGATGCTCTCGACGAACCCGCGCGCGATCCTGGACGGCACCTACGAACCTTGACCTCACGCCATCGACGGCTCGCTGCTATCGTCTGGCGCATGTCGAACCGCCGGCTCTCGGTCATCGCTGCCCTGGGGCTCCTGGCGTCGTGCGGCGACTCGCCAGCCACGCCGCCGCTCACCGCGTGCGCGCCCGCCGACGCGGCGCACTGCTACGGCATCCAGCAGGCGTGCAGCCTCGAGACAGGCGAGCCCGCGTGCGAGCCCTGCGGCGTCGGGCTCGGCGCGACGGCGGACGGGACCTGCGCCGCGCTCACGGGCACACCGATCCACCACGAGTTCCCGAACCAGATCACCGAGAACGGCGAAGAGGTCCTCTCGCTCTGCCGCAGCTGGACGATCGACAACGCGGAGGACCTCTGGGTGACGGCGTTCGAGCTCGAACAGCACGAGCTCTCGCACCACTCCAACTGGACCTTCGTCCCGGACACGCTCTACACGGGCCCCGACGGCATCTGGCCGTGCGCGGACCGCGACTATCACACGCTCAACGCCGCAGTCGCGGGCGGCGTCATCTACGCGCAGAGCACGCAGGCGGTCCACGAGGTGCAGCAGTTCCCAGAGGGCGCCGCGATCCGCATTCCAGCGCACGCGCGGATCATCAGCGACATCCACCTGCTGAACCTCTCGGGCGCGCGCGTCGACGGCAACATGGCCATCACGCTCTACACGATCCCGCGCGCCGACGTGACCGTGCCGCTCACGCCGTTCCACATCGACTACCACGCGCTCGATCTGCCGCCGCACCAGACGTCGCGGTTCACGACGACGTGCGACCTCGCGTCCAACTGGCAGATCACGGCCGGCGCGCCGCTCTCGATGCGCCTCTTCTACTCGCTGCCGCACACGCACGCGCTGGGCTCCCGCGTGTTCCTCGAGGCCGTCGGCGGCGTGCATGATGGAGAGACGCTGCTCGACGTCGTCGGGCAGCCCGGAGAGGCTCGCGGTCTACGCTACGACAGCCCCATCGACCTCTCGGACATCACCGGCCTGCGCTTCGGGTGCGAGTTCGAGAATCCCCGCGCGGAGAACGTCGGCTGGGGCTTCGGCGATCAGGAGATGTGCGAGATGCTCGGCTTCATCGAGTCCCCGCTCGCCTTCGAGGGGACCGTCCACGAGACGACGGTGACCGGCGCCGATGGCGCGATCGCGACCCGCGAGGGCCCGTGCACGATCCAGTTCATCCCGTGGGAAGGGCACTGACCCTTCCGCGCGGTCAGGGCGCGGCCGTCTCGCAGTAACCGACCATCCAGGTGCGCGCGAGACCGGTGCACGTCTGGCCCGTCGGACAGCTCGCCGGCATCACGTCCGGGTCGCAGACCTGGTGACACGTGTTCATGCCCATCGTCGCGATGCAGACGAGCGCATGGCCGCACGCGCCGAGGGAGCCGCCGCAGGTCTCGCCTTCCAGCTGCGTTCCGGCGGGCCGGCAGCCCGTGTACGGATCGTTCGTCTCAGGGTTGCGGACGAAGGTGCAGGTGGCGTCCGCGTCCGCGCAGTCCTGCGCGTAGATGTCGCAGGCTGGGGGCATCGGTCGGCACGCACGCACGCAGACGTCGCCGAACGTTCCCGTGCAGGCATCCCCCGTCGCGCAGGCCACCGTCGAGCCGTCGGGGCACATCCGGTAGCAGGCGAAGCCGAGGCCGTCGGCGAAGTCGAGGCACGCGAGGCCCGGCATGCAGTCGGCGTCGCGTGCGCAAGCCGCTCGCTCGCCGACGGTCGTCGCCGAGAGGTCCACGCACATGGTTCCGGTCGCCCGCGCGCGGCACGCCTGACCAGGACACGAGGTGACGTCGAACGGGTCGCACTCGCCGGCCGCGGTGCAGGGCATCGGCGGCGCGGCGTCCACGTCCGCGTCGGTCGGCTCGCCGCTGTCGGCGGGCGGCATCCCGCCGTCGGCGTTCGCGTCGTCCGCCGCGGCGGCGTCCTCCGATGCGTCGACCGAGCTCGCATCGGTTCCGCCGCCGGCATCGTCCCCCGTGGTGTTGCCTCCTCCGCAGCCGGGAGAAGCGACGAGGAGGATCGAGAGCGATGCAAGGAAGGTCAGGGCGCGCATTTTCCGAGCATAACGCGGGAACGAAACCGGGAACTAGCGCGCGAACCCCGCCTTCACGCGAGCGGCTCGATGAGCGATCGCCGCGCGGACGCGATCGGCCGGGCGAGCAAGGCCTCGCGCGTCGAGGCGAGACACCAGTCTGTCCATCGCCAGGATCGTGAAGGCCTCGTCGTGGGGGACCTTCGCGTACGAGTCGCCGAAGCGCTCCACCGCTGAGGTCGTGAGCTCGTCGGAGTCGAGGTCTGC
>JBBSAT010000416.1:0-5446 GCA_038252025.1 Polyangiales bacterium | reverse complement strand
CGTGTTTCAGTGCCAGTGTGGCTGATCATCCTCTCAGACCAGCTACGCGTCTAAGTTTTGGTGAGCCATTACCTCACCAACTAGCTGATGCGCCGCAGGATCATCCTCAAGTGCTAGCTTGTATACAGTGGCCAGCTTTTCCCTCATCCACCGAAGTGGTCGTGGGCTTATGCGGTATTAGCGTCCCTTTCGGGACGTTATCCCCCGCTCGAGGGAAGATTTCCTACGTGTTACTCACCCGGACGCCACGCTACCGGGGACGAATCCCTTTCGCGTTCGACTTGCATGTGTTAGGCCCGCCGCTAACGTTCGCTCTGAGCCAGGATCAAACTCTCCAGTTGAACTGTGAGCGAGACCCTGAGCTCCCTCTTCTCCAACCATCTCCAGTGAAGGAGAGGACCAGAGTCGAGATGAACTCGTTGCTCGATTCGGTTTCTCTCCTCGCTCAGACTTGCGTCCTAACGAGGTGACTTTGCATCTCTTTCGAGATGCGGGACCCGTGAGTTCTTCACGGAATCGTCCGATTCAGTTTTCAAGGACCGATGAGACAGCGGACTGGCCGCCGTCTCGGGGGCTGAGGAGCCTAGCGGAATCAGATTTCCGCGTCAACAAACTTCGTCTCACTCCGCGGCGCCATCTGGGCTGTGTTCCAGGTGGCTTTTGCAGGTTCCTGACTCCTGGTCAGTCGCTGCTCGATCCGCTTCGTGGGGGGCGCTTTCTACACCCTTCTTCAGGAGCGTCAAGGACTTTTTTCGTCCCCGGTTCCCATCATCTTCCGGACATCGTCCGGGCAGCGAGGGACCACTAACTTCCGCGAATTCAGCCTGAAAAACAGCCCGATTCGCGGAGGAGGCGGGATCTAGCATCGGGGTCGTGGATGTCAAACGCGATCCACGACTTGGACGTCACTTCTTCGAGGACGCACCGAAATGGCGGCCGTTTACGCCCTCGGAAAGCGCCGTCAGTCGAGCGGAAGCGCGATCGCGACGCTGTCGTGCGAGAGCCCGAGATGCGCGGCGGTGGCGGCCGGGACCACCACGGTGTCGGTGTCTATCCCCGGCACGAAGACGGTCGGAAGTGCCTGGAAATACGGCGGAAGGTCGGATTCGACGGCGAGCAGGCAGCGCTGACTCGAGGGTGGGGGCGAGCCCGGGTGCACACGGACCCTTCGGGTGCGCGTGATCAGTTGCACCTCGTCGGTCTGCGCGACGAAGTGCGGGCCGCCGTCGAACGGGTCGACCCGGTTCCAGTAGCGAAACCCGATTCGTTTCAACATCTTCTCGACGCCTCGAGTCTGCGGGCCGACCTTGCCGATCACGCCGCGGGCGTCGGCGGAGAGGAGCGAGGCGTAGATGTCGCCGTCGGGAAAGAGGCCGCGAATGAACTCTTTGTTCTTCTTCGAGAGGCGATCTGCCTCGCGGTAGGTCAGTCCCGTGAAGTGACGCCCCACCGCCTCCCAGAGGTGCGAGGTGCCGTCGGGCTGGAGCGGGGGGAGGAGCTCGGCGAGGAGGCGCGTCTGGAAGAGGTCGCGATGGGTCGCGATCCAGAGGAAGCGCACGTACGAGATCAGCATGCCCAGGCGCTCGGGCGCGCGGCGTGCGTCCGGATGCACCACCAGCCCGCCGATCTCGGTCGGCCCGTTGTACGAGTAGCCGATCGAGAGCACGTCGTGATTGAAGTGCCGGTCGAGCGTGGCCGAGTAGCGTTCCTCCGTGTGGATGTCGAAGTAGATGTACGGCGCGTCGCGACGGCCGAGCTGGCCGATCACCATCGACGTGCCGACGGCGCGTTTCTCCACGAGATCGCGCAGCACGAACACGTACTCCGCGCGGCGGGGGTCGCCCACGTCTCCGTTGAAGCTGCGCTCGGAGAGGTCGAGGATCTGCGCGATGGTGGCGGAATCGTTCGGAAGGTTGACGGAGTCGAGGTAGCGCGCGAGCTCGAGGAGATCGTCCTGGTCCTCGCGCACGGCCGCGCGGATCTCGTAGCGAACCATGTTTTCGAGCCTTTCGTGGATCTCGCGAGCCGATTGGATCAGACGCGCTTGCGGCTGTCGAGGATCAGGGTGACAGGACCGTCGATCGCCGAGCGCACGATCATGTGCGCGCGAAAACGTCCGGTGGAAACGGGGATGCCCTCCGATCGCAGGCGTTCGCAGGCGGCTTCGTAGAGGACCCGGGCCTCCTCGGGAGGGGCGGCGTCGTCGAACGAGGGGCGGCGGCCGCGGCTCAGATCACCGAACAGGGTGAACTGGGAGACCACGAGGATGGCGCCGCGAACGTCCGAGACCGAGAGGGACATCTTGCCCCGGTCGTCCTCGAAGATGCGAAGGCCGGCGACCTTGCGCGTGATGTAGTCGAGGTCTTCGTCCGTATCGCCCTTCTCGGCTCCGAGATAGACGAGCAGCCCGTGCTCGATCTCGCCCACGACCGCGGCATCGACCTCTACGGAGGCCGACAGGACGCGCTGCGCAACGGCTCTCATCGGAGATGGGTGTACATCGCGGTTGCGCCCGGGGGAATGGGGGGAGTACGAGCGGGCGATGACGACGTTCGTCGGGCTGACAGGCGGGATCGCGGCGGGGAAGAGCTCGGTAGGCCGGCTCTTTCGAGACCTCGGCGTGAGCGTCGTCGATGCAGACGAGGTGGCGAGGGACGTCGTGGAGCGCGGTAGTGAGGGGCTGCGCGAGATCGTCGACGCCTTCGGGAGCGAGGTCCTGACCGCAGACGGATCGCTCGACCGCAAGAAGCTCGGCGCGATCGTGTTCGAAGAGCCCACGCGAAGGAAGCAGCTCGAGGCGATCACGCACCCGCGCATCGGCGCGCGCAGCATGCAGCTCATGGCGGAGATCGCCGCGCGCGGTGAGCAGCTCGCGATCTACGAGGCTGCGCTGCTGGTGGAGAACGGCTCGTATCGGATGATGCAGGCGCTCGTGGTGGTGGCCGCGCACGAGGCGACACAGATCGCGCGGATCATCCTGCGCGACGGGCTGGACGAGGCGGCGGCGCGGGCGCGGATCGCGGCGCAGCTACCGCTGGCCGACAAGATCGCGGTGGCGGACTTCGTGGTCTGGAACGATGGGACCGAAGCTCAGCTCGCGGTCAGGGTACGGGAGGTCCACTCGGCGCTTCTCGTGCGGTTTCCGGAATGAGAGGATCGAAGGCGATGGGGGCATCCGCGACAGACAAGGCGCGCGTCACGCTCGTGACGGGCTTTCCGACCAGCTTTCTCGCGGTCCGGATGGTCCGGAAGATCCTGCGCGAGGAGCCTCGGACGTTCCTTCGATGCGTGGTGCAGGAGAAGTTCCTCGCGCGCGCGGAGGAGCTGCTCGAGCCGCTGACGCCGGCCGAGGTCGCACGCGTCGAGATCCTGCAGGGCGACGTCGCGGCGATGGATCTCGGGCTCTCGGGCTCGGAGTTCGTCGCGCTCAGCCGGGAGGTGACCGTCATCCACCACTGCGCTTCGGCGACGTACCTGGGCGTGGATCGCGACGTCGCGGAGCGGCTGAACGTCGAGGGCGTGCGCGAGGTGCTGGAGCTCGCGCGGGAGGCCACGCACCTCGAGCGCCTCGTGCACTGGTCGAGCGCGCTAGTCAGCGGGGCGCGGCGCGGTCTGGTCCTCGAGACCGAGCTGGAGAAGCAGGGGTTTCGCAACGTGGTGGAGGAGACGAGATACCGCGGCGAGAGGCTCGTGCGGGCCGCGATGGCGAAGGTGCCCGTGACGATCCTGCGGCCGTCGATCCTGGTCGGAGACTCGACGACGGGAGAGATCGATCGCTTCGAAGGTCCCTACCTTCTTGTGATGCTGATGCTGAACGCGCCGGTGGACCTCCGGGTCCCCTTGCCGGGGCGCGGCGATGTGCCGTTGAACCTCGTTCCGATCGACTACGTCGTCGACGCTGGGTGGGAGATCGCGCGTGATCCGCGATCGATCGGACGCACGTTTCATCTCGTCGATCCGGAGCCGGCGAGCGCTCGAGAGGTCTTCGAGCGGATCGCGCGCTCTGCGGGTCGGCCGTCGCCGCGAGGCTCTCTGCCGACGAACCTCGCGACGGCGCTCCTCCGGACGCCTGGCCTCGAGCGCTTCGCACACGTTCCGCGCGCGTTCCTGGAGCAGCTGGCGACGGAGGTCGTCTACGACCAGAGCGGGACGCGGGAGATCCTCGGCGAGCGCGGGATCCGATGTCCGCGCTTCGATACGTACGTCGACGTGATGGTCGACTTCGTGCGAAAGCAGCAGACAGAGCGGCGGGCCCAGCGCGTCGGTGAGGAAGCGGAGGACTCGCTCTCGTAGAGGCGCCTCGAACGATGCGACGTCTAGGTCGCGCGGAGGACGGAGAAAAAGCGGGCGATCTCGGAGGGGCCGAGAACGCCGCTAGCGCGGAACACGATGGAGCCCCGGCGGTCCAGGACGACGACGTTGCTCTTCCTGGCGTCGAGGTCGAAGGGGGGACCGGCCAGCACACCCTTCCAATCCAGGAGGATCTCGAAGCCGTGACGGGCGGCGACGGCCCGAGCGGCGGCGCGCGCGACGGGCCGAGCGCCGGGGAGGTCGAACGCGCGCATGTCACCCGCGGCGATCACCACCAGCCTCGCGCGAACGGCTGGGTCGAGCTGCGTGAGCACCTGCTTGAGCTGGGCGTTGTCCGAGGTCCGATCGCGGGCCTCGTAGAAGAGGACGACGGGTGCGCCTCGATGCTCGGCGAGGGCGCGGGTCCCGCCAGCGGTCGACTCCAGCGCGAAGTCGACCGACGAAGGCTCGGGGAATAGTCGTTCGATCCTCACGACGCGTATTCTTTCGGCCCAGATCCCGCGACCGCAAGCCCCCTCCGCAAGAGCCGTCGCTGGAAAGGGACGGTCGAGCGCCGCCTGGGAGGAGCCTCAGCGTGAAGGAGAGCGCCGGCGAGGGGGGGCTCCGCCGCTCTCGCGGGGAGCATCGTGACCGTCTGCTCGAGGCGCGTCCGCTCGAGGCCCGTCCGCTCGAGGCCCGTCCGCTCGAGGCGCGGGACGTCGGGGGGGCCGAGGCTCATCCGAGGGAGCCGGGCGAACGCGAACGCGCGGGTCTCGTGGATCCGGGCGCATGGCGGCTCGCGCGAAGTGCTCGGCCATCTCGGAGCGGACCTCGACGCTCGAGCTCGCAGGCCCGATGCGGATCGCGCCGACATCGCGGCTCTCGATCTCGCCACGACGACAGACCATCGCCAGGAGACGACGCGCGTCGGCGCCCTGGCGCTCACCCCAGCTGATCTGGAAGAGCGAGAAGCCAGCGCTCTGCTGCGGTTGGCGGGGCTGCTCGTCCCGCGCGTAGTCGGACGGCCCGGCAAAACGAGGCGAGTCCTGATAGGGAGCCTCGGGGCGCGCCGTCCGTGGTGCGCGCGGCTCGAACTCTCGGGGTGCCGAGTCTCGGGGTGCCGAGTCTCGGGGCGCCGAGTCTCGGGGCGCCGAGT
>JBBSAT010000415.1:0-5577 GCA_038252025.1 Polyangiales bacterium | reverse complement strand
TGGCGGTGCTGACCGCCGGGTTCTTCGTCGCTGCCGGGCGTCGGATGGTCGGAGGATGCGCAGAGTGCGTCGGCGACGGTTCACTTCCCGCCGGGCTATCTGCTCGTGCACGCGGGCGGCGTCGACACTGCGCCGGGCACGTGGATCGACCAGTGGTCGCTGCTCTCGCTGTTCGCGCTCCTCCTGCTCGCCGTGGCCTTCGCGCAGGCCTTCGGCCGCGTGTGGGGCG
Organism: Polyangiales bacterium; assembly: GCA_038252025.1. GTDB lineage: Bacteria > Myxococcota_A > Polyangia > Polyangiales > Sandaracinaceae > JBBSAT01. The sequence goes on along the minus strand of JBBSAT010000415.1, from coordinate 5,348 downwards.
CGCTCGTGTTCGTGGCGCTCGGCCTCGCGTTCCACGAGGCGGACGTGCCGCTCTGGCCCTTCTTCCTTCTCTCGATCGCGCTCTTGCTCCACCGCGCGCTGAGCACCCGAGCCATCGCAGAACCGATCGCGCGCGCTTGCTACTGGGTCGTGCTCCTCGTCTTGCTCGTCACGGGCGCGACCTTCGTCGTCGCGCAGGTGCGCGTCGGGCTCTATCCGCAGCTCGACGAGACGCGCAACGAGTCCGGCTATTCGGTGGAGTCAGCGCAGGAAGAGGTCCCCGACTGGCTCGACGAGGGCGGCATGGGGCGGAGCTCCAGCTCTCGCTACGGGATCGAGGGCAGCGACGTGCGTGCCGCGTCGGGCACGCCTTCGTCGTTCGACTACGGCTCGAACTCGATCTACCTCGACCCGAACGCCGTCGTGCAGACTGGCCCAGGGCTCCCCTCGTGGAGCTGGCGGTCGTACGCGCTCTCGTGGTCGGGCCCGGTCGCGCGCGATCAGCGCATCGCGCTCTATCTGCTCCCGCCCTGGGCGAACCGATCGATCGCGATCCTCCGCGCCGCGCTGTTCTTGCTGCTCATCGCGCTCGTCGTGATGCGGAGGCCGCGCGGCCCGCTGCCGAAGTCGGACGTGGCGCCGACGCCTTCCGCGCCCGCCGCGCCGATCGCCGTCGCCGTGCTCACCCTGCTCGCGCTCGCGCCGTCGCTCGCTCACGCACAGCCCTCGCCCTCGCCCGAGCTGCTCGCCGAGCTCCGGGAGCGGCTCCTCGCGCCGCCGGCGTGCTCGCCCTCCTGCACGAGCACGAGCGACATGACGATCCGCATCGCGGGCGACCGGCTCGTGATCGACGCCGAGGTGGACTCGGGCGCGCTCGCGGCGCACCCGCGCCCCCGACCGCGCGACACGGGGGGTACCGCCGTGGGGACGGTCGACGGGGCGACGGCCGCGCTCGCTCGCCTCGACGGTGGCTTTCTCTACGTGCGCCTGCCCGAGGGAGCGCACGTCCTGCACGTCGAGGGATCGATCGGAGGGCGTGACGCGCTGACGCTCGCGCTCGGGCTCGCGCCGCGAAACCTGCGCGTCGAGGCGCCCGGCTGGGACGTCGACGGCATGGGGGCCGAGGGGCGCGCGACCGAGTCGGTGCAGCTCCGGAGGCAGATCGAGGCGACGACGCGCGGCGCGATCGAAGCGACGAACCTGCCGACCTGGCTCGAGGTCGAGCGCACGCTGACCATCGGCGTGCGCTGGACGCTCGAGACCGTGGTGCGCCGCCGCTCTCCCGGGCTCTCGCCCGCGGTGGCGCGGATCCCGCTGCTACCGAACGAGTCCGTGACGACCTCGAGCGTGGCGACCGTCGGGCGCGAGGTCGTCGTGAACCTCGGGCCGAGCGACACCGAGGTGCGCTACTCGAGCGTCCTCTCGCAGGAAGACGTCGTGAGCTTCACGGCGGCGGGGCCGGACGCGCGTCGCTCCGAGGTGTGGATCCTCGCGTGCGGACCGCTCTGGCACTGCACGCACGAGGGCATCGCGCCGACGGAGCGGCTGCGCGAGGGCGTGTGGGCGCCGCGCTTCGATCCGTGGCCGGGCGAGACCGTCACGTTCGGCTTCAGCCGTCCGGTGGCGGCGGAGGGGCAGTCGACGACGGTGGACAGCGCCATCTACGCCGTCACTCCGGGCGCGCGGCTCTCGACGAGCCGGCTCACGCTCTCCGTGCGCAGCAGCACGAGCTCGTCGTTGACGGTGGACCTCCCTGCGGGCGCCGACGTGCAGTCGCTGACCGTCAACGGAGCCAGCAGGCCGCTCTCGCGCGACGGCGATGTCGTCACGATCGCGCTCCAGCCGGGAGCGACGAGCATCGCCATCGAGCTACAGCTCCCGAGCGGCTGGAGCACGGTGACGACCACGCCGGCGATCACGATCGGCGCCGCGGCGGTGAACGCGACGCTGACCGTGACGCTCTCCCCCGATCGCTGGGTGCTCTGGCTGAGCGGCCCGCCGTGGGGCCCAGCGGTGCTCTTCTGGGGGTTCCTCGTGCTGATCCTCGTCGTCGCGGGAGGGCTCTCGCGGCAGAAGGATCTGCCGCTGCGCGCGCACGACTGGGCCCTGCTCGGCCTGGGGCTGACGCAGATCCCGGTGGAGGCTGCGCTGATCATCGTGGGCTGGTTCTTCGTGCTGCGACTGCGCGGCCGGCCGGCGGCGAGGCGTCCTCTGGTGCACGACACCTTCCAGCTCGCGCTGGCGTTCTACACGGTCGTCGCGTTCTTCTTGCTCGGTTGGGCGGTGCGCGAGGGGCTCCTGGGCGAGCCCGACATGCAGATCGCCGGGCCCGACTGCTCGAGCTCGATGATCACGTACTACGTCGATCGCACGACGGGCGCGCTGCCCGTCGCGACGATCGTGTCGGTGCCCGAGTGGGTCTATCGCGCTCTGATGTTCGCCTGGGCGCTATGGCTCGTGGTGAAGCTCGTGAGGTGGGCGCGTTGGGGATGGGAGCAGATGAAGGTCGAGGGGATCTGGATGGCGATCTCGCTGCCGCATCCGGGAAGGCCGCCGGCGACCGGCGGGAGCGAGGGCGAGAGCGAAGGCGAGAGCGAAGGCGAGGGCGAGGGCGAGGGCGAGGGCGAGGGCGACGGCGAGAAGTAGGCCGAAGGCGCCGAGCACGCCCAGCGAGCGAACGGCGTGTAGACCGACCGTCGCCGGGCTTGCAACCCTCGCGCTCGCTCGCGATCTCGCGATATCGTTCGCAGATGGTCGCTGCTCGGTGCTCGCTCTTGCTGCTCGGCGGGGCGCTCGCGCTCGCCTCGGGCTGCTCGCTCGATCGGAACGTGCTGCAGGCCGGATCGCTCGACGCGGCGATGGTCGACGGCGCCGACCTCGGCGACGCGTCCTCCGCGATGGATGCGGACGCGGCGGACACGGGCGCGGTCGACGCACCAATGCCCGACGCGCCCGAGATCGACGTCGGGGTCGACGCGTGGGTCTGCCCGACGCTCGGGCCCGAGGAGTGCGACCTCGACGACGACGACTGCGACCGGCTGGTGGACGAGGGAGCGTGCGGAGGATGCACCTCGTTCGTCCGCGGGGACCACGTCTACCTCTCGTGCCCACCGGTGACCGGGTGGGAAGCATGGGAAGGCGCATGTCGCCGCATCGCGCCGGGCTACGAGCTCGCGCACATCGACGACGCCGCCGAGAGCAACGAGGTCGCTGCGCAGCTCACCGGCGGCGATCACTTCATCGGGGTTAACGACTTCGAGAGCAACGGTGCGTACGTCGGCTGGGACCGCGCAGCGGCGCCCTTCGTGGGGACGTTCTCCGACGACATGGCGCCGCGCGCGAACGAGGCGATGATCACGCTCGCGCCCGACGGACGCTGGGACGACGTTCCCTCGGACAGCTCGCGGCGTCTGCTCTGCGAGGGCGTGGTGGGCGTGCGACCCTGCGTGCCCGGCGGCGCGGAGACGAGCTGCGACGGGATCGACGAGGACTGCGACGGCGCGGCCGACGACGGCCTCGACTGCGGCCATCGCTGCACGGCGTACACGTTCTGGGATCACGTGTACTGGGTGTGCGCGGACACGGGCGACTTCGACGCGGAGAAGGCGTTCTGCGACGCGGGCGGCGCCCGTGGGCCGATCGTGCGTGATGTGTTCGAGAACCAGTGGCTCGGCGCGCGCACGACGGGTGACGCATGGCTCGGCCTCATTCAGCCACCCGGATCGAGCGAGCCAGCGGGCGGATGGAACTGGGCCGACGGCACCGCGCTCGGCACCGTCCAGTGGGGCGGCGGCGAGCCGAACGACTGCTGTCACGGATACGGCGACGAGGAGCAATGCGCGGTCCTCGATGACCCGGGCAACGGCTGGTACGACGCGGCGTGCGACGTCCCGTTTCGTCTGACGTGCGAGCGCGTCTGGTCGTGGCGCTGAGCGGGAGCGGGGAAAGGGAGAGGTAGAGAGCGAGGGCGAGGGTGACAACGAGAGCGAGAGCGCGGGCAAGGGCGGGAGCTAGGATCTCGGCTGTCGATAGCGCGTAGACGACGCGGGTGATCCGGATCTCCACAGTCCCCTTGGGGCGATGGAGCTCGATGGCGTCGCCGAGCCGGCGGCCGAGGAGCGCGCGGCCGAGCGGCGAAGTCACCGAGACCTGGCCGGGGGAGAGGCCGACCTCGTCGGGGCCGACGACGCGGAGGCGCTCGCGACGACTCTGCTCGAGCCACTCGATCTCGACCACGCTGCCGAAGCGAACGGTGCCGTCCGAGGGGGCGGTCTCGGTGACGCGCACGCTGTCGAGCGTGGCGGTGACGAGCGCGACGTCGTGGTCGAGCGTCTTCTTCGTGTCTTCGTCGTCTGCGTCTCGACGCTCTTCCTCGAGCCGTGCGCGCGTGGCGAAGAGCGCCTGGTGGCCCTCCGGCGTGATCGGGCGCTCCTCGCCCGGCAGCGCGCGGACGGGGACGCGGCCCGGAGTGGAGCTGTCTTCCGTCTCCTCGCTGGTGAACGCCTTCGACATGAAGGCAGCGTACGACGCGGGCCCACGGCACGACACGGGGACGGGCTTCGTCATTTTCGTCATGTGGGTCGGCGATGTCGCTCATATGACGAAGCCACGGCAGATCGTGAGCAGGTCACCGCCGATCACGTCGGCGCTGATGCTTCCATCGCTGATCGAGGTGGTCGGTAGGAGGGCACGCGCGAGGGCAAGGGCACCACTTCGGCCCGCTCGGTTCAGAGCTCTTTGCGGATGGCCTTCAGCTCGCTTCGACGCTCGCTGCTCACCTTGGGATACGCGATGTCCATCGCGCCCAGCGCGTCCACGATGACCTGCGAGACGATCAGCCGCGCGTTCTTCTTGTCATCGGCGGGGACCACGTACCAGGGCGCGGCGTGCGTGCTCGTCGCGCTCAAGCACGCGGCATACGCCTCCATGTAGAGATCCCAGGACTTGCGCTCGCGCACGTCGGCGAGGCTGAACTTCCAGTTCTTCTCCGGCTCGTCGATGCGGTCCTCGAAGCGCTTGCGCTGCTCGTCCTTCGAGAGGTGGAGAAAGAACTTCACGACCTTGGTGCCGTTCCGATGCAGATGCTCCTCCAGCTCGACGATCGAACGATATCGATCGTCCCAGATCGTCTTCATGTCGATCGGGCGCGGAAGTCTCTGGGTCTGGAGGATCTCCGGGTGCACCCGAACGATCAGCACCTCCTCGTAGTACGAGCGATTGAAGATGCCGATTCGCCCGCGGTCAGGCAGTCGGCAGGTCGTGCGCCACAGAAAGTCGTGCTCCAGCTCTTCGGCGCTCGGCTGCTTGAAGGCGAAGACCTCGCAGCCCTGTGGATTGACGCCGCTCATC
>JBBSAT010000414.1:0-5604 GCA_038252025.1 Polyangiales bacterium | reverse complement strand
TACGTCTGGTTGAGTGGGTTTGGCACTGCTTGTTCCACGGAGGGGTTGCATGTGCGCGTTGGGGGGGACTATATCGTTTGTCTTCCATGTCCGTGGCCTCGCTCGAGTCTGTCGCCGTCCCCTCGGGGTTCACCGAGGTATTGCCGCGGCGTTTCGGTCGCTATCAGCTCTTCGATCGCATAGGTCGCGGGGGGATGGCGGAGATCTACCTGGCGCGCGCGTCCACGGGCGTGGACGGCGCGGCGCGGCTCCTGGTCGTGAAGCAGATCCATGCGGCGCTCTCGGGCGACGAGCGCTTCGCCAAGATGTTCGCCGAGGAAGCGAAGCTCTGCGCGGGTCTGCGGCACGCGAACGTCGTGCAGATCGTCGATCTGGGTCGCGCGGACGGGCCGGGTGGCACCTCGCTGCTCTTCATGGCGATGGAGTACGTGGAAGGCCTGGACCTGAACCAGCTCCTGCGGCGTCTGTCCCAGAAGAAGGTGCCGCTTCCTCTCGAGTTCGCGGTCTTCGTCGTGCGCGAGGTCCTTTCGGCGCTCGACTTCGCCCATCGCGCGATGGACGGCGCGGGGAGGCCGCTCGGCATCGTGCACCGCGATGTGTCGCCGTCGAACGTGCTGATGTCGCTCGAGGGCGAAGTGAAGCTCTGCGACTTCGGGATCGCGCGCGCCTTCGGCCAGGCCACGGACGAGAGCGCTGCGCAAGCGAAGGTCGTCGGAAAGAGCGCGTACATGTCGCCCGAGCAGGCGCATGGGCATGACCTCGACGGACGCGCCGACGTGTTCGCGGCGGGAATCCTGCTCTGGGAGCTGTGCGCCGGGCGCAGGCTGTATCGCGGGACCGAGGACGCGATGCTCGAGCTCGCCAAGCGCGCCGAGATCCCGCCGCTGCCCGATCGCGGTCTCCCGGAGGGGGAGCAGCTCCAGGAGCTCCTCGACCGGGCGCTCGCCCCGGGCCGAGGCTCGAGGTTCGAGAGCGCGGCCGCGATGAGGGAGGCGCTCGATCAGTACACCGACGCGGCGAGGCTCTTCGCGTCGCCGATCCGTTTCGGCGCGTTTCTCTCCGAGCACTTCGAGCTCGAGCTCCTGACCGAGCGCCGTGCGCGCGAGCGAGCGGCGCGGGCGCTCGAGCTCGGCCCACCGGTGGAGCTCACGCCGATCGCAGGGACGACGCTGCCGGAGGAGGAAGAGCCGGCGCCGGACGTGGTGAGCGCGGTCCGCGTGGATCAGACGCAGCCTCTTTCGACGGCGCGCCAGCGGACCGATGACACCGACCCCACGAGCTTTCCGCCGGAGAGCGCTCCACCGCCCGCGACTGCGTCGGCTCCCCCTTCGGCCCCTCCGTCCGCGCCCGCGGTGGACGCGGGCGAGCTCGGTCAGACCCTGGTGATCGCCCTCGGCGTCGTCGCGGTCGCGCTGGTGATCGCCGCGGTGCTCGCCTTCTTCGTCTGGGGCTGAGCACGCTCGTCGACGCGCGCCTCGAGCGCTCGCTCGATCTGCTCTGCGCTCTGCGCCGAGAGCCCCGCGGCGCGCGCCGTGTCGAGCACGAGGGGCGCCACCGCGTCGTACGCTCTCAGCGCCGCCGGCACCGAAGCGAGCGCGACGCGATGCCGCGCGACCGTCGCCGCGTCGCCGCGCACGATCGGGCCCGTCAGCGCCTCCGGAACGCCGAGCGCCGTCACGTTGTCGGCGACGGTTCCGAGGAGCCCGCCGATCGCACGCTCCGCTTCGCGCTGGTTCATGCCGAGCCCGGTGAGGATCTCGACCGCGCGCGCCGCGAGCGCAGCCGCGCCGTTCGCGACGAGCGCGGCCGCAGCGTGATAGGCCGGCCCATGGAGCGCGCGCGCGATGCCACGCGCGCCGAGCGCACGGACGATCCGACGCGCCACCGCGACGGCCGCCCGATCGCCCGCCAGCACGAAGGTGGTCTTCGCGAGCGAGGGGCTCGGGATGCCGGCGACCGACGCGAGCGGGTGCATCACGCCCACGGCAGCGGCCCCGACGCCCGCGAGCACCTCGGGTCCGAGCGCGCCGCTCAGGTGGAGCAGCGCGACGCGCTCCTTTCCCGCGACCCTCGGCGCCACGCGCATGGCGACCTCGCGCACGACGTGGTCGGGCACGGCGAGGATGATCGCGGCGACGGAAGGTGCCTCACGAGGCCAACGACCGCGCCCCGCCCACGTCGTGACCTCCATCCCCGAAGAGCGCATCGCACGGCCCAGCCCTCGGCCGAGGCGGCCCCGCCCGATCACGAGGACCGCCAGCGGACGCGTCACGACCCGCCGGGCCCGGAGACGGCCACGCCGTAGAGGCCGTGCGCGCGGACATACGCGTCGACCGTGCGCGGGACGAGCGCGCCGAGGTCGCCGCCGCCCGCGTAGCCGACGCGCACGGCGGTCGAGGAGATCGCCGGAAGGTCTGGCGCGCCCATGGGAACGCGGTCGGTGGCGCCCTCGCGCGCTTCCCCGTCACGGCCGACGACGAACGGCGGGGCGAGCTCCTTCACGCGCTCGAAGGCGCGCCATCGCGAGGTGTCCTTGAGCACGTCGGCGCCGACGACGAGTCGGAAGCGCGCGCCGGGCATGCGCGCGGCGAGCTCCTCGAGCGTCCGCACCGTGTAGCTGTTCCCGCCGAGCTCCTGCTCGACACGGGAGACGGTCGTGCGCGCGAGGATCTCGAACGCCTGCTCGCACATGGCGAGACGATGATCGTAGGCGGCGAGGATCTTCCCGAACGGATGCTGGAACGTCGGGATGACGAGGAGCCGGTCGATGGGCGCGACGCTCAGCGCGTAGGCGGCCAGCATCACGTGGCCGGCGTGCGGTGGATCGAAGCTCCCACCGAGGATGCCGACGGTCTCCGTCACCCGGCCACCGTCAGCTTCGTCGTCGCAGCCGCGAGCGGCTCACGGAGGACCGTGGCGCCCGTGGCCAGGTCACACAGCACCGCGAAGACACCGTCGTCGGTCGCCTCGACGATGCCGACGCGGTTTCCCTTCAGCGGCCCCGGAGTGAAGAAGGCACGCTTGCCGAAGCGTCGCAGGCTCGCCTCGGTCGACTGGCCGTAGACGATGAGGCTCGCGTTGGCGATGTCCTCTTCGTCGAGCACGGCCTTGTCGTGAACGATGAGGACCACTCGATCGTCGACGAGCTCGACGGCGCGCGCTGGCGCCGGAGGGAGCTTGCGGACCTGCGCGAGGCGCGAAGTCAGGACATCTCGCGCGAGGAGCTCTTCGATCGCTTCAGCCGAATCGGAGAGCGCGACGTCGAGGGTCCGCACGAGGAAGGCCTCGTCGGTCCCCAGGCCGAGCTCGACGGTCCATCGGTCCGTCGCGCCCTCGAGGAACCTGGCATCGCCGAGGTAAACCACCTGATCGACGTCCGCGGTGCCGAGCAAGAACGTGATCGCGGCGCGCAGCAGCGTCTCGTCGTCGGAAGGTCCGAGGAACCCCACGCGCACCGCTCAGAGCCCGTCGCGAGAACGAGAGAGAGCGGCCGCGAGTCCCGACGGGACGGGCCACGCGAAGTCACGGGACACTGGCCGGAGGGCAGTCATTCACCCGCGGTCGAGCCCGGCGCGCTGACGAGCCTCGAAGTAGGCATCCGAGATCGCGAACGTGAGGAGCGACGCCGCCTCGGGCGACCGACGCACGAGCGCCGCACGCGCCGCGGGGTCGGCAGGCAGCTTCGGCTCGCCCGCGAGCTTGAGCAGCGCCGAGAGCGCTGCCGGCGTTCCGCCCGTCATGAGCAGCGCAGCCCGATCGCCGTACTCCGAGACGGCGAGCGGCAAGCGCGTGGGGTCGTACTCTTGCCCGCCCCACATCTCGAACACCACGGGGCCAACCTCCTCGGCGGCGCGACGAGGGAGCTGACGCGCGACTCGCTTCATGAAGTCCTGAGCCACTGAGGGGTCCACCCCGGGCGGGACGAAGTGAGGATCGAAGTTGAGCACGAGGCCCGCGAGCAGCGCGGCGAGGTCGGCGGGCTGAGCGCGCATCGCTAGCGTGAGCTGGCTCTTGGCGACGCAGAGCGCGCGCGCCAGGAGGAACGCTCGCTCCTGCTCGTCCGCGGCGAGGAGATCGCGACCTACGACGATCGCAACGGGCTGGCTCGAGACCGGCATGCACACGCGACCCGCGGTCGGCGCGAGCCAGATCTCGACGTCGGCGATTCCCATCCAGCGCGCGATCTCGAGCGCGAGAGGGCGCAGCGCGGTGTCCTTCGGGCCGAGCTTCTCGGCTCTCAGGCTGCGCGGATCGAAAGGCAGGACCTTCTCGAGCGCCGGGCCGAGCAGCCGGAAGACGGCGCGCGTCGGCGGGCTCAGCGTCGCTGGTGAGAAGAGGTCGTCGAGATCCGGGTCCGCGCCGCGCGCGCCCGCGCCGGGGGCACCGCCCGCGACATCGACGAGCTTCGAGAGCTCGACGTCCACGATCCCGAGCGCCATCGCGGCCGAGGCGGTCGCGCGCGCGGCGTCCTTCTTTCCGCGCCAGCCGAGGACCTCGACGAGGCCGAGCCAGACCGGCGCGTCGGACACGTCGGTCACGAGCGCGTGGCGGAAGTCCGCGACCGCGCGGTTCAGGTGCATCGCGAGCGCCGTCTGCGCGCGCTGACGGCCATAGAACTCCGCGAGCGCGCGGAGCGTCTCGAGCTCGGTCGGCCCGGCGCGTCGCGCGATCTCGAGGACCTGCTCGGCCTTGCGGGCGTCACCGGAGGCCTCGAGAACCTTCGCCAGCGAGAGCTGGTGGCCGCGGGCGCGGTCCGGATCGACCTCGGCGCTCGCGAGCTTCTCGAGCTGTTCGGCCGCCTGCGGGAAGAGGTTGTCCCTCTGGTAGAGCGCGGCGAGTCGCTCCATCGCGGGCAGGTCCTCCGGCTCGAGCTTGAGCACGCGCAGGAACGCCGCCTCGGCCCGCTTGGGGTCCGGCATGTGTCGATCGTAGATGTCGCCGAGCGTGAAGAACACCCAGCGCAGCTCTTCGCGATCCTTGCGGATGCGGGCGATGCGGATGAGCGCGTCGGCCGCGCTTCGATAGTCCTCGTCGGCGAGGCTCAGCTGCGCGAGCTTTCTGAGCGCTTCGACCTTCTCGGGCGCGATGGCGAGCGCCGAGCGCAGCGCCGCCCTCGCGCCCTCGCTGTCGCCCTCGCCCTCTCGAAGCGTGGCGTTCACGAGGTGGAGCTCGACCAGCATCGTGCCGTCACCGCCGGCCGAGGCTCGGCGGGCGACGAGCTCCGACAGCTTCGCGCGGTCGCCCCGGCGCTCGAGGATGACGCGCGAGCGCTCGAAGACGTCGCCGTACGAGACGTCGACCTTGGCGGCCTCGTCGAGGAGCGCGAGCGCGCGATCTTCGTCGTCCACGTTGTCTGCCGCGACGACCGCCGCGCGATGGAAGAACGCCACCTTGCGCGCAGGCACGACGGACGCGCCGGCCGCCGCTTCGAGCGCGTCGACGGCGCGGGCATGCTCGCCGCCGGCCAGCCGTGCGTCGGCCAGCACTTCCCACAACGTCGGGTGCGTGGGCACCGCGTCTGCGAACGATCCGACGAGCGCCGCGATGCGGGACTGCGCGAGCGGATCTGCCTCCGCGCCGCGGGCTGCCTCGCGCGCGATCGAT
>JBBSAT010000413.1:0-5633 GCA_038252025.1 Polyangiales bacterium | reverse complement strand
TCCAGTCGCGAGAGCTCATCGCTCGGGATCATCAGGCGTCGGGCTCGGCGACCGCTCGGCATGCCGCCACAACCGCCCACCCGAGTGTCGTATTTCCGTCATCCGCGAAAGCGGATCGAATTTACGGGCAGCGGTACTAGCCCAGGTCCGACTAGACAGCTCCGACTAGCCCAGCTCCGGCTCGATGAGCTGGAGCGTGCGCCAGCGACCGCCGCGGAACCGCAGATAGAGCACCCCCGCGAGCGCCGCGAGGTAGGCGACGAGCGACGCGATCGCTGCCCGGTCGCCGCCGCCCCAGACGTGGACGGACGCGTAGCTGAGCGGCACGAACGTCACCCACGCGAGCACCACGCGCGCGACGAGCGGCCAGAGCGTGTCGCCCGCGGCGCGCAGCGACTCGGCGAGCGTCGTGGCGGCGGCGTCGAAGAGCTGCCACGCGGCCGAGAGCACGAGCATGCGCGTGCCCGCCTCCATCAGCGCGGCGCGCGAGCTCGCCTCCGCAGCGAACGGGGACATCAAGACGGCGGGGATCGCGACGTACGCGAGCCCGACGACCCCCTGCCACACGGCCGCCGTCCCGAACGCCATGCGCACGAGACGCGGCACGTCGTCGCGATCGTCCTTTCCGATCGCCTGCCCGACGAGGATCGCGCCCGCGCTCGCGATCCCGAACGCCGGCATGAACGACACCGAGTTGATCTGGAACACCGACATGAGCGCCGCGAGCGAGGTGGTCCCGAGCCCGACGACGACGACGTTGACGAAGACGTTGAACGCCGCGAACTCGAGGAACCAGTTGAGCCCCGACGGAAGCCCGAAGCGCAGCGTACGGACGAGCTCGTCGCGGCGGGGGCGAGGCACGCGCCCCTCGGCGAGGTAGTAGACGAGCAGGCCCACGAACGCGACCGTGGTGGCGACCGTGCTCGCGATCGCCGCGCCGTCGACGCCGAGCGCGGGCGCGCCGAGCCTGCCGTCGATCAGGATCGCGTTCAGGCCGACGTTGCCCACCATCGCGACGAGGTTGGCGAGCATCGGGACGCGCGTGCGGCCGATCCCTCCGAAGTACGCCCCGAGCGCCTCGAGGCCGACCGCGGGACCGGCGCCCAGCAGCCGGTAGACGAGGTACCCACGCATCGCGAGGCGGACGTCGGGCGCGTAGTCGAAGGCGTCGAGCGCGGGGCCGATCGCGGGCAGCGCGACGAACGCCATGAGCTGCGCGGCGAGCGCGATGACGAGCCCGTACACCGCGAACCGTCGCGCGCCTTCGGGATCGCCGCGGCCGAGCAGCTGCGCCGCGAAGCTCTGGACGATGAAGACCGTGCCCATCGGGAGGATGAGCACGAGGAACGAGTTGTTCGCTCCGGCGGTGGTCGCGGCGAGCGCGGCCTGTCCGAGGTGCGCGACCATGAGCGCGTCGGCGAGGCCGACGACGACCTGCGTCGAGCGCGAGACGACGATGGGCCAGGCGAGGACGAGCAGATCGCGGAGCGTGGGTCGCATGACGGCCGCGAGGGCGCAGCGCCTTACCGCCTCCCGCGCGGGACGGCAACGCTGGCCCTCATCCGTCGATCGCGCGGCTCGCCGACCTCAGGCGAGCAGCTGCGCGTCGACGGTGATCTGCACCGCGGCGAGCGCCTTGCCGACTGGGCAGTTCTTCTTCGTCTCGTCGGCGATCGACTGGAGCTTGGCCTGGTCGCCGCCCGCCGCTCGCACCTCGGTGCGCAGCTCGATCTTCGGGATGTGGAAGCCCTCGCCCTGCTTCTCGAGGTGGACGCTCGCCGGCTCAGCCGCCCTCGTGGACGATGCACGGCACGAGTGCGCCCACGACGCGGACCAGGTCTGTCGGCGCCCGCATGACGGAACGTGATCGCACGGAGACCTTCGCAACGTTCGTGTACCTTCGTCCGCATGAGCACAGAGAGCCTTCCGAGTCACGTCACCGCCTTCCTCGTGGCTGCCCGCGCGGCGCACGTGAAGAAGGACGCGCGAAAGGTCGACGCGTCGATCCGGGCGGCGCTCGACGCGGTGGCGTTTCCGAAGACCTTTCCCGACGTGGTCTATCCGCTCGTGGAGGACCTCACACCGACGCAGCGCGCACTCGCCGAAGTCCTCGCGCGTGAGGATCTTCAGTCTCCGTGGGAGCGCCTGCCGAGCAGGGAGACGTCGCGCCGTTGGCTCGGCCTCGATCCGCCTGGCCCGCTCGAAGCCTTGATCGATCACGGCGGTCGACGCGTGCTTGTCTGGCATGCGCTGAGGACGGCGGATCACCGGGCGACTGCCGCCCTCGTCGCCAAGCTGCCACCAGCGCACCAGCTCGACGTGCTGGCGTGCTTGGGCGGGCCGGCCTGGGCGTACCGCATCGACCCGGACGAGGACGTGGTGTGGGCCATCGCGTCGAAGCTCGACAGCGCCGGTCGCAACAGCGCCGGTCGTGCGTGGGCACTCGCTCGCTTGCGAGGCGGGCGTGGGGCGGACGCGCACGAAGAGGAGGCGCTCGAGAAGCAGCTCGCGTTCTTCGTGCTCGTGCGCGCGGGCCACGCGATCGATCCGGCGTGGGATGCCTTTCTCCCGATCGGAACGTCGGTGCCGCCCGCCATCGCGGCCGAGTGCGCGCGTGCAGTGCCGCTCGATCGGCTGGAGCGCGTCGCGATCGCGATGCTCGAGAAGGCGTTCGGTCCGAAGGCGATCCAGATCGGCCTCGCCATCCTCGCGCACCACGACTCCCCCGCGGTCGCGCGCTTCGTGTGGACCAAGAGCGAGCGCTCGTTCCCACATCACAAGGACGCCGAACGAAGGGCGCTGATCGCGATCGCGGAGAAGCATCCCGGGGCGCGCGAGGCGCTCGTGTCGCTGCGCGGGAAGGTGCCTCGCGCGCGCAGGCTGGCGGTGAGCGCGCGTCTCGCGCCGAGGAGCGAGGCGGACCTGACGAAGCTCCAGTGTGCACAGCTCGTCGAAGCCGGGCGACGTTGGGACCGAAAGGACCTGCCGGTCGCGCGCCGCCTCTCGGTCGACGAGAACGACTCTGCGGCGATAGGCGCTGTGCTCGAGCACCTGAGCATCGCGGAGAACGGGAAGCCCACGTTCGAGGCATGGCTCTACCAGGGCGATAGCGGCACGTTCTTCACGGCGGGCACGACGAAGGTGATCGCGCGGCGCATCCAAGGCGCCGTCGAACTCGCGGGCAAGCAAGACACCGCCCTCGCCGATGCGCTTGGTCGACTGGACGTGTCGAAGGCGGCAGAGCGCCCGCTCGCAGAGGTGCGTGCCGCCACGCAGGCAGGCTTGGCGGCGAAGCAAACAGCGCCAACAAGGAGGACTCCAGCCAAGAAGACTCCAGCCAAGAAGACTCCAGCCAAGAAGACTCCAGCCAAGAAGAAGACGTGAGCTCCATCCACGAAGCTGCCATCGTCGACGCTCTCGAGCGGTTCTCTGGAGACGTTCTGTCGCTCAGGCGCCACGAGGGCATCGTCCGGGAGATCTTCGCAACCGCACCCGGTGAATGGCGGCTCGTCTCAGGGCTGGATCTTCACGACGCGGCGCTCGCACGCTTGCTCGACGGGACCGGTCAGGACGGGGCAAGTCTTCGAGTCACCTGGCTCGACTATCCGGACCCCTCCTCCGGCTACTGCCTGATCGTCTTCTTCCTCGAGGGCATCCATTGGCACTCGGTCGCGCTCTACAACAAGGCACGGCTCGATGGGGCGCCGCCGGGTGAGGTGTAGACAGGTCTCTTCGAGCGACGACCGGGCCGTTCTCGCAGTCCACCGTGCGAGTGGAGTCCGTGAGAGCCGTACGCGGCGAGCCCCGTGGTGTCCGCTGCCGCCAACAACCGCTGGCGCTCTAGCGGCCGGCCTTCTTGTCGTAGGCGAACGTGCCGAGGTACCAGCCCGATCCCTTGGCGTTCTTCCCGGGCTGCGCTGTGTAAGCGTATCCATAGAGGACGTCGACGCGCGTTCCCACGTCGGCGCCGAGCTCCTTCGAGCGCTCCACCGCGGCTCTCGCGAAGCTCGCGGAGTACGACACGCGCGCGAGGACGTCTGCCGTCGGGCCTCCGTCGGCCTCCCAGTTGTCGTGGTCGAACCAGCCGACGGGGCCGCCCTTCCCATCGAGGGTTCCCTTGGGATCGAGCACGGTGTCGACCCAGATCGCTGCGACGCCAGCCTGCACTCGGAGCTCCGGCTTCTGCTTGCTCTCGGCGAGCAGCCGCTCGCTTTCGACGAAGGCCTCGGCGGCTTCCACGGTCTCGAACGGGTGAATCGTGTACGTCGAGACGCTCTTTCGCATCGTCACGACGCCATCGATCCGCCGCGCTTCACCCTTGTAGACGCGGGTCGCGTAGTACGGCGGGACCACCAGGATCTGCTGCGTGGCCTCGAGCACGTCGAGCCACTTGGTGATGCCGGGGACGCTCATCCTTCTCAGCTCTGCTCGGCCTTGCCCTCCTTCCCTCGCCCGGTCGGTCCGCTCAGCGAGAGCTTGAAGGCATTGTGGACGACGCGGTCGAGGATTGCATCGGCGACCGTCGGGTCCGCGATCACGACACCCGCCGCGGAGCGGCTTCGTTCAACGCTCAGCCCGATCGACGAAGTCGCCCTCAGCCATTGGGAGGACTACGGGCGCGCGCGAGACCAGATGCTCGCGCGCACGCACACTGCGTTTGCACCGTGGACCATCGTACGAACGGACGACAAGCGAACGGCGCGCATCAACCTCATCAAGGACCTCCTCGCGGGCATCGATTACAAAGGCAAGGACGAGCGGATGCTCTTGCCGAACCCCGACGTCGCCTTCACCTACAGCGAGGCCTCTCTGAAGATCCTCGCGCCTTGACTCGGCGGGAGCGCAATCGTGATCGAGCCCGGCGCCATCGACGTACTGCTCGCCCACTGGGGTTATCTCGTCGTCGCCGTCGGAACCTTCCTCGAGGGTGAGAGCGTCCTGCTCGCAGGCGCCGCGCTGGCCCATCGCGGGCCCTTGTCTCTCCCGCTCGTGATCCTCGCGGCGTTCTTCGGCAGCCTCGCGGGCGACCAGGTCTGGTTCCTCGTGGGCCGACGATACGGGCGAGCGTTCATCGCGACGCGGCCGCGTCTCGCCGCGCGAGCGGTGGAGGTCGAGTCCTGGATCTCGCGACGGGGATCGGTGTTCGTGGTCGACTTCCGCTTCCTGTACGGGCTCCGCACCGTGTCGCCGCTCGTGCTCGGCGCGAGCGGCTACCCGGCCCGCCGCTTCCTCGTGCTCAACGCGATCGGCGCCGCACTGTGGTCGTCGTCCTTCGGAGCGATCGGCTTCGGGATGGGAGCCGGCCTGCACGCGGTGCTGGGGCGCGCGACGACGTGGATCGAGGCGCTCGTCGTGTCGACGATCGTCGCGCTCGGCCTCCTCGGGCTGGTCCGGCGGCGGCGAGCTCGCGGCCGCGGCTCGGATCCCAGTCCGCCGTGAAGCCCGTGGCGCCTTTCGTCCCGACTGGGCCTCGCCCGAGTCCGTTTCGATCTCGGCGCGCGCCACCGAGACCAGACGCACCGGTCGCGCTCGAGACCCCATGAAAGACGCTTCGCCCAGCCGCTGACGCTCCTCGCTCCGCGCTCGTCATAGGGCGGCCCGCAAGCTGCAACGCGGCGCGGCGCCGGAGCGCG
>JBBSAT010000412.1:0-5681 GCA_038252025.1 Polyangiales bacterium | reverse complement strand
TCGTGAGGATGGCATCGAGCCGCGGGCGCGCGTCTCCCGTGATCCCTTCGATGTTCGCGAGCGTGCGATCGACCACGAGCTCGTTCGCTTGGATGAGCCGGTTCGTCGCTTCCAGTGCCTCGGATAGGTTTCGTAAGGCAGACGCCATCTGCCTGCCTCCTTCGTCGGTGCCGAAGGTTCTCTCCATCTGAGCGGCGATGTTCCGCACGGAAGATGCGATGGCTCCGACATCCTCCAGGATGTCGCCCATCCCGGGCACCTCCTCGACCGTCGCGATCTCGTCCCCGTCGACGAGCTGTCGAAGCGTGGCCGTGCCGGGGTGCAGGACGAGCAGGTATTCCCCGAGGAGCGACGCCGACTCGCGCCGTACGCTCGCGTCGTCGTAGAGCGCGACTCCCTCGTCCATCACGATCTCGACGCGCGCGCGCGCTCCCTCGAGCTCGATCCGATCGATGCGTCCGACGTTGATGCCGGCGATGGTGACGCGTGACTTCGTGATGAGCCCCTGCGCGTTGTTGAACAGCGCGTGGACGTGATAGCCGTCGCCGCGGCTCGTGGTCTCGTCGACGGCGCGATAGAGCAAGAACGCCGCGACGAGCGCCGCCACGACGAGCACCCCTACCTTCGCAGCTTGGACTGTGTCCTTCATCGGCGGCCCGGCGCCATCCTACGTTTGCGCGGTCTCGCGCGCGAGGAGGTACATGACGGCCGGCAAGGCGACGACGGCGGTGCCGAGGCAGGTGATCTCGCTGATGGTCATCAGCGTCCCGAACGAGTTGAGCGCGAGGTTCGTGGAGGCGAACAGCGAGACGTAGCCGATGATCGTCGTGATCGAGCACAGGACCACGGCGCCGCCCGCGCCCACCAGAGAGGTCTCGATCGCGGCCCGACGGCCGAGACCGCGGGCCTCTTCTTCGCGGACACGCTTGACGAAGTTCACCGCGTAGTCGACCCCGATGCCGAACGTGATCGGAAAGGCGACCATGTTCAGGAAGTTCAGCTTCGTGCCGAGCGCGGCTCCGATGCCGACCATCCACAGGACGCCGACGATGAGGGCAAGGGTCGTGAGCAGGCGATCCACGCCGCGCCGAAACGCCAGGAAGACGAGCCCGAGCGTCAGCAGGAAAGCGATCCCGATCGTCTTCGGGCCTTCCTGGTAGAGCGCGCTCAACAGGTCGGCGAACACGGGCGCGATCCCGGCCACTGGTGGTTGGCTGCCATCCGGGGCCCGCGCCGAGCGCGCCGCGGCGGACCACGCCACGTGGTAGCGCCCATCCCACGTGTTCGCGTCGTCGTTGTGCTCGACGAAGACCAGGCGGCCGCGCGTCCCGTCGGCTTCGGTGAACGGGCGGGCCACATCCGCGGGTAGGTCTGCGACGGTGAGCGCCTCGATGTCGTCGGGCGGAAGGTTGTCGTCGATCTGCGCCTGTCGCTCTTCGGACATGTGTGGGCGCACGTCCAGGAGCAGGCGCCGGATGTCGGCCAGCAAGAGCAGCTTCTCGTCCTGGTCGGGGGGGAGCAGGTCGAAGATGCTCCTCACGGCGCCGATCGCTCCCGGGTGTGTCTCGCCCCAGGTGTTCACCTGCTGGACCATGCTCGGGACGGCCGCGATGTCCGGCGCCAGGACGACCAGGGAACCGCCCGCCTGCGTCTCCTCCACGTACTCGCGCGCGGTCTCGTTGACGAAACGCACTCGGCTCGACGCCGGCCGTTCCGACTGGAGATTGCGGAAGTCGTACTCGAGCCATTCGCCGGCGCGCCCGCGTGTCGCGATCGCGACGATCGAGCCGAGCGAGAGCAGCGCGCAGACGACGACGACCGCGCGCGGCGAGCCGAGCGCGAGGCGTGCGGAAGCCGGCCCGAACCAACCCCTGTTCTTCTTGTCGCGCTCGCTGAAGGTGAGCGGTCGCCGCCGCTCCGAGATCACTGCGAGCGCCGGCAGGAACGCGTACGCGCTCACCCAGCAGAGCAGCATCCCGATCGAGCCGATGAGCCCGAAGTCGCGGAAGCCGCGGAAGGTCGTCGAGATCAGTGAGCCGTACGCGACCGCAGCAGCCAGCGCGGCGGCGCCCGTGCCCTCGAACGTTCCGACGTGCGTGGCGAGCACCGAGGCCCGTACGTCCTTGCCCTCGCGTCGTTCCTCGAAGTAGCGACCGAGCCACATCACCGAAGAGTTGACGCCGTTGCCGACGACGATCGACCCGAGGAACGCGCTCGATGCGTTCAGATAGTCGATGAACTGCGCGGCGATCCCGAACGTCACGAGCGTCGGCGGGATGAGCACCAGGACGAGCAGCGCGATCGCGCGCCGTCGCCCGAAGAACGCGAAGATGGAGATCGCGAGGAGGATGAGCGTGATGACCGTCGAGAACGTGACGGCGTCCTGTAGTGCGAGGGTCTCTTCGCGGACGTCCATCAGGTCGCCGCCGAAGTCGAGCGTGATGCCGTCGTTCACGTAGCTCGCGCCGCCGCTAGCGAGCGCGCTCTCCGGCGCGTGGCCGAGGATGTCGGTCGACGCGTCCTCGACCGCGCGAACGAGCTGCATGGTGCCGTCGAGATCGCCCGCACGGATCGACGTGTGGACGAAGACGAGCACGAAGTTCCGGTCCGGATGCTGGAAGAAGCCATCCGGGAAGCGGTCCATCTCCCCGCGGGCGCGGTCGGCGTCTGCTCGAACGCGATCGAGGACCTCTTCCGGGTCGGGCGGCACCTCGTCGTCGAGGTCGATGTAGAAAGGGTTCGCTCGTGCGCGTTCGTACTCGACCCGGGCGTCGAGCGAGTCGCGGATCTCGCGGAGGTCCTCCACGTGCGCGTAGAGATGCCGGTGCGCGGTGACGAACTCCTCGAGCGCGTTGACGCTCCACTCCACGCTGCCCACGCGCTCTGCCCGCATCGCGGTGATGCGAGGCGCGAGCTGCCGGACGAAGTCGTGGAGCTGTTCCTCGTCCTCTGCCTGGACGCCCAGCATGAGGTGACCGGTCGCACCGAAGCGCTCCCGGATCTCGTCGAGATCGCGGACGCTCTGCGCCGTCTCCGGCAGCAGCGCCTGGAAGTCGGGGTTCAGGGAGAGCTGCGCGACGAACGGAACCGCGAGGACCGCGAGCGCCAGCCCAGCGCTGACGAAGCGCCAGGGATGCGTGACCTGTAGATCGGCGAGACGCTCGAACAAGCGTTTGAACCAGCTCATGGCGCGTACCCCGGGAACACTGGCGGCGTGTAGCTGGCTGGCCCTCGCATGGCCAACCGAGGGGGTCCGTTCAGCTGGTGCTCGGGAGCGCCGGGCTTCTCACTTGCGTCGAGCGCCAGAGGGTTCCGGTGGCCAGACAGGCGCCCGCGAGGATGAACTGACTGATGCGCGCGACCAGCGCGATGCCGATGGCCCTCGCGGGCTCGTCCTCGAGGCCGAGGGCGGGGGCGAACAGCCGGTAGGCGCCCTCGGTGATCCCGACTTGGTTCGGGATCAGGTCGCCGAAGCCCGCCCCGACCAGGTGGATGCCCTGCGCCACGAAGGCCGACACGATCGTGAGCGAGCCGCCGACCGAGAGCAGGATGATTCCGTACTGCACCGCCTGGAGCAGGCGGCCCGCCGTGGTCGCGAGGATCGGGCGGACCCAGGAGGTCTCGTCGAGCAAGGCCTCGTCGTAGCTCTCGCCGAGCGTCGCGAGGGCGCGAATTCGGCGCCCGAGGAACCCGCCGATGCGCGAGAAGCGCGACGCGAAGACGATGAGCGCGCCGAGCACCGCGGTCCCGACGCCGTTGACGACCAGCAGCCAGGCCAGCGGCTGACCTGCATCGAGGGCGATCGCGACGGCGATCCAACACGGCACGCTGATGATGGTGTTGGCGAACAGCGTGGCCCCCTGGAGCCGCGTGGCGATCGCAGCCGCGCGCGCCGCCCCTACGTGTGGCGCGAGGATCGAGGCGCGGACGACCTCGCCGCCGGCCCGGCCCGCGGGGAGGAGGACCATGACGCCGTAGGCCATCATCGCCGAGCGGAGCCACGCCTTGCGAGGCACCTCTCGCGCATGATCGCCCAGCAAGAGGCGGAGCGCGATCACGTCCATCGAGATCCAGAGCCCTTCGAGGACCAAGATGAATGGCAGAAGGGGAGCCGCGTTGGTGAGCGTCTCCAGCGTCGCCTCAGGGCCGGCGTTGTCGACCAGCGCGACGATCGCGGCGATCCCCAGGGCGAGCAAGACGAGCCGTGCGATGCGGCTGAGCCACTTCCGGCGCGCGCTCTTCGCCGGGGCCGCATCCGCCGCGGTCTCGTCCGTCGGGCTCGCGTCGGCCACGAGTCAGATCTTCTGAAGCTCGACCAGCTTCGAACGCTCGTCCCAGACCTTGCGGAACGCGTCCGCATACAGGTCGACCGTGGCTGCGTCCTGAGCGATGAGCGGGCACGTCTGCGAGAAGAGAACGAGCGAGCCCGCGAGCAGGCCGCGCGTCACCGGATAGTCGGCGCTGTAGTTCGCGCGAAGCCGCTCTGGGTCGCCCGCCGAGAACGGAAAGCCCCGCCCGAAGCCTCGCATCTCGGAGAACAGCGGAAAGCTGGGGAGCGCTTCGGCCTGCCACAGCACGACCTCGCAGCCCTCCGCGCGGAGCGCACGGCTCGTCGCGTCTCGGAGCGCCGTCGGCGAGAGATCCACGTCGGCGGCCACCGGGTCGAGGTGGACGCGATACTTGTGGAACACGCTCGCGCGATCACTACGTGCACCGGGAGGCGTCACCCCGGGCAGCTCGGACAGCGCCTTCGCGAGACGAAGCCCGTTGTCCTGCGCGCGCGCGGTGCGCTCGGGCAGCCGGCGCAGCTGACTGCGAGCGAACGCGGCCATCATCTCGTTGCCGCGGAACATCGAGCCCACGCCGAGCGAGGCGAACGCGCGGTGACCATCGAGCGGCCGCCTGGCGTTCCAGTGCTCGCCGTCGGCGCGCACGATGTTCTGCGCGAAGTTCCGGATCTGGTTCGCACGCTCGAGGAGCTCGTCTTCGTTCGTCACGTAGACGCCGCCCTCCCCGGCCGAGAGGTTCTTGCTCGACTGGAGAGAGAACCCCGCTCCGCGACCGAAGCCGCCCACGGGCTTGCCCTGATACGTGGCGAGGTGCGCTTGTGCGGCGTCCTCGATCACGACGAGGCCCCGCCGATCAGCGATCGCCTGGATCTCGGCGAGGTCGGCCGGGCAGCCGTGCACGTGCACCGGCATGATGGCCTTCGTGCGCGGTGAGATGGCTGCCTCGATCTTGGCCGGATCGATGTTGCCAGTGTCGGGCAGGACGTCGACGAAGACCGGGATCGCGCCCTGCGACACCACGCAGAGCGCCGTCGCGACGAAGCTGTAGGAGGGAACGATGACCTCGTCGCCTTCGCCGATCCCCAGCGCGCCGACCGCCACCTGGAGCGCGCTCGTCCCCGAGTGGCAGAGCAGTGCGTGCTTCACGCCGTGGCGCGCCGCGAACTCGTCCTGGAACGCGCGAGCCTCGGGGGCGTCGCTTCCGGAGAGGATCGCACGGTCGAGCACGCCCATGACCGCGCGTCGATCTTCGTCCATCACTGCGGGCCACTTGCCGTGGCGCTCGTTGTCGAAGAGGGGCTTCCCACCGAGAGCTGCCAGCGTCATCGAAGACCTCGCGCGAGAGAGTTGCGCGTCCACGGTGGCGATGCGCTACCGCTTCGCGAACAGAAG
>JBBSAT010000411.1:0-5685 GCA_038252025.1 Polyangiales bacterium | reverse complement strand
GCAACCGGGTGGCGGCCGTGAGGCAACCGGGGACGGGGTTCGTCTTTTTCGTCATATGGCTGCGGCTCCTGCGCGATATGACGAAAATGGCGACGCCCGTCCCCGTGTCGCCGGTTCCCCCGCCCGTGTCGGGCTCCTGCGCGATATGACGAAAATGGCGACGCCCGTCCCCGTGTCGCCGGTTCCCCCGCCCGTGTCGCCGGTTGCCCCCGCCGTGTCGCCGGTTGCCCGTCCCCGTGTCGCCGGTTGCCCCTGCGCGATATGACGAAAATGACGACGCGCAGTCCCGGGTTCGCGCAGTCGGCGGCGAGGGGTTCGAGCGGCCATCGCCTTCTCGCGTGCGTGGCCTACCATCCGGCCATGCCGTCTCTCTCCGCGGTACTGCGCGATCCGCTGGTTCCGTTCTTCGCGGTCGGCGCGCTGCTCTTCGCCGTCGACCGCGCGATCCCCGCGCCCGATCCCGAGCACCACATCATGCTCGACGACGCGTTCGTGCGCGGGCTCGAAGAGGAGACGGCGCGGCGCACAGGCCACGTCCCGGCGGGCAGCGAGACCGACGCGATCGTCGAGGCCTGGACCCGGGAGGAAGTGCTCTTCCGCGAGGCGCGCGCCCTCGGGCTCGACCGGGACGACCTCGTCGTGCGGCGTCGCCTCGTGCAGAAGCTCGAGCTCCTGCTCGCCGCCGAAGCGCGATGGGAGCCGCCAGCCGACGCCGAGCTCGAGCGCTACCTGAGCGCCCACCAGGACACGTTTCGTCGCGAGGCGCGGAGCACCGTGCGGCTCTGCTTCTTCTCGCGTGAGCTCGGGGACGCCGAGCCGCGAGCCGAAGCAGCGCTCGCGGGCGAAGGCGCGATGGCCTGCGATCCGCACCTGCCAGGTGATCACTTCGCGGGTCGAACCGACGCGCAGCTCGCCGCGAGTATCGGCGCGACGTTCGCCGCCGCCGTCGCGACGGCTCCCGTCGGAGCCTGGGCGGGGCCCGTCGTGGCGAGCCGCGGCGTCTACGTCTTCCGGGTCGAGGCGCGCGAGCCCAGCCGCGACGCGACGCTCGACGAGGTCCGCTCCGCCGTGGAGGGAGCGCTCGCGGTCGAGCGTCGAGCCGCCGCCGTCACGGAGCGTGAGCGGCAGATCGCCTCTGCCTACGTGGTGGACCGCGCGCCTTGACGCTGCGGGCTACCCTCGCGCTCCTCGCGCTGCTGTTCGTATCGAGCATCGCGCCGAGCGCCCGTGCGCACCCGCTCGGGTTCGCGGTGCTCTCCATCGACGAGATCGACACGCACGCCTACTCGGTCGTCCTCCGCGTCTCGGGGAGCGAGGCCGACCCGGGAGACCTCGCGGCCACGTGGCCCGAGGACTGCGTCGAGCAGGACCTTCGCGAGACCGCCGTCGACGAGGTGCGCGAGCGTCGCTCGAGCGTCGTCTGCGCGCGCTCGCTCCTCGGTCGGACGATCACGGTCGACGGGCCGGGCCGCGGCATCGAGCTCCTCGTCAACGCGCGCTTCACCGGCGGCGTCGAGACGCGCTCCTCGAGCCGGGCCCTACCCGCCGAAGTCGTGCTCGGCGCCGAGCGTCGAGAGTCCTTCGCCGTCGCGCACCTCCTGCTCGGGATCGAGCACTTCGCATTCGGGATCGATCACGTCCTCTTCGTCGTCGGCGCGTTCTTCCTGGCGCGCCGGCTTGGTGCGCGGGCCATCGTCATGGTCGTCAGCGCGTTCACCTTCGGGCATGCGCTCACGCTCGCCCTCGCCACGCTGGGCGTCCTCGTCCTCTCGGCCCGACCCGTCGAGGCCTGCATCGCGCTCTCGCTCGTGCACGTCGCGCGCGAGCTCCGGATCTCGAAGGACACGTTCACGCGCACGCGCCCGGCCCTCGTCTGCGCGGTGTTCGGGCTGGTCCACGGCGCAGGCTTCGCGCGCGCGCTCGCCGGTGCGGGGCTCGAGGGCGGAGATCTCGCCGTCGGCCTCGTGTCGTTCAACGTCGGCCTCGAGATCGCGCAGCTCGCGCTCGTGCTCGTGCTCGTGGCGATCTTCCGCGGTCGGCTGGCGAAGCGCGCCGAGCCGATCGCCGCGCTGGTCGTCGGCGGCGTCGGGGCGTTTCTCTTCCTCGACCGCGCTCTCGCGCTCGTCCTGCGCGCGTGAGCGCCGCGCAGACGACGGGTCACAGCGATGTCGCGACGCTGCTGGCGCCGGACGGGACCGTACTCGGCGGTTGCGTCTTCGGCTCCCGCGTCTGCTCGTTCGATCTCTCGGGCGTCGCGCTCGCACCGGGGACCCACACCCTCCACGTGCGCGCCCGTCGACCCGGTCGACGCAGCGATCGGGCTGAGAGGGACCGAGACCGCGCTGAGCGTTCGGCGCGATCGACACGCGATCCACGTCGCGCGGACCTAGCCGTTTCCTGCGACCATCGCGATGCGGCTCGCGCAACAGGCGGAGGTGCGCTAGCCGCGCTATCCGCCGGCCTTCCTCCCACAGAACCGGAGCCAGGCTGCGCTGCATGGGGACGCGGGTGAGATCGTCGGCGAGCTGAGCTCGAGGCCGACGGCCGGCGGGGACTGGGTGCGCGTGACGCGCTCCGTCACGTGCGCCACACGTCACCGGCGCCGCCAATCGAGCCCGGAGCGGACCAGAACGTCTCCGCGTTCTTCCCGCGCGAGAGCTCCGCGCCTCGTGTCGCCGGCACCACGTACCGCCTCTCGGTCTGCGTGGTGGTGCTGGGCGGAGGAGGATGGTGCGGAACTGGTGTCGATCCGCTCCCGCCCGCTTGGCCGAGAGCGCTCGCCCGGCTCGTGCCGAGCTTCGGGCCGATCATCTACGTCGACGACAGAGTCTGTGGCACGGCGGAAGCGAACGACGACGAGATCCTCGCCGCGCAGCCATGGTGGCGATGATCACGACGCCGCGAGCGCGCGGAGCCGCCCGCGTCAGGGCTCGAGCCGCACGACCAATCGCCCGACCGAGTCGGGCTCGACGTCGACCGATCGCACGATGGCCGGCTCCTCGCCGTACGGAAGGAGGCGCACCGAGTGGTGCCCGGAGGGCAGCCGAAGCTCGGTCGGCGAACGACCGGCGCGCTGACCGTCGACGAAGATGTCGGCCCAGCCGGGCGGCGTGACCACGTTGATCGTCCCCGACCCGCCGGCGGCAGGAGCGCGGGGTGAGTCCGCGCTGTGGTCGGAGCGATGGTGCGACGACGTGCGCTCCACGGGGACCGGCGGAGCCGGCGGCGCTTCCGCGACGACGGGCGGCGTGACCTCCGCGACGACGGCAGGGACCACGTCTGGTGGCGAAGGCGAAGGCGAGACCGAAGACGGAGGCGTGGGCGAAGCCACGACCGGAGGCGACGCGTCGCTCGCGCCCGACGGAGCCGAGCCTCCGAACATCGCCCAAGCGCCGAGGCTCAGGGCGAGGACGGCAGCGATCCCCACGCCAGCGAGCATCGCCACCGGCCGCTTCGCTTCGGGCCGCGTCTCCGCAGGCGCAGCCGCGGGGCCCTCTCCGGCGATCGAGCCGCTCAGGCTGTCGGTGAGCGATGCGCGCAGCGGCGCGGGCGCGACGGCGGACGTCGACGGGTGGTCGGGGTCCACCTTGCGCGCGCTCTCGAGCAGAGCAAAGCGCTCGGCCCGCGCGTCGGCGAAGAGATCGTCCATGAGCTCGGCCAGGTCGGCCGCGCCCGCACCGCCCGAGGCTCCGATCGCCGCGTTCAACGCCCGCCCCAGCTCTCTCGCGCTCGCGTAGCGCTGTTCCGGATCGCGGCTGAGCGCCTTGAGCACCACGGCGTCGAGCGCCGCCGGCACGTTCGGACGCAGGCTCGAGGGCACAGGAATCTCCTGCTCGAGCACCGCCTTCAGTGTCTGGAACTCGCCATCGGTCCGAAACAGGCGGCGGCGCGCGAGGAGCTCGAACAGGCACACGCCGAGCGACCAGACATCGCTGCGCCGATCGAGCGGCTCCTGGCGAACCTGCTCGGGCGACATGTACGGGAACTTGCCCTTCAGCGTGCCCGCGGTGGTGCGGTGCGAGCCACCGGCCGCCTTCGCGACGCCGAAGTCCACGACGCGGACGGACCCGTCGTAGCCGACGAAGAGGTTGTGGAGCGTCACGTCGCGATGGACGAGCCCGAGCGGCGAGCCGTCGTCTGCCCGCGCTTCGTGAGCGGCGTGGAGGCCCTCGCATGCGTCCGCGATGATGCGCGCGAGGATCAGCGGCAGCGCGGGCCGGCCCGTGATGTCGGCTCGCCTCGCAGCGACGCGCAGCACGCGGCCGGCGTTCTCGCCGACGAGATAGTCCATCGCCAGGAAGTACGTGCCGTCCTCGGCGCCGTAGTCGAAGACGCTGCAGACGTTGGGATGCACGACGCGCGCGGCGAGGCGAGCCTCGTCGAGGAACATCTCGACGAACTCCTTCTGCTTGGCGAGGTGCGGGTGGATGATCTTCAGCGCGACGAGGCGATCGAAGCCGCCGATCCCCTCGGCGCGCGCGAGGTACACGGTCGCCATGCCGCCGGCCGCCAGCTCGTAGCAGAGGACGTAGCGACCGAGCCGACGCCCGCGTCGCACGGGGACGGGCGCGTCCGCGTCATCGGCGTCCACTTCCTCGGCCGCGCCTTCGGGAGCGGGGTCGCTCATGCTCAGAAGTGCACCGTGAACGGGCTGAGCTGCGTGCTCACGATGGGCGGCTGGGTCACCACCACGGCCACTGCGACCGCCACGCCGACCACGACGAGACCGACGACGACCCCGACGATGATGGGCCAGATCTCGCCGCTCGAGGCGACCTCTGCACCTGCGCCGGCCGCCGCGCGAAGTGGGCTCTCGGCGCTGCCGCTCTGCGCGAGCACGGCTCCGCCGGGGCCGATGGCCTCGACGAAGTACTCGACCCGATCGCCCGGAACCGTCGGCACGAGGAGCGGTGCGTCCGTCGCGACGTCCCAGTCCGCCGTCCCGACGACGCGCGCGGACGTGCGCACGGTGCGGACCAGGCTGGCCCAGTCGTTCTCGGCACGCACCGTGATGGTCACGCTCGCGGCCGCAGCGTCGGTGCTCGCGACGACGCGCACGCTGCCCGTGCTCTCGGCGCGGAGCTCGGTGAAGAGGCGCGCGACCTCCGGAGGCGCGCCGCGGGCGAGCGTGTGGTCGGGCGCGACGGCGAGGAGCCGGCGAAGGTCGGCTCGAACCGCGTCCTGGTTTCCCAGGGCGACCTGCACGAGGACGCGCTGAGCGAGGAGCGCCTCGAGATCGGCCAGCGTCAGGTCGGTCTGCGCCTCGGCGCGACCGAGCGCGTCGAGCGCGCTGACGAACTCGGCTTCCTCGTAGAGGCGCCGGCCCTCGTCCACGAGCGGGTGCGCGAGCGCGACCGCGGGCCATGCGACAGACGCCGCGAGGAGCGCCGACACGAGGAGCCCCGTGGCTCCGCGTCCCGACGAGGTGCATTTGTCTGCGGAGGCCATCGACGCCGCCAGTGTATCATCCGCCGCGTGCGACCGAGCCGAGAGACCGTCACCTCGTTTCAGCCCCGGGCGCTCGGCACGATCGCGGCGCTGTCGCTGACGCTCCTCGTCACGTCGTGCGCGACCGAGGTGAGACCGCTCGCGTGGGAGCTCGTGTTCGCGAGCCCGTCGCTCGGCGCGCGCGCGGTGGCGGTCGAAGGACGCGTCATCGAGGGAGGCTGTAGCGGTGGCGTCGTG
>JBBSAT010000410.1:0-5727 GCA_038252025.1 Polyangiales bacterium | reverse complement strand
GCACTTCGCCTTCTCATCGGGGCCGATACGCGGCCCCTCGATCCCGAGTGAATCGGGATGGAGCCACCCCCCGTAGCGCTGCGCGAGAAGGCGAGACCAGTTTCTGGGTCGGGCCTTCAGCGCTCCGCGCGGCTCGCGTGGTCGATCGGGCCGAGGCGCTCGACGCGCGTGACGGTCTCGATGTTGCGGTAGAGCTCGGTGTTGCGGGAGAGCTCGATGTTGCAGGAGAGCTCGATGTTGCAGGAGAGCTCGATGTTGCGGGAGAGCCAGCAACACACGAGAGGCGAGGCTCCGACCCAGAGCGCGGAGCCCTTCGAGAGGGCTAGCCATGTCGTTCACATTCACTGGTCTGATCATCTTCATCGTCATCGCCGCGATCTGCGGCGCCATCGGACGCGCCATCGCAGGCGAGTCTCGCGGCGGCATCATCGTGTCGATCGCCGTCGGGTTCATCGGAGCGCTCTTCGGCCCGTGGCTCGCGCACACGCTCGGCCTGCCGGAGCCCTTCATGCTCCGTATCGAGGGTCAGCCTTTTCCGATCCTCTGGTCGATCATCGGTGCGTCGCTCTTCGTCGCGGTGATCCATCTGATCTCGCGCGCGAGCCACCCTCTGACGTCCTGACCCTGCGTGTGGCGGGCGAGGTTGACGCCCGTCAACCCTTCGGCTTCACGAGCGCGGCCGCTAGGCGATCGACGTGCAGGAGGCCGAGCGAGTTCGTGAGCACGTGGTTCGCGCCGCTCACGGAGACCGGGCGGTTGGGGAAGGACTCGGGCGGTGCGTACGCCGCGCCGAGCTGCTCGCGTAGATAGAGGACGAGGCGCCCCTCGCCGTCCTCGATCGCCAGCATCACCACCGGCGCCGCGAGGCCGCGCCCGAGGGCCTCGTCGATCCAGCCGGTGTGCACGCGAAACGGGCCGCGGTAGGTCTCGCGCGCGCCTCGGCTCTCGACGTCTCTCTCCACGAGCGACACGACCGCGCGTAGGCGATTGCCCACGACGAAGGTCGCGATCCCGAAGCCGACCGTGACGAGCGCGCCGAACACGGCCATCGTGTCGAGCCCGGCAGGGCCGGCGCGCCGCAGGAAGAACGCGGTCACCGCGGTCACGAGGCCCATGACCGCGATGGCTCCGAGGAGCGCGCCGATCAGGGAGCCGCCGAGCGTGGTGAGGTTGGAGGCCCGCCAGCGCGTCATGCACGCGACCTAGCACACGGTTGTTTGGGCGGGGTCGCGATGGCGAAGCACGTGAAGTCGTGCGTGGCCGGCACGGCAAGTCATACCTCCACGATCCGGGCCAGGCACTCGTCTGCGAATGCCTCCTGCTCGATCCAGACGCCCGTACGCGCGATCTCGCGCAAGAGGTCGTGACCGGCCGCGTCCTCCGGGTCGCGCGCCAGCAGATCACGCAGCGCCGCCTTCTCAGCGTCCGTGATCGGCTGGCCGCGCGCGGCGAACCGGCGGTGCGTCGCTGGGCCCATGCAGAGCGGCCGAATGCGCGCTCCCGTCCTTCGAACGAGGCTGCGAAGGATGATGACGCCCGAGCGATCGAGGTCGCCGGCGTGCCGCATCGGGAGCCCGTGGCGAGCGCACAGCTCGATCAAACGCACGACGGCCCAGCTCGCCTGGCCGCTCGAGCACACGACGATCTCGTCTCGTACCGAGCGACGGACGAGCTCGTCCACGTAGTCGAGATAGGGAGTCAGGTTCTCGAAGATCGTGACGCGGCGCGCGCGCGGAGCCTCGAGGACGGCGTCGCGTAGCTGGTGCTGGACGAGCCGGCTCGACTCTCCGCGCGCCGCATGACGCGCGACGTCGTCGAAGCGCTCGCGCTGCTTCACGTAGACGATCGGGCCGAAGCAGAGAACGCTCGCCGCGACCTCGTCCCGATAGACCCCGCGTGCTTCGAGGGCGAGCGATCTCGCCGCACGGAGCGAGGCTGGAACCCCCATGAGCTCAACGAGCTCGCGCGTGGCCGCGTCGTGATCGTGGAGCGCAGCGCTCGCGAGGCGGAAGAGGTCACCCGGGGGCCGCAGCGCCTTGCTGCTCCCGAGGACCTTGGCGGAGAACGTCTGGATGCGGACCGGCACCTCGACCGCGATCGCGGCATCGACGGTACGGACGACGTCTCGAGCGAGCCGCATGGCGACCGAGGGGGCATGTCTACCGCGCGCGATCTCGCTCTGCCCACGGCGGAGCGCGCGCAGCTCGGCCCGAGCCCAGGAGCGCGACGCCTCGGTGGATGCAGACGCGAGCGCATCACCGAGCGCCCGTTCGATGGCGAGGTCTCGCTCGAGCGACTCCCGACGAGGGTCGCGAGGAGGTCTCCCGATCGCGGAGTAGAGCACGCGCGCGAAGGAGTCGGCGCCAGGCTCTTCATCACGGCCGGGGACGGGAACCGCGCCGGCGACAGCCGTGGCGGCGACAGCCGTGGCGGGAAGAGCGGCGCGCGCACAGCGCAGGTCCAGCAGGATTCCGTGCGCGATCCTCTTCACGGCAGGACCGGAGAACGCCGTGCGGAGCGCGGCCTCGAGCCCGGGCGCCGGCGGCAGGGTGATGGTCCGCGTCCACTTTCCACGTCGCTCGAGGCGGTCGAGCATCTGACCGAGGGCGAGCGCGAGGCTGGGCTCCTGCCGGCAGAGCTGGCCGAGGTCGACGACGGGGCTGGTGTCCATCGCGCGACGACGTTCGACGACGAACGCGACTGACGCGTCAGTACGCGCGTGACCCGAACGTCGGCCGCTCATGACCTCGCTGCGGCTCAGTCACCCGGTGGCCTATCGCCAGTCTTCGTTCACGCCTCCTCCGCTCGCGCGGGACGGGAGCGCGCGCACTTCCGGAGCGTCTCGGTCGGCCACCGAGCCCGATCGATCGGCCTCGGAGGCTGTTCAATCGGGCTCCGAAGCCGGGCGCTGGCTCGCCGCGCTGCGCCCGAGCGTCCTTCGCGCGATCACGGCGGAGCGGGCGCGTGCGTACGTCGAGATCCTGGGGGCCCTCCTGGCGCTACGTCGGCGTCACGAGCTCGCGCCGCTGGTAGACGACCTGTGGCGAGCCGCGAGCGAGGGAAGCCCCGAGCTGGCGTGGGGGACCGATTCGTCCGAAGAGTGCTTCGCCCGCGACCTGGCCCAGCTCGAGGAGTGGGGCTGTGTCGAGAGGCAGCTCGAGCCGTTGCGGATCCGCGGCTACAAGGACGCGCGCCGTGAGCGCTTTCGTTATCGCCTGACGGAAGACGCCGTCGCGATGCTCTCGTGGCTCGAGGCGCACGCTCACGCACGCGATCGCGCCGTGCGGACCGATGGTCGAGACAGGCTCGCGGACGTGCTCGGCCAGCTTCGCGAGCTACGCCGTGTCTCCGAGCGTGTCGCGGACGGGATGGCGGAGCCGGCAGAAGAGCCGACGCGAGGCACGTCCGCCGATCCGCGGCGTGCGGTGCACCTCTCTCTCCTCATCGACGATGGTATCGATGCCATCGCCGATGAGCTCGTCGCTTTCCGTGGGGAGATGCTGCTCTTCGCGCGCTCGACCTACGACGCAACGCAGCTCGTGCGGATCCTCGGCTGGCTGGAGCGATACGTGACCACCTACGTGAGCGGCATCTCGGCGCTCGCCGCGGAGATCGAAGCCGAGCTCGACGCGTCGAGCGAGGCGCGCACGCTCGCAGCGCTGGACCGGTGTCGGGCGGTTCTCGAGGCCGAGCGCTCGGAGGCGCCTGCGTCCCTCCGCGGGATGCCGCTCGCGCTTGCGCCCGACGAACAGCTCGGCGCATGGAAGGCCTTCTTCCGCGGAGGTGGGCGCCTATCCATCTTGTGTGAGCAGGTCGAGAGCTCTGCGCGAGAGGTCCTGCGCAAGATGCATGCACACCTGCGTGTCATCGAACGACGAAGCGCCCGCCGGGACGACCTCGCGCGCGCGCTCACGGCCGTGAGCGAGGCGAACGCGACGCGCGAACAGCTCGCCCTCTGGACGGCTCGGCTCCTGGGATTCACGGAGGCCGTCTGGGCCCATGGCGCAGAGGGTGGCCGGCGGGCACCGCCCCTGCCTCGCCGGCATGGGGTCGAGCCGTCGAGGCCGCCGCCGATCCTTCCCGAGAAGCGCGTCGGCGCGACGGCGGCGCACGAGCTCACGAACGCACGCCACCGAGAGCTCGCGAGCTGGGTCGAGCGCGTCGTTCTCGCCGGAGGGAGCGCGCCGGTGCGCCTGTCGGATGCGGTCCTCGACGGTCCGGACGCGGCACGGGCGTGGATCCGGGTCGCGCGGGCGAGGCACCTCGGGCGCGGAAGGGGCCTGTCGCAGCTCGGCGTCCGGATCACCGACGCACCTGGAGTCGCCATCGTCGGGGATGAGAGCTCGGGGCTCGAGGCCCCGAACTGCGTCGTGGAGCGCAGGGTGAGCGCGCGCGTCGTGGACCCGCGCATCGTGGGCGCTCTGGTGGGTGCGCCATGAGCCTCTCGTTCTTCGAGGACATGGCGCCCGGGCGGACGCGCGCGCTGCTCAACGTCCTGGTGGAAGCGCCCTTCTTCTTTCAGTCGGACGACCCCGAGCTCTATGCCTATCTCCGGCGACACCACGCCGAGGTGGCGCGCTTCTTCGAGGAGGCATACGGCTGGCAGCTGGTGGTCGAGCCGAAGCTTGCCCGGCTGCACAAGCCTCGGTGGCACAACGGCGCGCTCAAGCGGAGCCAGAGGAGCCCGCTGGAGCTGACCAAGAAGGACGACTGCATCGCGTTCCTGCTGGTGCTCGAGCTCTACGAGCACCTCCTCGAAGCGCGGAGCGCATCGATCGACGACGCCGAGCCGCTGCGCTTCGAGATCGGAGAGCTGTTCACGCATGCGCAGCGGCGGCTGGACGAGCAGGTCGGCCCCGGCCGATACGACGCGGGCGACGTGCGTGCGATGTTCCGCGGGCTCATGCCGGCGCTCGTTCGCCATCGATTCATCCGGGAGCTGCCCCGTGAGGAGGGAGCGAGCGACGCCGCGGCCGAGCGCGCGATCTACGAAGCCCTCCCCAGCCTCGCGATGTACGACGTGACCGCGCTGGGCGAGGAGGCAGTGAGCCGGGCGCTGACGAGCACTGTGAGCGGTGGGGACGACGCGAGCACGGAGCCGTGCACATGAGACGACGAGAGACCCCCAGCGCGCCCTTCGAGATCGCGCGCGTGCGACTCGTGGGCTTCCACAACTTCGTCGATGAGACGGTGGCGATCGGATCCGACGGCCACCGCGGGCACTTGTTCCTGCTCGGCGACAACGGGTCGGGAAAGACGACGATCCTCGACGCGATCCACCTCGTGCTGACCGGTGCGAGCGAGGTCGAGCTGAACGCCGCGGCGCGCTTCGGGGGTCGACGAGACAGCGGACGCAGCCTCGCGGGCGTGGTGCTCCGCTTCGAGCCGTCGCGCGGGGTCGCCTACGCAGGGGGCGCGACGGCCTACGCGGCGATCGAGCTCGTGGACGCGGCGCGTGAGGAGCGGCTCTGTCTCGGCGTGGGGCTCCAGGCGACCACGCTCGATGCGCAGGTGACGAAGTGGGGCTTCGTCCATCGCGGCTCCCTCGAGAGCGTGCCTCTGACCCTCGATGAGGAGCGCGGAACGCGGGCGACGACGCGCGAAGAGCTCCGAGGCGCGCTCGGCAAGGGAGAGCTCTTTGCGCGGATGACCGACTATCGCTCACGCCTCGCGGAGCGGCTCTTCGGTGGCGAGACCGCCTACGAAGAGGCGTGCCGGCTGTGGGGG
>JBBSAT010000409.1:0-5738 GCA_038252025.1 Polyangiales bacterium | reverse complement strand
TCTCGGTGAAGGCCTCGGCGACGGTCATGTACTTCGTGACGGTGGGGCGAGCGACGAGGTCGTACTTCACGACGACGGCATGGATGGACTCGAGGCCGAGCGCGGCGAGGACCTTCTCCCCTGCGAGCTCATTGAGGATCGTCCGATGCGATAGACATGCTTCGCAGTCTCGACCTTGAGCGCGCGGAGCTCCTCGATGAGCCCTTCGGTGTAGACCCGCAGCGAAGACCGGCGGGGGAACCTCGGGCGTGAGCGTGGGCCCGGCGGGCTTGATCTCGCGCAACACGAGCTTCGTCGGCGTCCAGAGGCTCGAGCGCCAGACCTCGGCCTAGCGCCGCGGTCGCTCAGCGCGTCGGTCCGAAGTCGAAGTCGGTCTGCGGGGGCGGCCGCCCGGCAACGAGCGCCGCGAAGCGAGAGTCATCACTCGCCGGCGTGATCGCAGAGGGCGGCGCGATCAGGGATCGATGACGCAGAGGCCGTGACGGATCGCGAAGCGCGTCAGGCCCGCGACGCTATGGACGCCGAGCTTCTGCATCAGCTTCTTACGGTGGGTCTCCACCGTGCGCGGGCTGATGAAGAGCGCCCGGCCGATCCCCCCGCTGGACTCGCCCTCTGCGACCAGCGTCAAGACCTCCCGCTCTCGCGGGGTCAGGGCGTCGAGGGCGCTCCTGGGTGGGCCCGACTGAGCCCGCGTCGCATAGTCGTCGACGGCGAGCGCCTGGGCGCCCGCGCTCAGGTATCTGCCGCCGGCCAGGACGGTGTCGACGGCCGAGAGGAGATCCTGGAACGCTGCGTCCTTGAGCACGTAGCCGTCTGCGCCCGCGGCGAGCGACTCGTAGATGTACTGCGGCTCCGCGTGCATGCTGAGCATCACGGCACGCGTGCGAGGATCCGCGGCGCGCATCGCCCGGACGGCTTCGATCCCGCTCGTCGCGCCGAGCGCGACGTCGACGAACGCGATGTCCGGCACGAGCGCCGTCACCATCGCGATCAGCGACGGCGCGTCGGCCACCTCGCCGACCACCCTGGCGCCGGCCGACTCGAGCAGAGCACGGACGCCGCTCCGGACGAGCACATGGTCGTCGGCCAGGACGATAGAGCACGGCTTCATCGGGCCTCGACGATCGGCAGCTCCACGATGGCGCGCGTGCCTGCACCGTGCTGTGTCTCGACGATGAAGGCGCCGCCATGCCCGGCGGCGCGCTCTCGGACAGCGAGGAGCCCGCCTCGCGCGTCACCCGGCGCGAAACCGATTCCGTCGTCGTCGACCACCAGCCGAACCGTGTGCGCGGACCAGTGCACGGAGATCAAGACCTCTCGCGCCGCCGCGTGCTTGAGCGCGTTGGTCGCCAGCTCCTTGGCGGCCCGGAAGAGCACGCGCGCCGTCGACGGCCCGAGCGGGCGCCGATGCCCCGTCTCGGTGATGGCGATGGGAAGGGCCGCGCTCGGACGCAGGAGCTCGGCATAGCGCTCGAGCGTCGGCACCAGACCGAGATCGTCGAGCATCGCTGGGTGCACCTCGAACGTCGTGGTCCGGATCTGACGAATCGCGTCGTCGATGCGCGCGAGGGCGTCGGCGCGCCCGCTGGCACCATCGGCCGCTCCGCGCTCGAGCGCGAGCTTCACCAGAGCCAACGTCTGGCCGATCGAGTCGTGCAGCTCGTCCGCGATTCGCGTTCGCTCCGCGTCGGCCGCATCGCTGAGGGCACGCGCGAAGCTCCGCGCGTCGTTCGCGGCGTCGGTGGCCGCCGCCGCGGCGAGCTCGTCCGTCACGTCGCGCGCCGTCGTGATGGTGAACGCGACGCACCCGTCGTCTTCCAAGACGGGCGAGGAGGAAACCCGCAGGTGCAGGATGCTGCCGGACGCGTGCAGCCGCAGCGACAGGAGAACGTCCCGGACGGCCTCGCCACGCGCGGCCACTCGCGGAGGCAGCGCGTCGTAGGGAACCTCCTGCCCATCCTCGTCGAGCACGAGCACGCGCGACGCGATCTCCTGGTCCGTCGTCGCGGCGCTGGCGCCCATCATCGCGAGCATTCGCGCCGCCGACTCGCTCGCGTAGAGGATCGTGCCGGCGGGGTCGATCGCGACGACCGCGTCGGACACGTGGCGGAGCACGATGTCCAGCTGGGCGCGCGATCGGTTCAGAGCAAGGGCCAAGTGGCCTCGCTCCGCGTGCTCGCCGAGGACCGCTGCGATCGTCTCGAGCAGGCCGATGCGTGACTCGGGCAGATCAGCCGTCGTGGCGCGCCACTTCATCACGAGCGTGCCGCTGACTGTGCCCCCCGAGGTGACGGCGACGGCGAGCGACGCGCGCGGAGGCTCCAAGCTGACGCTGGATACGCCCGTCGCCCACGTCTGGCCTGGCAGGCCGGCCCCGAGCGGGACGGCTCGCGGCAGGGGCGCTTCCAGCCCAGGCGGGCCAGCCACGGCCGTCGCCACCCGCGTGAGCTCGCGCGCGGCGAGGTCCTCGATCCACAGCTCCGCCGTGTCGAAGGCGAGCTCGCTGCACACGAGCGCGAGGGCGCGCTCGGTCGAAGCACGCTCGAAGCTCACGCCCAGCATCTTGCGGAACGTGTGGACGAGCTTCTCGCGACGCTCTAGCTCGACCGCCTGCGTGACGTCCCGCAGGATCGACAGGTGGAGCCCGGGAAGGACGTTGGCCCTCGCGCTGAAGTCCACGTAGCGGAGGCTCCCGTCGGGATGCCGGATGTTCACCCGGCCTGCAACCTCGCTGAGCGCGTGGAACGCTGCCCATCGGTCCGCGTAGACCTCGGACCCATCCGCCATGTATCGCTCGATCGTGGTACCGATGATCTCGGCGCGGGGACGGCCGAGCACCAGGCAGCCCGCAGCGTTCGCGGCGACGTAGCGCCCTGAGTCGTCGGCCAGCAGCATCCCGTCGGGCGCGCCGTCGAAGATCGCGCGCAGCAACGTCTCGCTCGGCATGTCGCACCGTTACTCGCCTGCGCGACCTCGGTCCACTTCTGGCTTGGGCACCCGCTGGACGATCTACGTAAGTCTACGGATGCACCTGCGTAGATCCGGGTACTGCAGATTCACCGGTTGTACGGATTCTGCCCCCCCCCGGGATTCCCTATGAACGTATGCGGGGGTACCGGATGAAGTCTGCCGGCTTTCGTGAATGACTGATCTCGAGTCGGCCCGCCCCCCTGGCGACGACGCGGACTTCCGGCTGCTCTTCGAGTCCGCCCCGGGCTGCTACCTCGTCCTCTCGCTCGACTACACCATCCTCGGCGTCAGCGACGCGTACCTGCGCGCGACGATGACGCAGCGCGCGAGCGTGCTCGGGCGAGGCGTGTTCGACGTCTTTTCCGAGAACCCGAACGATCCGACTGCGACCGAGACCCGCCGGAGCCTGCGCGCCTCCTTCGATCAGGTCTGCGCGACGCGCGGGCCGCACACGATGGCGATCCAGAAGTACGACATTCGTCGGCCGGCGGCCGAGGGCGGCGGCTTCGAGGAGCGCTACTGGAGCCTGGTCAACACACCAGTCCTCGACCCGAGCGGCGCGCTGGTCTGCATCATCCATGGGGTCGAAGACGTCACGGAGATCCGCCGGACGCGCGAGATGGAGGCGAGGTCTGCGAGCATCATCGCCTCCTCCGACGACGCGATCATCAGCAAGACGCTCGACGGGATCATCACGAGCTGGAACCCCGCCGCGGAGCGCCTGTTTGGGTCCCCGGCGCGGGAGGTCATCGGCCAGCCGATGGCGCGGTTCATACCGACCGACCGCGACGGTGAGGAGACCAAGCTCCTGGCGCGCATCGGGCGTGGCGAGCGAATCGAGCACTTCGAGACGGTTCGCGCACGCAGCGACGGCTCGCCCTTCCAGGCTTCGGTCACGATCTCGCCGATCGTGGACGTCGATGCGCGGGTGGTCGGTGCGTCGACCATCGTGCGGGACATCACCGAGGCCAAGCGCGCCGCAGCCGAGCGGGCCAGCCTGGAGACGCGCGCCAACGCGGTGCTCGACGCGGTGCTCGACGGTGTGATGGTGATCGACGAGCAGGGCACCCTCTCCACGTTCAGCCGAGGCGCGGAGTCGATCTTCGGCTATGCGGCCGCGGAGGTCCTGGGCAAGAACATCAAGCTCCTGATGTCGGAGCCGGATCGCGGCGCGCACGACGGCCATCTGCAGCGCTACAAGGAGACCGGCCGCGCCAAGATCATCGGCGCTGGTCGCGAGGTCGTCGGCGTCCGCAAGAACGGGACGCGCGTGCCGCTCGATCTCTCGGTCAGCGAGATGTGGCTCGAGGATAGGCGGTTCTTCACAGGGCTCGTACGCGACATCAGCGCCCGCAAGGCCGCCGAGGCGGCCGTGGAGAGCAAGAACCGGGAGCTCGAGGTCGCCGCGCGGATCGACCGTATCGGGGCGCGCGTGATGCTCGCGCTGACCGACCAGGCACGGGCGACGAGCCCGGGCGCGGAGGTGCTGCGAGTCCTCTCCGACGAGGCCGGCTATCGCCCGCTCGCGTTCTACGAGTACGACGAGTGGCAAGACGGACTGGAGCTGCGCGCGGGCTCGAGCCTCGCATCGGGCTACGCACGGCGGTTTCGGCTCGGCGAAGGCCTCGTCGGCGAAGCGGCCAGCCGTCGTGAGCCGATGGTCGTCGACGGCGCAACCGGAACCGCAGTCTCGCTCGACACGGGGGTCGGGGTCCTCACCGCGCCCTCGTTGTTCGCGCTGCCCTTGCTCCACGGGGAGACCCTGATCGGCGTGATCGCGGGGCGCGTCGCACACCGTGCTGACCGAGCGCGAGCGCTCGTGGCTCGGCCAGATCGCGGGCCAGGTGGCGATAGGCCTGAACGCCATCCGCCAGCTTCAGGAGCTCAAGGAGCTCTCGCAGCAGCTCAACGAGCGCTCGCGCAAGATCGAGCAGCAGAACCGCGAGCTCGCCCTGGCGAGTCGGCTGAAGTCCGAGTTCCTCGCCAGCATGTCGCACGAGCTGCGCACGCCGCTCAACGCGATCATCGGGTTCTCCGAGGCGCTGAAGGAAGGCTTGCTCGGAGATCTCCCGGCCTCGCAGCTCGAGTACGTCGGCGACATCTACTCGAGCGGAAGGCACCTGCTCTCGCTCATCAACGACATCCTCGATCTCTCCAAGATCGAGGCCGGCAAGATGGAGCTGGATCTCGAGACGGTCGAGCTTGAGCCGCTGCTCTCGAACGCGCTCACCATCCTCAAGGAGCGCGCCATCAAGGGCGGCGTCACGCTCAGCTCCTCCATCTCGCCCGGTCTGCAGACGCTCGACGCGGACGGCCGGAAGCTCAGGCAGATCGTCTACAACCTGCTCTCGAACGCCGTGAAGTTCACGCCGCACGGCGGGACGGTGCGCGTGGAGGTGGCGCTGCGCGGCGCCGAGGTCGAGATCGCGGTGCAGGACTCCGGCATCGGGATCGCACCTGAGCATCAGCCAAGACTGTTCCGCGCGTTCGAGCAGCTCGATGGTGGGATCAACCGGCGGTTCGAGGGCACCGGGCTCGGGCTCGTGATGGTCAAGAGTCTGGTGGAGCTGCACGGCGGAACGCTCGGCGTGGAGAGCGAGCTCGGCAAGGGAAGTCGGTTCTGGGTCCGGCTGCCTGCCGTTCGTGAAGCCGCGCCGCGGCCCTCGACCCCGCCCCGTGGGGTCGAGAGCGCATTTCGGCTCACGGGCGACTCCGCACGCCCGCCGCACGTACTCGTCGTCGACGACGATCCGGCCGCGCTCGAGCTC
>JBBSAT010000408.1:0-5782 GCA_038252025.1 Polyangiales bacterium | reverse complement strand
CGGACGCGCGCTCCCCCGCGCGGAGCGACCAGGTGTGCTCCCACTGCGCGAAGTCGACGATGACCGCCTCCTCGTCGATGGTGAAGCCGGGGACGTAGCGCGTGAACTCGTTGATGCCGTTCAGCGTGGCGGTGGCGGTGACTCGCTCGGCCTCGAGGTTCGTCACCGTGAGCTCGACGGTGACCTCGTAGTCGCCGCGGCGCACCCACGGGGCGCGGCCGAACGGGACGACCGGATCGGCCTCCAGCACGCTCATCTCTGCATCGGTCGGGGGGCGGATCGGGAACGGGATGTCCATCTCGACGGAGTAGAGCGCCGCCTCGCGGGTCATCACCAGCGGCGGCGTGTCGGGCGCCATGCCGAGCTGGAAGACCGTTCCGTCGACCGGCGTCAGGTAGCGCTGGTCCATGTGGCAGCCGCCGAGACCCAGCGCGAGCGCTGCGCACGAGAGGAGGGTGGGGACGGGGCCTACGGCGCTCTGGCTCATGGAAGCCTCCTGGGGGACGGGGTCGCTACCACCCGAGCGTAGCCGAAATCGGACGGTCAGGGGGAGCCGAGCGCGAGGGCCCGTGGTACAGGCGCGCCCCCAATGTCGATCGAGTGCATCGTTCTCGACTTCGATGGCACGTTCACCCTCGTCGACCGTGAGGCGGTGCCTTTCGTCGAGGGCTTCGTCGAGGACCTCAGAGCCGTCGTCGGCGAGCGCATCATCGAGCGCTGGGACGAGACCGTCGTCCGCGTGAAGGCCGAGCCCAACCGCTACGGGTGGGAGTACGAGGAGCGGATCGTGGCGCCCAGCCATGCCGATCCGTACATCCTGGCCACGACCGTCGGTCAGCTTCTGCTCGCCGAGGCTGGGGTGGAAGACCGCGCGGAGCGCACCAAGACCCTCGAGGCGCTCTATCAGCGCAACTACCCCAAGTCGCTCAACGTCTTTCGACCGGACGCGCGCGAGGTCGTCGCGACGATCGCGCGGAGCGGCCTCCCGGTGTTCGTCGTCACGAACTCCCAGACGCGCCACGTCGAAGCGAAGCTCGACGAGCTCGCCCCCGAGGGCCGAGATCGGCTCGTCGTCCGCGGCGCCGCGCGGAAGTTCGCGTTGAGCCCGCCGGAGCACCCGGACGATGCCTGGGCGAAGGTTCCTGCGGAGCTCAGGGTCCCGGGTCTCGCGCGCCCGATCTTTCTCGGGCGAGGCGCCTACTACGACGCGCTTCGGCGGATCTGGACCGAGACGGGAGCGAGCCCGGCGACGACCCTCGTGTGTGGAGACATCTTCGAGCTCGACCTCGCGCTGCCGGCCGAGCTCGGCGCACGCACTCACCTCGTCGCTCGTCCGGACACGCCGGAGTACGAGCGCCGCGCTGCGAGCGCTTCCCCGTCGGGCGGCGTCAGCCAGGAGCTCTCGGGCTTGCTCGCGCGGCTCGACACGCTCGGCTGAAGGGCATGGGCCGTCGGCCGTCTAGCGCTCTCGGTCGCGGCGTCACACGACGCGAATTTCTTCGCGTGTCCTCCGCGCTCTCCGGCGCGGCGCTCCTCGGTTGCGGCGAGGGCTCTCCGCTCGCCATCCTGCCCCCGCCGTCGTTCGGTCCGCAGCAGTCCGCGCTCCATGGCACGCGCGAGGAGATCGCCGACGAGGCGCTGACCGTCGTCGGCGGACGCCTCCCGACCGACATGGACGGCCACGCGCTGATCATCGGCGCGGTACCGTTCGGAGACGGCACGCCGATCATCGTCGCCGACGCGATGGTGACGCGGCTCTCGTTCACTCCGAGCGAGGTGCGCATCAAGACGCGTCTCCTGCGCACCGACGACTTTCTCCTCGATGAGGCCAGCGCGACGCTCGATACGACCCTCGCGTATCGCACCACCGGGCTCTTGCGCTCGTCCCCCCAGCTCGGCGCGCGGGACCTCGTGAACACTGCGCTCGTTCCCGTGGGAAACGGCCGGCTCATCGCCACCGGCGACGGCGGTCGCGCCTGGGAGATCGACCCCGTCACGCTCGACCCGATCACGCCGGTCGGCGCATACGCCGCGTACGTGCCACTGGTCGCGCCGAGCACGCCCGGCATGCAGCTGTTCCCGCTCGTTGCA
This sequence comes from Polyangiales bacterium, assembly GCA_038252025.1. GTDB lineage: Bacteria > Myxococcota_A > Polyangia > Polyangiales > Sandaracinaceae > JBBSAT01. Next base: position 3,691 of record JBBSAT010000408.1, on the reverse strand, counting down.
ACGACGGCGCATCCCGTCTGGGACGCCGACGACGCGTTCCTCTACGGAGCGAACTACACGCTGCCGATCGACGCGATGCCGATGGCTCCGCTCACTCGGATCCTCCGATGTGACGCCGCGCACGAGCCGACCCACACCGATCTCGTCGACGCGGCGACCGGCGCGCCGGTGACCATCGTGGAGGCCTGCCACCAGATGGCCACCACGGCGCGCTTCGTCATCCTCCTGGACGGCGCGTCGATGCTGGACGCCGAGCTGGCCGCCGGAGGTGACGCGTCCGGTCCGCAGCGGCCCTCCACGGTCCTCTGGATCGTCCCCAAGAGCGAGCTGACGGAGGGCGGCCAGGCCAACGCGGTCCGCTGTGAGCTCCCAATCGAGAGCGCGCACTTCGTCGCATCGAGGGACGACGCGAGAGACCAGCTCGAGATCGTGGTCGTGCACCAGGGCTCGAGCGACGTCGGCCAGTGGATCCGCGGCTCGGACACGGTGTTCGACACGGGCGCGAGCGTGGACTCACGGCTCGTGGGTGCGCCCGCCTGCGCGGCCGACCTCCCGCGTTTCGCCCGGTACGTGGTCGATGCACGGACGGGCGCCGTCGTGACGAGCCGCTCGTTCACCGACGCTCGCCTCTGGGGCGCCGCGCTCCGGGCGAGCGATCCACGCGCGCCGGGCGCGCTGGGCGATGCGTACTTCACGACGGCCGGCTTCGATCCTCGCGCGCTCACGACTCGCATCGTGGACGCGTACCGGGATCATCCGAGCCGCGTGGTCTCGATCGCCGATCTCCCGGCTTCGCTCCTCCCGGGACAGCTCGTGCACTTCGACGAGGCCTCGATGACGCTCGCACAGTCGATCGCGCTCCCCGCTGGATGGGTGGCGAACAGCCCGACGTTCGTGCCTCGCCGCGGTGCGGCGGCCGGGGAGGGCTACCTCGTGACGCCCGTGCTGGGCCCGGAGTGGGACGAGATCTGGGTCTTTCGCGCGGACGATCTCGCCTATGGCCCCGTCTGCCGGCTCCGCCACGCTCGTTTCGACCTGGGGCTCTCGCTTCACACGGCGTGGCTGCCGGAGCTGGCCTCGCCGAGGGCCACGTACCGGGTCGACGGGGCGCTCGACTATGCCGAAGGTCTGCTCGCGATCTCTTCCGACGCCGCCTCGCTGGTGAGGCGCGTCCTCGCTCTCTGACCGGGGCCCCAAGCTCCTTCCGGCTCGGAATTGCGGATCGGGCGGCGAGCCGTGCTATCCGAGCAAAAGCATGTTCCGCGGTCGAGTTCGCACCATCCACTTCGTGGGCATCGGCGGCATCGGTATGAGCGGCATCGCGGAGGTGTTGCTCGCCAGCAGCTTCGCGGTGACCGGCTCGGATGCGAAGCCGAGCGACACGACCAAGCGCCTCGAGGAGCTCGGCGCGACCGTGTTCGTCGGGCACGCGAGAGAGAACGTCGGTGCGGCCGATGTGGTCGTGTTCTCCAGCGCGGTCACGCGCGAGAACCCGGAGATCGTCGAGGCGCGCCTTCAGAACATCCCGGTCATTCCGCGCGCGGAGATGCTCGCCGAGCTGATGCGTCTGAAGGACGGGATCGCGATCGCGGGATCCCACGGGAAGACGACGACGACGTCGCTCATCGCCACCGTCCTCAGGGAGGCCGGGCTCGACCCGACGGTCGTGATCGGCGGCAAGCTCAACTCGCTCGGGACCAACGCGGCGCGCGGTCTGGGCAACCTCCTCGTGGCGGAGGCGGACGAGTCGGACGGCTCTTTCCTGCACCTCTCACCCGTCGTCGCGGTGATCACCAACATCGACGCCGAGCACCTCGATCACTACGGGAGCCACGCGAAGGTGAAGGAAGCCTTCGCGGAGTTCGCGAACCGCGTTCCTTTCTATGGCCTCGTCGTCGCGTGTCTCGATCATCCGCACGTGCAGGCGATCCTGCCGCGCATCGAGAAGCGCGTGCTCACGTACGGTCTCACCGCGCAGGCCGACTACCGCGCGCGCAATCCCATCGTCGAGGGGCTCTCGACCCGCTTCACGCTCGTGCGCCGGGGCGAGCCTGCCGGCGAGTTCGTCGTACGGATGCCGGGGATCCACAACGTGCTGAACGCGCTCGCCGTCATCGCGGTGGCCGACGAGCTCGAGGTCCCCGCGGACGTCACGCGCGCAGCGCTCGCCGGCTTCACCGGTGTGCAGCGGCGCTTCACGGTCGTCGGCGAGGCCAAGGGCGTCACCGTCGTCGACGACTACGGGCACCACCCAGCCGAGGTGCAGGTCACGCTCGAGGCTGCGCAGCGCGCGTACGGCCGTCGCCTGGTGGTCGCGTTCCAGCCGCACCGTTACTCGCGAACGCTCCACTGCTTCGACGAGCTGGTGCGTGCGTTCAATCGGGCGGACGTGCTCCTCCTCACCGACGTCTATGCCGCGGGCGAGGAGCCGATCGCCGGCGCGACGAGCGACGCGCTCGCGAAGGCCATCCGCGCGCATGGGCACCGTGACGTCACGTGGATCGGCGCGCGCAAAGGCGTGGCGAAAGCGCTCGCGGCGCGCGTTGGACCTGGCGACGTTGTGATCACGCTGGGCGCCGGTGACATCACGCGCGTCGGTCCCGACCTGCTCGCTCTCCTCGAGAGCGGGGCCACGTGAAGCGCCCAGCGCCAGAGCGAGCGGCGGTCGCCGACGTCCCGAAGGCCACGCCCAACCGCCGTGTGGTGGCCAAGCCCGGCGCGCCGGCACCGGCGTCCACGCCCAGGGGTCGCGTCCGCTGGGGTGAGCGCGTCGCGGGCGCCCGCCGCAGAGCCTCGGTGGCGTTCGAGCGCGCGCGACGACCGCTGGCGCTCCTCGCGCGCGCGACCGTCGCGCTCGCGCTCGTTCTCGGCTCGCTCGCGCTCGCCCGCGTGCTCGACCGGTACGTCCGGCATGCCCCCGAGTTCGCCATCGCCACGCTCGAGGTCGAGGGCGAGTCGCGCCTCACCGAGGCCGAGGTGACGGCGTGCGCCGGGATTGCGCTCGGTGACAACGTCTTCGCTCGGTCCCTCGACGACGTGCGGGCCGGCCTCGCGGCGCATCCGTGGATCGCCGAAGCGACCGCGACGCGGCGCCTGCCGAGCACTTTCCAGATCACGATCCGCGAGCGCGTGCCCGCCGCGATCCTCTCGCTCGAGACGCCGTACCTCGTCTCGGACGAGGGGGCGGTCTTCAAGAGCCTCGAGCCAGGCGATCCCGTCGACCTGCCCGTCATCACCGGCGTGTCTGGCGAGCGGTTCTTCAGCGAGCGCACCTATCGGACGCAGCTCCTGACCTCGATCGTCGGTCTCCTCTCCGAGTGGCAGAGCGCCGGGATGTCGAGGCGCGAGCTCGTGGACGAGGTCCATGTCGAGCCGGACGAGTCGCTGACGTTGTTCGTCGGGGAGGACGGCACCGAGGTTCGCCTCGGCGTCGGGCCCTATCGCGGGAAGATCGAGAGGCTGCGTCGCGTGCTCGACGAGCTCGCCACTCGCCGAGCCCGGCCGCTGTACGTCTATCTCGACAACGTGCAGCGCCCCGATCGCGTCACCGTTCGAGTTCGCTGATCAGCCGGAGTGCTCGCGGCGCGGGCCGCGCACGGTAGTGCTCGCATCGAGCACGGACGGGAGCGGGCTGCGAAGCGAGCCGATCACGCTGATCAGCCGGAGTGCTCGCGGCGCGGGCCGCGCACGG
>JBBSAT010000407.1:0-5924 GCA_038252025.1 Polyangiales bacterium | reverse complement strand
GCTCGCTACGCCCACCGCTCCCGTGCGTGCTCGATGCGAGCACTCCCCTCCGCGGCGCGCTCCCGTGCGTGCTCGATGCGAGCACTCCCCTCCGCGGCGCGCTGCGCGAGCACTCGTGCTGTGATCAACACGCGCCGGCGCACGTGCCCGAGCAGCACATGCTGCTGCCGCCCCGGCAGCGCGTCCCGCAGCGTCCGCAGTTGCTCGTGTCGGTCGCGCTGTCCGACTCGCACCCGTCGCTCGTGCGACCGTTGCAGTCCCCGAAGCCGGGGTCGCAGCCGTTGATCTGACAGCGCCCCGCCTGGCACATGCCCATCGCGTGCGTGAAGTCGCAGACGTTGCCGCATGTACCGCAGTTCGCGATGTCGCTCGCGAAGTCGAAGTCCTCGTCGACCTGGCCGTCGCAGTCGTCGTCCATGCCGTTGCAGACCTCGACTCCGCAGCCACCTCCGTCGCCGCCCACACCGCCGTCGCTCGCGGCCGGCGTGTAGGGGGTCAGCTCCGACGGATCGGTCGTGATCGGACGGCACCCCGAGTCGCCGCACGTCTGGCCGCCGGGGCAGCTCACGCCGGTGCAGCGCGCGAGCAGGTCGACGTGAAGGACCAGCGTGCGACCGCGCTGAAACGTGAAGTCGGCGATCCGCACGATCTGCTGAGCGCCGCCGCTCGTACCGGCCGCACGAACGACGAACGGCCCGAGAGCACCCCCGTTCCAGGCGAGCCCGAGCGTCCGGGGCAGAGGCGGCTCGCTCGCGCCCAGCGCGGCGACCGAGGAGCGTGTCGCGCCTGCCGGGTCGGTCACGTCGAGCGTGATGGTGTCGAGGGTCGCGATGTCCGTGTCGACGGAGATCACCACCTCGGTGCGCGCAGACACGCAACCCGCGGGCAGACCGCACGCGAGCGCGACGAGCAGCGTCTGCGCGAGCAGCCTCCGAGCCTGGCCCTCGTGTTCGTTCACGGCCACGTGATCACTCCCGGCATGAAGTTCCCCTGAAGTGGCGCTTCGGTCTGAGTGCTCGCGACGCCAGCGCTGACACCGATCACGACGGCGACGAGCACGACGCCGCCCGCGACCGACGCCCAGAACCACCACTGATCCGTGATCGCGGGCTCGCCCACGCCGCCGAGCGTGGCATGGATGTCCACAGTCGTCCGTTCTCCAGCGACGGCGTCCACCTCGGCGACGCCGATCTCTCTGCCATCCCGCTCGACGCGAGCCCGGTGGTGCCCTGGTGGCAACGACACCGCGCGCGACGGGTCCTCCACGACCACCTCGTCGACCGTGAGCGTTCCGTCCACGAGCGAAGCTGGAATCTGGAAGAGCACCAGCCCGGCCGCCTGCTGGATCTGCGCCGAGAGCGCAGACGTCGGCGTGCGCACCGAGTCCGGAGTGTCCGCAGACGCGAGCAGCGCCCGCGCGATCTCGCTCGCCTCGGTGTACTCGCCTTGCTCGAAGAGCACCGATGCCAGATTGTAGCGGATCGCCGGCGCGTCCCGCAGCGCCAGCGCTTCGCGAAAGTGTGTCTCGGCAGCGTCGTATTGCTGCTCCTGCGCCAGCGCGACTCCGTCCGTGAACAGCGTTCGCGCGCGCTCCGTCGCGGCCGTGTCCTCTTGGGCGGACGCCGGAGCGGCGATCAGAGCGGCGATGAGCAAGGCAGAGAGCGCCAGCGCGAGCGTCAGCTTCCGTCTCTGTTGCAGGGCTGGTACAAACGAGATCGTGAGCATCCTCGGTGGACGATACACGCTCGAGGTTCCTCTCGGCGAGAGCGACCTCGGAACCGTCTGGGCCGCCCACGACTCAGCGGGCGCGAAGCTGGTCGTCGTCACCCTCGAAGACGACGCCGACGAGGAGGTCGCCGTACGCTTCCGCGAGCACGCGAACGCGCTCGTCGCCCTGGAGCACGCGAACGTCGCGCGGGCTCTCGCCACAGGGGATAGCGAGTCTGGCACGCCCTATCTGGTCCTCGAGCGGATCGAAGGCGCGAGCCTCGCGAAGCGCCTCACCGACGGCCCGGCGCTCACGGTCGCCCGCGTCATCGAGATCGCCGTCGCGGTCGCCGACGCGCTCGCCGCGGTGCACGCGGCGAAGATCGCCCACGGCGACATCGAGCCCGGCAACATCCTCCTCGCCGATCGCAGCGGGAAGGACGTCGCGAAGCTGATCAGCTTCGGTCTCAACCGCGCGTCGGGCCGCGGCTCGCTCGCGCGCACATCTCTCCCGTCCATCGACGTGATGGCGTTCGCCGCGCCTGAACAGGCGCGCGGCGAAGTCGTCGCCAGCTCTCTCGCCGATCAGGCCTCGCTGGCCGCCGTCGTCTACGCCGCGCTCGCGGGCCGACCACCGCACGTCGCCGCTGACCTCGCAGCGCTCGCCGCCTCCATCGCGGAGGGGTCCGCACCGACGATCACTGCGGTGAAGCGAGAGCTGGCCCCGTTCGCGTCCACGCTCTCCCGTGCGCTCTCGAGCGACCCGTCGAAGCGCTTCGCAGACGTCGCCGCCTTCGCGCGAGCGCTGAAGACCGCGGCCACGATGGCCCGGTCGATCGCGCAAGTGACCGTGCCGCTCGGTCCTCGCAGCGCGATCGGCGAGCCGATCCGGGAGGCGAAGGGCGTGGTTCCGCGCCCCGGCGCTGGGCTCGCGGGGCGTGCGATGCCCTCGCCGAAGCACGTGGTCGCAAAGCCGGTTCCCAAGCCGACCGACACGAAGGTCGCGCCGGCTGCCGAGCTGATCTCCTCGCCAGCGGCAGCGAAGCCGGAGCGGGTCACCGAAGAGCTCGACCGTCTGAGCGAGGTGCTCATCGAGGAACCGCCGAAGCCGGCGAGAGGCGTCGACGCAGCGCCCCCGCCCCTGCCCCCGACGGAGGCTGCGCCAGCTTCCGCTGCGGTCCCTGCGCCTTCGCCCCCGGCCGTTCCCGCGGAGATCGCCACGCTCGACGACGCCGACCTCGTCGAGCGGAACAGTGATGGAGGCGCGCCGCCGCGCCCGATGCCTCCGCCGGCGCCTCCGCCGCCGCCCCACCAGGCGGATGAGGACGCCATCGCGCACTCGCCCAGCCTCGAGAACATCGCGGTGGCCGCGGTGCTCCCGAAGCCTCCGCCTCCCTCGCCCAAGCCGAGGTCGGAGCGATCGGCCGAGACCGCCGCGCCGACCGCCTCGATCCAGCCCGTCGACGCGCTTGCGTCGCCACGGCCCGCCTGGCTCGTCCCCGCGATCGGGCTCGCGGCGGTGCTCGTCGTCGGGATCGTTGCGTGGCGCGTGCTCTCGCCTGCCGACTCCCAGGGCCCCACCCAACGCACGCCCGTCGTCGAGCTGACCGCGGCGCCCGAGACGGCCGAGACCTCGCCGGTGAGCCCGACCGAGATCGCCGTCGTCCCGGAGCCGCCCGCGGTGGAACCGCCCGCCCTCGTCCCGCCGCCGCGCGCGCCGATCGTCGAGCCGCCGACGACACGGCCGATCTCCACGCCGACGACGACTCCGCACACCACGACTCCGCACACCACGACGCCGCACACCACGACGCCGCACACCACGACGCCGCACACCACGACGCCGCGCACCGCCGAGACACCGCGGACGCGGCCCGTCCCGCCGCCGCCGGCCACGCCGCCGCGCCGCCCGACCGTCGTCAGCGACCCGGGCTTCTGAGCGTCGAACAGCCCGACGGCAGCCGTAAGCGCCCCAACGAAGCGCCCCAACGAGAAACGCCTCCCGATGGGGAGGCGTTTCGAACCGATTGCGGGGGCCGGATTTGAACCGACGACCTTCGGGTTATGAGCCCGACGAGCTACCAGACTGCTCCACCCCGCGGTGAGGCGCGCATTCTACTCGCGCCATCGCGTGTGTCAATCATCGTCGATGGCAAAGCTACGCGCGAGCCGAAGATCGGGCTTCTTCTTCGGGACTCGCTCCGCGCGGGCCGGCTCGACGTACGCCTTCTTCAGCTTCTCGATCTCGCGGAGATCGAGCTCGCGCATCTGTCCGGGCCGGATGCCCTCGCTGGTGATGCCCGCGAACGAGAGACGCGCGAGACGCAGCACGGTGTGCCCGATCGCGTCGCCCATCCGATGGATCTGCCGATTGCGCCCCTCGTAGAGCGTGATCGAGAGCCACGTCGTCCGTTCCTCTTCGCGCAGCACGTAGACGTCGCACGTCTTCGTCTTGAGCCCGTCGTCGAGGACGACGCCGTTACGGAGCGCGTCGAGCGCCGCGATCTCGAGGCGCCCCCGCATCTTCACGACGTACTCCTTCGGCACGTCCTTCCGCGGATGCAGGAGGGCTTCGGTGAGCTCGCCGTCGTTCGTCGCGAGCAGCACACCGCTCGTGTGGAAGTCGAGGCGACCGATCGGGTACACGCGAGCCTGAACGTGCGCGAGGATCGAGCCGAGGTGCGCTCGCCCCTCCGGATCGCTCAGCGTGCTCACCATCGCGCGCGGCTTGTGCAACACGTAGTAGACGGGCTTCTCGGCGACGACCCGCTTCCCGTCGACCTCGATCCGATCCTTGCGCGGATCCGCGCTCGCACCGAGCTCGCTCACGACGCGCCCGTTCACGCGCACGCGCCCCTCGACGACGAGCACCTCCGCCGCCCGACGCGATGCCACACCCGCGCGCGCGAGGATCTTCTGAAGCCGTTCTTTCATGAGATCAGCTCGACGAGCCACTGGCCGGCGCGGTCGCGCTGGCGTCCTCGGCCCCGGCCTCGCCGCTCGGCGGCGGCGCGTACTCGTGATCGCGATCCCAGCGATCGACGCGACCGTCCCCGTCGAGGTCGGTGCCCATCCGCACCATCCGGCCGTGCTCGAAGTACTCCCAGCGATCCGGGTGCCACTGCTCGGGCGTACTGCGCCCGGCGAGGTCACGCTCGGTCCGGATCGGAACGCCGGCATCGTCGTAGTAGATCTTCGAGTCGACGCGGCCGTCGCCGTTCTCGTCCAGCTCCTGCCGGACGACGTGGCCTTCCTGGTAGATCGTGATCGTGTCGAGCTGGCCGTCGAAGTCGCGATCGGCTTCCTCGCGAAGCGGCCGCCCCTCCTCGTTGTAATAGCGAACGACGTCCTTGATCCCGTCGCCGTTCAGATCGCTCTCACGACACGTCAACACGAGGCGCGTGACGGGCGGGTCGCCGACGCGGCGGAACACGCGGCGAACGTCGGGCGCCGAGTCGCCGGACGTGTCGTACTCGGACACCTCGATGCCTGTCCCGCTGGTGTCGCAGCGACCGTGATCGTCGACGACCGCGTGAGACGACGAGCCGCCCGATGACGCTCGCGTTCCGCGCCGCTGCGTCGTCGCGCCGCCGCCGCACGCCGGAACGATCATGCCGAGAAGGCACACCAGGCCGACCCAGACGGTCGAAGATCGCATCGTGGATGTGCCTTTCATCGAACGGCGCCTTCGGTGTCCGCGGTCGACGGGGCCGTGTCCGCGGTCGACGGGGCCGTGTCCGCGGTCGACGGGGCCGTGTCCGGCGCAGGCGCGGCAGACAGTGGCGGCGCGGCGGCAGGAGGCGGCGGAGCGGCGCCGCCGTGGGTCACGGTCTCCACGCCGTCGCAGCTGAGCGCGGGCTCTACGGCGCCTGCGCTCTCCGTCGGAACGTCCTCGCTCTGGTCGGCCTCCCCGTCGGAGTTGCTGTCGCGCCTCACCTGAGAGAGGCGCCCCGCCGTGAAGACTTCCCATCGGTCCGGGTTGCCGTCGTTGTTCTCGTCGTAGCGCGCCTCGGTGATCACGCCGTCGGCGAACTGCTCCCAGGTATCGGCCCGGCCGTTGTGGCGCCGATCGCGCTGGCTCCGCTCGAGCATCCCGGTGGGCGAGCACCACAGCCACGTGTCGATGACGTTGTCGAAGTTGGTGTCCAGCTCGGTGCGCACCACCGACCCGCCCTCGAAGTACGAGATCTGGTCGAGCCGCCCGTCGAAGTCGAAGT
>JBBSAT010000406.1:0-5996 GCA_038252025.1 Polyangiales bacterium | reverse complement strand
CAAGGAGCCGGCTGCGCCGCGGCGCCCCCCGGCCGCAGGCCCCGGCGGCACGCCCCAGATCGCGATAGCGGGCGCGGTCGCGGTCGTCATCCTCCCGCAGGCCGTCGGGTACCGCTCTTCCCAGCAGGCAGCGGCCCGCCAGAGGGAGATCGACGATCGGATCCGCGAGATCCATCAGTCGCAGTAGCTCGTCGCCGCGAGCGCGCCTCCAAAAGAAAACGCGGCTCCCGTGAGGAGCCGCGCCGTCGATGAAGAACCGTTGCTGCCGGGAGCCGGAACGCTCAGGCGTTGATGCCGCGCTCGAGGACCTGCTGGATCACGGTCTTCGGGGCCGCGCCCTGCTGCTGCGCCACCGCGCGGCCGCCCTTGAACACGATCAGCGTCGGCACGCCGCGGATCTGAAACTTCGCAGCGGTCGCCTGCGAGTCGTCGATGTCGACCTTCACGACCTTCGCCTTGCCGGCGTACTCGTCGGCGAGCTGGTCGATGAAGGGCGCGATCTGCCGACAGGGTCCGCACCAGGTCGCAGTGAAGTCCACGAGAACCGGAAGGTCCGACTTCAAGACCTCCGCATCGAAGTTCAGGTCGTTCGCCGTGTGTACGTTCTTGCCAGCCATGTTCGCCTTGCCTCTCGAGCGGCGTCCGCCGCTCTCTCGCAGATGCGTCGGACCTTAGGGAGAGCGCCCGGAAGTGTCAACGCGAGGCGAGGATGGCTCGAAGGACGACATACAGCACGATCAGGCAGGCCCAGCCGATCACCGGCACGCGCAGGCCGGCGCGCCAGGCGACCCACGGGGTCGCCAGCGGGAAGAGCGCGAGCCAGCGATCGCGGCGCGAGACCGACGGAGCTCGTACGCACGCCGCGAGCAGCGCCACGTGCGCGACCAGCCAGGTCGCGAACACGAGCATGCACGAAACCAGCAGCGCCACCGTCGTCGACACGCGCGCACATTCTCACACGCACCCCGCGCGGGCGAGCGTCCACACTGTTCGCGCTCGAGACAACGTTGTATGCGTCGGCCTGGCCATGTTCGATCCGCCCGCCACCGCACCGGGAGCCTCCGCGCGCACCCTCACGATCGGCCTGCTCGGCTGTGGCGTCGTCGGCGAAGGAACCCTGCGCCTGCTCTCGGACAACGAGGCGAACCTCGCGCGCCGCCTCGGCGCCCCGATCGAGGTGCGGCGCGTCGTCGCGCGCGATCGCGACAAGCCGCGCAGCGACGCCGTGCCGGCGAGCTTGCTCTCGTTCGACGCGAGCGACGTGCTCGACGATCCCGAGATCGACGTCGTCGTCGAGCTGATGGGCGGCCTCGAGCCCGCGTTCTCGTACGTCCGGACGGCGCTCGAGCGCGGGAAGTCCGTCGTCACCGCCAACAAGTTCCTGCTCGCCGAGCACGGCCACGAGCTCTTCGAGCTCGCCGAGTCCCGCGGCGTGGACCTCTACTTCGAGGCGGCGGTCTGTGGGGGCGTGCCCGTCATCCGCGTGCTCCGCGAAGCGCTCGCCTCGGACACCGTCGTCTCCCTGCGCGGGATCGTGAACGGCACGAGCAACTACATCCTGTCGCGGATGGCCGCGGAGAAGATCGACTACGCGGTCGCGCTCCGGGGCGCACAGGAAGCCGGTTACGCCGAGGCCGATCCCAGCCTCGACGTGAACGGCGGCGACGCGGTCCACAAGCTCACGATCCTCTCCTCGCTCGCGTTCGGCGCGAAGATCCGCATCGAGCAGATCTCGCGCGAAGGCATCGAGGACATCGCCGCGATCGACATGCGCTTCGCCGAGCGCTTCGGCTACGTCATCAAGCTGCTCGCGGTGGGCCGGACGCTGCACGGCGGGTCGCTCGATCTCCGGGTGCATCCCGCGCTCGTGCGGCGCTCCAGCGTCCTCGCCAGCATCTCGGGCGCGCTCAACGCCGTGATCCTGGAAGGTGAGCACCTCGGCCCTTGCCTGCTCTCGGGCTACGGCGCGGGCGCGATGCCGACGGCGATGAGCGTCGTCAGCGATCTGGTCGACGTGGGGCGCAACGTCATCGCGTCCACGCGCGGTCGTGTGCCTCACCGATCTGTGCGCTCGGAGTTCCTCGCGGCGCGCGAGGTCCAGGAGCTCGGCCAGCAGGTCGGCTGCTACTACCTGCGCTTCTCCGTCCTCGATCGGCCCGACATCCTCGCGCGCGTCACCGGCGTCCTCGGCGCGTTCGACGTCTCGATCGAGCAGATGGTCCAAGACGGGCGTGCGCCGGGCTCGAACGAGCCCGTTCAGCTCGTGATGCTCACGCACGCCACGAAGGACGCGAACGTGCGTTCGGCGCTGCGCGAGATCGACCGGCTCTCCGGCATCGCGGAGAAGACCCGCGCGATCCGCATCGAAGACGGCTGACTCATCCGGGGATGGGGACGGGGTTCGTCATTTTCGTCATATGACGGCCGGGCGCCCCCGGGTGACGGGGACGGGGTTCGTCATTTTCGTCATATGACGGCTGAGGGACGGGCTTCGTCATATCCGCCCGCAACGCCGAGGTCATGCGTGCCGATAGGCCGCGCATGCCGCGAACTCGTCGTCAGTGGGTGCCCAACGTGGGCGCGCACGTCATCTCGCGCTTCGTCGATCGTCGCTTCTACCTGATCGACGATGCCGACCGCCGGACCCTCCTCGATGCGATGGGACACGCCCATCAGCGATGGGACTGGCGCTGGCTCTCGTGGGCCGCGATGTCATCGCACGTTCACTACGGCCTGGTCGCAGGTGTGGTCGACCCGGACCGCTTCTTTCACTGCGCCCACTCCCGCTTCGCACAGCGATATCATCGGCAGCAGGGCGGAGAGACCCTCGGTCCGGTCTTCGCGGAACGACCCAAGCTCTACGCGGTCGCCCCATGCGCCCTCGCCAAGCTGGTGGCCTACCACCACCGCAACCCGACGCGGGCGGGGGTCGTCGACCGTGCGAGCCGATCCACCTGGACCAGCCATCGGGTCTATCTGCGGATCGACCCTTCGCCGGCGTGGTTCGACGTGGAGTTCGCGATGGACTGTCTCGGTTTCGCGGACACCCCGTCTGGCAGACGCGAGTTCGACGATTTCGTGATGTCTTCGGAGCTCGACGACCGCCCCGAGCAGACGAGCCCTGGTGTCTCGATGCAGGCCTGCGTGCGCACGGCTCCTCACACCGTGGACTGGGAGCGCGTGATCTCCGCGGGGCGGGTGGTCACCGAGCTCCCACGAGAGCGTTCGATCGACTCACGCACGCGGCGCGCCGTGGAGACTCGTCTCGTGATCGCAACGGTGGCGACGACGGACTTGGGGCAGAGCTACGCGGCGACGGCGCAGGCGCTCGGCGTGAGCACCGGGGGCCTCTTCAACCTCTTGGCCCGAGAACGAGGCAGGGCGCGTGTGAACGATCTCGTCAGGGCTCTGCGGGAGCGGTTAGGCGTCATATGACGAAAATGACGACGCGCGTCCCCGGCTCAGCTCTGCTCGCCGGCTCAGCTCTGCTCGCCCGCGCCCGTCATCGTGCATCGGCCGTCGAACAGCGAGCCCTTCGCGATGTCGATCTCCGGCGCCGTGATGTCCGCATGGACCTTCGCGCCTTCGTGGATCTCGATGAGCTCACGCGCGATCACGCTGCCGCGCACCGTGCCGCCCAGGACGATCAGCGTCCCGACCTCGATCGTCGCATCGACGTTGGACCCATCGCCGAGCACGAGGAGCCCTTCGCTCCGGACCTCGCCCTCGAGCTCACCGTCGACGCGCACGCGCCCCTCGAACGTGAGGAGGCCCTTGAAGCGCGTACCGCGCCCGAGCAGCGCCTGGATCTCGCCGACGCCCGTGAGGTCTCGCTGAGGGCTCGCCATGATCAGCGGATCGCGTACCCGACGGAGAGCGTGAAGCGGTAGCCGCCGTCCGAGCCGCGCTCGCCGCTCCCGATGCTCGCCGGGCTCCCCGCGAAGTTGTGGACGTACTGCACCCAGCTGAACTCGACGCCGTAGTAGAGGCCGAAGTCGAACGTGCCCGTCACGCCGCCGCCCACGTCGTAGCCGAAGCTGTCGCCGCCCGGGCCGTAGGCATCGCTCAGCGCGCCGCGCCCGAAGAGCGCGCGGTAGCCCGCCTCGAAGTTGAGGACGATGAGCTCGCCGAGTGTACGAACGCGCGCCCGGATCGCGGGACGCAGGTAGGGGTAGGTCGCCGTCGGCATCGCCGGGTTCGTGCCGAGCTCGTACGTCTCCCAGCCGAAGCCGACGCCGCCGCCGATCTCGAAGAGCTGAGCTATCGGGATGAGATACCCAGCGTGGATCCCGAAGCGATAGAAGTTCGTCGCGACCTCGCTGTTGTCGGCGCGCCGCGAGGTGAGGCCGAGCCCGTAGCCGAACTCGCCGTAGGCGTAGAGCCCGCGCGCGTAGCCCTGCTCGTGCGCGAGCGGTCGGGTCTCGATCCGCGCGTGGACCTCGACGTAAGGGCTCAGCGCATAGCTCCGCGTCGTGCCGTCCGTGAGGCTGACCGTCGCATCGCGCGAGCGCACGACGATGCCGGCCGCGATCGTCAGGAGCGCCGGATCCTCGCCCCACTCGCCGGTGGCCTGGCCGGACGCACCGCCGCTCGAGCCGCTCGTGCTCGAGGTCGAGGTCGATGCGCTGCTCGAGCTCGTCGAGGTCGACGTCTCGCGCGCGATCGGGTGCTCCACCGGCGGGGCGCTCCCGCCCGACCCCGCGGGAAGCTGGGGGATCGCCGCATCGAGCAGCTGCTCGAGCGCAGAGTCGAGCGCGCGCCGTCCCGCCCCGCCAGGCGGAAGCCGTGTGTGCTCCGCGGCGACCTGGCGGCCGGTCGCGTCGCGGGCGACGAGGTCGAGGCTCCGCCGCGCAGCGCGGCCGGCGACCTCTCCCTGGATCACGAGACGCACGGCGAGCTGGCGCGCGAGCCCGTCGATCCCCGAGGGCCCAGTCGTGCTCGCGCCGCTTCGCGACACGGCCGCGTCGACGAGGCCCTCGTCCATGACCGAGACGCGGCCCATGTCCTCGAGGGCATGGGCCACGGATCGCCGGACCACGAGCCCGCCGGATCCCTCGAACGGGAGGACCGCCGTTCCCACGGGCTCCTGCGCCGTAGCTCGCGCGGGGGCGATCGCCAGTCCCAGCGCCCCCAGGACCAGGAACGCACGGAGCGAGGACCCCGGGCGTATGCACGAGCCCGGGAGTGTTTCCGGGGTAGCCCCGGCAGCCTTGGTCGACACGGCGCGAGGATAGAGGAGATCCCGCACGCGGGCATTTCCTTTCCGGACGGCGCCCGGGAGAGCCTCGTTTCGGGCCGAATTCATGGAGTCTCCCATGCTTGACGACCCCGAGGGCCGCTGCTAAACAGCGCGCGCTCCAGGCCTCTCGGAGCACGGATTCCCCCGAGAAAACGGCGTCTTTCGCGCCGGCCACTCGGGCGCCTCTCCCTCCCACACGGGCGTCCTCCCTCACGCGAGCGGGCGCCACCCCAAGGGGACCATGCAGCTGACTTTGACCGGCGTTCTGCTCTCGGGCGGGGCGATCATCGACCTCGATGCCACCGTCATCTTCCAGCTGCTGATCTTCGGCGCCGTCTTTTTCGTTCTGCGCGCGTGGATCTTCAAGCCGATGCTGGCGCTCTTCGACGCGCGCGACACCGCCATCGACGGCGCCAAGCAGAAGGCCCGAGCGCTCGAGTCGGACGCCGAGGACAAGCTCCGCACGTTCGAGGGTGAGATGAAGAAGGTGAAGCTCGAGGCGACGGCCGAGCGAGACCGCATCCGCCAGGACGGCTCGCGCCTCGAGCGCGAGCTCATCGCGAAGGCCCGCTCGGAGGCCGAGACGACGATGGGCGATGCGACCGCGCAGATGGCCCAGGAGGCCGCGAAGGTCCGCGCCGACATGGCCGTGACGATGCCCGCGCTCGCGGGACAGATCGCCGACAAGCTCCTCGGCAGGAAGGCCAGCTGACGTGAACACGCTACGCCGCATCGGGCTCATCGGGCTCCTGGCGAT
>JBBSAT010000405.1:0-6018 GCA_038252025.1 Polyangiales bacterium | reverse complement strand
CCGCTGTCGATCCCCGGGCCGGCGTCCGCGCGAGGCGCAGCTCCGTCTCGATCAGGTCGCCCGAGCGTCTGGTTGCACCCGAGCGCGAAGATCATGGCGACGAGGACGTGGCGATACATGGGAGCTCCTCTGCGTCTGGAACGAAGGCGCACCGGTCAGTCCGGCGCGCAGGTGACGCTGTTGCTGGTGGTGCAGCTCGAGCCGCAGGAGAAGTCGCACCGGAACGCCGTCGCGTGCCAGCCCGACGGGCACGCGGTGCACGATGTGAACGTGCCGGCGTTGGGCGCGCAGCTGAAGCTGTTGTACGTCGAGCAGCTCGAGCCGCAGGAGAAGTCGCATCGCGCCGCCGTCGGATGCCAGCCCGAGGGGCACACGGCGCACGATGTGAAGGTGCCGGCGTCGGCCGTGCAGGTAGCGCTGTTGTACGTCGAGCAGCTCGAGCCGCAGGAGAAGTCGCACCGGAACGCGCTCGGGTGGTAGCCCGACGGGCACGACGTGCAGGACGTGAAGCTCGTGCCGCAGTCGGGCGTGCAGGTGACGCTGTTGGCGCTGCTGCAGCTCGAGCCGCAGGAGAAGTCGCAGCGGTACGAGCTCGGGTGGTAGCCGGACGGACAGGCGAGCCCGCAGCGCGACGACGCGGTGCACGAGCAGCCCGAGCAGGTCGAAGGCAGCGTGCAGCTCGCGCTGCACGTGCGGACCTGGCACGCGCCGCAGCCGACGCTCGAGGTCGATCCCGCTGTGCACTCACCTTCGCCGGCGCAGGGGCTGAACGCAGACCACTCGCACGCCGCGCTGCACGATCGCGACTGCGTGCCGCACGCTCCGCAGGCTCGCGGCTCGGTCGCGTCCGCGCGGCACGACCCCTCGCCGGTACAAGCGCCGTAGGCTCCCCACGAGCACGTGGCGTCGCAGGTCCTGAACTGCATGCCGCAGTTTCCGCAGCTCGCCATGTCGCTCGCGCCGGGTCGGCACGTCCCCGGCTCGGTGCCGCACGCGCGGCAGCTCCCGCCGAGGCAGGTGAGGTCGGAGGCGCAAGGGCTCGCGCCGGGGCAGCACGCATCGCCGAGCGCGCCGCGTCCCGCGCAGATCCCCGACGTGCACGTGAGGCCGGAGTTACAGCCATCGCCGGCGCAGCACGCCTCGGTGGCGCGGCCGCATGTCTCGCAGGTGCCCGCGACGCAGACGAGGATTCCGCTGCAGGCCGCACCTCCTGTCGTGCAGCACGCGGCTCCCACCGCGCCACAGCCGCCTGCTCCGACGTCGACGCGGGCGTCCGTCCCTGGCGCGTCGCTCCCCGGCGCGTCGCTCCCGGGCGCATCGAGGGCGGCCCCGTCTCTCCGCCCCGCGTCGCCCAGCGTGCGCGGATCGACGCGCTCCCCTTGCGCGCAACCGACGAGGATGAGCGCGCCGAGCGCGACCGAGACGAGCGGCGCGGCGCACCGTCTCGCCCGATAGCTGCGTTCGCCCGCGGCGTCCGGTGAAGGCCCCATCTCCGGCGATGGTACGCCGATGCGGTCGGCGGCACGAACCTCGCGTGGTAGTTCGCTCGGACCATGCGCGAAGCCCCTCATGCGATCGCTCGCCGCGAGGCACGCGGTCTCGGCTCACTGCCCTCGCTCGTCCTCGGTGCGATGGGGCTCGATCGCGACGACGACGCTTCGTACGAGGCGCAGGCGCGGCTCGTCCACGCGGCATACGACGCCGGCATCGACGTCGTCGACACCGCGCCGCTCTACGGGTTCGGCGCGAGCGAGCGCTTCCTCGGCCGCTTCCTCGCCGAGTCCAAGCTCCCGCTCCGTGTGCTGACGAAGGTCGGGCTGCGCTGGGACGCGCCGAGCGCGCACGGCGACGTGCTCTTCGTCGCCGACGACGGGGCGGGCGTGACGCGCACGGTTCGAAAGAACGCGCGGCCCGAGTCGATCCGCGAGGAGGTGCTTCGAAGCCTCGAGCGCCTTCGGTTGCCGCGTCTGCCGCTCGTGCAGCTGCACCACCCCGACGGTCGGGTGCCGCTCGACGAGACGCTCGCGTCGCTCGTCGATCTGCATCGAGAGGGACGGATCGAGGCCGTCGGCCTCTCCAACCACGGGCCCGAAGTGGTCGAGGAGGCGGCGCGGATCCTCGAGCGTCAGTCCGTGGGGCGCCTCCCGCTCTCGACGGCCCAGGATGCCTACAGCCTGCTCGCTAGGGCTCCGGAGCAGGGCCTCTTCGCGGTCGCGCGCGCTCGCTCGATCGGCGTGCTCGCGTACTCGCCCCTCGCGCAGGGGCTCCTGTCCGGCGCGATGGGGCCCGATCGCGCGTTCGACCCGGGCGACTGGCGGACCACGCAGCCGCTCTTCTCGCGCGCGAACCGGAGTCGGATTCACGCCGTCGTGCGGGAGCACCTCGAGCCGATCGCCGCGCGTACGGGAACATCCCCCGCCGCGGTCGCGCTCCGCTGGGTGCTCGGTAGAAGAGAGGTGCTGGCCGCCGTCGTCGGCGTCCGCTCGCTCGCCCAGCTCGACGCCGCGCTCGAGACGAGCCGCTTCGACCTCACCGCGCACGAGCGGGCGAGCCTCGGCGAGGCGTTCGCATCGCTCCGGCTGCGGACGCGGGTCTCTCGCGTCGATCAGCTCCTGACGAAGATCGGGCGGCGGCTCGGTCGCTAGACCGCGCTATCCTCCCGGCCGCATGCCGTTACCGCTGTTGGGCAACGAGCCCCCTTCCATCCTCCGCGCCCGAGACGAGGATGCATTCGAGAGCCCCCTCAAGACGCACCGGCGCTTCGACCGCGCGGCGCGGCTCGTCGGGGAGCCGGGGCTACACGCGCTGATGGCGAGCCGCGTCGTCGTGTTCGGCATGGGCGGCGTCGGGTCCTTCGCTGCCGAGTCGCTGACCCGGAGCGGCGTCGGCGCGCTCGCGCTGGTCGACTTCGACGACGTCTGCGTCACGAACTCGAACCGGCAGCTGCACGCGCTCAAGGGGAACGTCGGCAAGAGCAAGGTCGCCGTGATGGCGGACCGCTTGCGCCTCGTCTCCCCGACCGCACGCATCGAAGCCATCCCGCGCTTCTACGAGGCAGGGGCGGCGGACGAGCTGCTCGCCGGCCGGGTCGACTTCGTCGTCGACGCGATCGACAGCCTCGGGGCCAAGGCCCATCTCCTCGCGACCTGCCGAGCGAGAGGGATGCCGGTCGTGTCGAGCATGGGCGCGGCGGCTCGCCTCGATCCCACGCGCATCCGATCGGGCGATCTCTCGGACACCGAGATGTGCCCGTTCGCGCGCGACGTGCGGACGCTGCTCCGAAAGCAACACGGGCTCGCCATCGACCGCGGCACGCCGTCGGGCATCCTCGCCGTCTGGAGCGAGGAGACCCCCATCGCACCTTCGGCGCTCAGCTACGACGCAGACACGGGCTTCGTCTGCGTCTGTCCGAACAAGGACAACGGCGTCTACACCTGCGACAAGCGCACGCGCATCGACGGCTCGATGAGCTTCGTCACCGGCGCCTTCGGCCTCGCTGCCGCGAGCGTCGTCGTCCGCGGGATCGTCGGGGCCGCATGACGGAGAAGCCCGCGCTGCCCGACGACCTGATCGCCGAGATCGAGCGGCTCGCGCCGCAGCTGATGGGGCTCGACCACTACGGCGTGCTCTCGCTGCACGAGTCGGCGACGGTCGAGGAGGTCAAGGCGGCGTACTTCCGTGCGACCAAGCGCTTCCACCCCGACCGCTGGGCGGCGCGCGACTCGACGCTGCACCGAAAGCGCATGGAGGCGATCTTCGCGCGCGCCACGGAGGCCTACCAGGTGCTCCGAGATCCGGAGAGCCGCCTCGACTACGACCGCTCGCTCTACGCGGTGCGCGGGATCCCGCGCGCGTCCTCGGCGCCGATGCCGGTCTCGCACCCCTTCTCGCCGCCGCCTTCGCCGCCGCTACCGCCTGCGCCGCTACCGCCTGCGCCGCCGGCCTCGCCAGCGCGAGCGCCCACTCGCGAGCAGATCGCCACGGCGGCGCGCTTGCTCATGCAGCGCACGCGTCCGGCCTCTCAGACGGTGCCGCACGCGCTGCCGGTGCCCGCACCCGCGCCGGCCGCCCCTGGCAAGCCGCGCCCACGGATCCTCGTCGTCGAGGACGACGAGACGCTTCGGAAGATGATCCTGCGCGTCCTCTCCGAGATCGGAGACTGCGACGGCGCGGCGGACGGCGCGATCGCGCTCGGCATGGTCCAGGCAGGCCCGATCCCCGCGCTCGTCGTGACGGACGTGATGATGCCCAACATGGACGGCCTCGAGCTCGCGCGCCGGCTGAAGAAGGATCCGATCACCCACCGGATCCCGATCGTGATGCTCACCGCCAAGACCGGGCCGAAGGACACCGTCGACGGTGTGAACGCGGGCGCTCGCTACTACGTCACGAAGCCGTTCAAGGTCGACGAGCTGAGGGCCCGGGTGAAGAAGGCTCTCGGCATCCCGTAGCGACGGAGGCGCTCACTCCATGCAGGAGAACGCGTGGAGGATCGCGTCCTGTCCGCCAACGAGCACGAGCGAGCCGCTCGCGTCGATCCGCACGGCGACGGGGCGCACCACCGAGACGCGAGCGACCTCGCGGCCCTCCGCGGTGGACCGTGCGACGAGCGCGCCGTCGGCCCCGATCGAGAGCGCGAGGTCGCCGCTCCGCGTCATCGCCACGCTCGAGGCTGCGTGCTCCGCGGCGGGGAACGCGCGGACCGTCTCGCCCTCCACGACGTAGAGGAAGTCGCTCGCGACGAGCGCTGCGATCGTTCCGTCCAGAGAGAGAGCGATCTCCGCGATGGGCGCATCGCCTTCGAGCGCGATGCTCCGCACGATCACGCTCGGGTCGCTCCCGTCGCGGATCTCGACCGCCGGCGCTCCGTCCGTCGCGCCCGCGACCCAGAGCTCACCGCTCGAGGCGAACGCGAGGTCTCGAACGAGGTCCAGCGTGTCGGTGATCTCCACGGTCTCCGAGCCGTCCTCGAGGCCGTGCACGGCGAGCGGGACCACGTCGCCCATCTGCGCGTGCGCGAAGCGCCGCGTCGTCTCGTCGAACGCCACCGCGACGATCGGCACGTCCGGCGAGGTTCCACCGAGGACGCCGAAGGTCCCGTCCGCCCCCATCTGCTGCACGAGCCCGCGCACGTCCCCGACGACGGCGAGCTCGCCCATGAACGCGATGTCCGTGATCGGAGAGGCGCCGACCTCCGCGCCGTACGTGAGCAGGCTCCCGTCGATCGTGCCGACGAGCCTTGCGTCGAGCGTCCAGAACTTCAGCGTGCCGTCCTCGCCCGCCGCCGCGAGCAGGCCTGCCGGCGACACGCCGAACGTGAGGAGCGTGCCGTGGTCGTGCTGGTCGTCGTTGTCGACCGACGCGATCTCGACGAGCTCGCCGCCGGTCGCGAGGCAGTCCTCGAGCAGCGGGGCCGCGACGCCAGGGCGCAGCGGCCGGACCGACGTCCCCGTCTCGACGAGCGTCGGAACGGGAGTGGGGTCGACCTCGATCGGGTCGACGTGCGAGACGCTGCAGCCGGGGAAGACGGCGAGCGCGAGGAGAGCCACGAGGATGAATCGAGTTGTCATGCCGAGAGAGTGAGGGCCGCGACGCCATCCGGCCCATCGTGGTTTCGGAACGGACCCATCACGCCGGCTGATGGACTCCTCGACTCCCTTGTGAGCGCACGCAGGACCTCGCGGACGCGCCCTTCCAAGCGCGACGCGGTCGCGACTATCCTCGCGGGATGAACGCCCGCTGTGCCCGCTTGGCCTCCTTCTCGCTCCTCCTCGCGCTCGCCGGCTGTGACACCCCTGCGCCTGCGGTCGACGGAGGCCCGGACGCGGCGGTCCCGGACGGCGCGGTGGGCTGCCTGACGGGCGGCTTCGGGTCGTTCGTCTTCTCCCACACGAGCATCGGCGTCGTGCCGGGCAGCTCGAGGCACACCTACCTCGAGCTCACCCAGGACGCGTGTAGCGCCATCGACGTGACGTTCACCGCGAGCGCGGCGGGCATCGCGACGACGCCGACGGCGGT
>JBBSAT010000404.1:0-6122 GCA_038252025.1 Polyangiales bacterium | reverse complement strand
CTTCGGTGAGCGTCTCGACTGCTTCCACTGCCACGGCGGCTTCAACTTCACCGACGGCGTGATGCACGGCGGGACCGTCATCCCGGAGATCCAGTTCCACAACACGGGCCTCTACAACATCGACGGCCGGGGCGCCTATCCGGAGCCCAACCGCGGCATCTACGAGTCGTCACACGATCCGCGCGACATGGGCGCCTTCCGCGCGCCCTCGCTCCGGAACATCGAGCTGACCGCGCCCTACATGCACGATGGGACGCTGGCGACGCTCGACGACGTGCTGGATCACTACGGCGCGGACGGCCGGACGATCCTCGACGGCCCTTACGCCGGTGTCGGCGCCGAGAGCCCCCTCAAGAGCATCTTCGTGCACGGCTTCACGCTCACGGTGGACGAGCGCGCGGACGTGCTCGCGTTCCTGCGCAGCCTGACGGATCCAGACCTCCTGACCGACCCGCGCTTCTCGGACCCCTTCGCGCCGTGAGCGAGGCGCACGGCGCGAGCCCGAGCGCGCGGCTCGCGACGGCGTACGATGCGACGGCGATCGGCGACGGGCTCGCGCGCGCGTTCGAGCACGACCCGCTCTACGCGTGGCTGCTGCCCGAAGCCGCGGCGCGTGTCGCGCGGCTGACGACGCTGCTGCGCACGTTCGCGCGTCACATCTTCGTGCCCGAAGGCCTGAGCTACACGTTCGACGCTGGGGAGGGAGCAGCGCTCTGGGTGCCACCTGGCGCGCCCAGCGTTCGGCTCGGCGGTGCGCTCCTCTCCGCGCCGGGCGTCCTCTCGGCGCTGGGCGGGCGCATCGTTCCGGGCGGGCGCGTGCTCGCGGCGCTGGAGGCCGCACACCCGAAGGAGCCGCACTATTACTTGGCGATCCTCGGTGTGGATCCCGCGCATCAGGGCAAGGGGCTCTCGCGGCGGCTGCTCGCGCCCGTCCTGGCGCGGGCGGACGCAGAGCGGCGCCTCGCCTATCTCGAGACCGCGAAGGAGTCGAACCTCGCGCTCTACCGAAGGTTCGGCTTCGAGGTCACGGGAGAGATCTCCGCGCTCGATGCCCCGATGCTCTGGCAGATGGCGCGCGCGCCGGCCGTGCCGCAGTGACCAGAGCATGATCTCCGATCATCGCGGTCTCTCATGCGGGGACGTGCACGCCGGACTAGAACTCGCCGATGAGACTTCACAAGGAGCGGCATCGGGGCGACGTTGGGGGCTGGCTGCGCGCTGCAGTGCTCGGTGCGAACGATGGGATCGTCTCGATCGCGAGCCTCGTGCTTGGCGTGGCCGCGGCAGACGGCTCCCCGAGCGGGGTGCTCACCGCCGGCGTGGCGGGCCTCGTCGGCGGCTCGCTCTCGATGGCGGCGGGCGAGTACGTGTCCGTCAGCTCGCAGCGCGACGTGGAGATGGCCGATCTCGCGAAGGAAAAGAAGGAGCTCTCCGACTCGCCTGCGGGCGAGCGGGCGGAGCTCATCGGAATCTACGTCGGCAAGGGCCTCACGCAGCCGCTCGCCGCGCAGGTCGCAGACGCGCTCGTGGCGCACACCGATCCGCTGCGCGTCCACGCGCGCGAAGAGCTTCGCATCGACGTCGACGCGCTCGCGCGACCCGTGCAAGCGGCGCTGGTGTCGGCGCTCTCGTTCGCCGTGGGCGCAGTGCTACCGCTCGCCGCGATCACGCTCTTGCCGGCCGGCGCGCAGACGCTCGGCACGCTCGCGGCTGCGCTCGTCACCCTCGCGCTCCTCGGCGGCTCGAGCGCGCGCCTCGGTGGTGCGCCGATGCCGCGCGCGACGCTCCGTGTCCTCGTCGGCGGCGTGCTCGCGATGGGGCTGACCTATGCGCTCGGCCTGCTGCTCGGGCCAGGCGCCGCCTGACGGCGCGACGCGACGCGCTAGAGTCCGGCCCGTGGATGAAGGCTTTTACGACGTTCTCGCGCGGACCGAGCACGAGCACTGGTGGTACTCGGCACGGCGCGAGATCTTGCGGTGGGCGATCACGACGGGGCTCGAGCGCGCGCCGAGCGAGGGCGTGATCTACGACCTCGGATGTGGCGTGGGCGCGAACCTCGACATGCTCGGCGCGATCGGAGAGACGATCGGCGTCGATGCGTCCGAGCGCGCGATCGGTCACTGCCACGCGGAGGGTCGCGAGAACGTGCGGCTCGCCGATCTCGAGCGGCTGACGGGAATCCCCCCGGCGTCCGGACGGCTGGTGCTGCTGGCCGACGTGATCGAGCATCTCGACGACGACGCTGGCTGTCTCGAGGCGGTGCACGGGATCTTGCGCCCGGGCGGCGCGCTCGTCGTGACGGTGCCGGCGTTCGAGGTCCTCTGGGGCCCGAACGACGACGTCTCGCAGCATCGCCGAAGGTACACGCGGAGCTCGCTCCGCCGGGTCCTCGGCAAGCGCTTCGAGATCGAGCGGATGACCTACTTCAACTCCGTGCTGCTACCGCCGATCGCGCTCGGGCGCTGGGCGCAGCGGATCTTGCGGACGAAGGGCGGCGAAGAGGCCGAGCTGCCGCGGCCCGTCGTCAACGAGACGCTTCGACGACTGTTTCGATCGGAGCTGTCCTGGCTGAAGCGCGGCAGATCCTTTCCGGCCGGCGTGTCCTTGCTCGCGATCGCGCGCCGCCGCTGAGGCTCAATCGAGCTCGATCGTCAGCGCTCGCGCAGCGCGACAGCGCTTGTGGCTGAGCTCGACGCCGATCGCATCGAGCCCCATCGCGTTCGCCACGGCGAGCGCGGTGCCTTTTCCGCAGAACGGATCGACCACGACGCGGGTCGTCGTGTTCTCGAGCAGATAGCGGCAGGCCACTCGACACGCAGTGACTCCCATCGCGCGGCTCCACGGCATGAGGCCGGCCGAGGGCAAGACCTCGGGGCCGGGCTTGCGTGGCGGCTCGAAGGGGCCGCGCACCACGGCGATCATGTGCGAGTAGCTGGGACGTCCGAGCGCGATCGATCCAGGGGGGCGCCGGCAGACGATCTTGTGCCAGAGCACCGTCGCGCCCGCCTCTTCCGCCGCGCGCATCACGAGGTAGCCCTTGTCGACGAGCGCTCCAGCCATGCGGATGTCGCTCTGGAAGAAGATCGAGACGCCTCCTTCCGGCACCCAGCGGAGGACCCGACCGGCGGTCTCGATGAACCAGACGCGCCAGCTCGGCAGATCGAGCGCGAGCTCCGAGACGTCGGGGAGCGACGTGATGACGCTCGCGCGCTCCGGCGCATCGCACGAGGCCATCCAGGCCAGCGCGTCGCCCTCGATGATCTGCCGGGTCGGCGCGGGCGGTTCGGTCACGCCTTGGAAGCTAGTACATCGGTTCGGAAGTTCGTCCCGGATTGTCGTTCGCTCCGGAACGCTTCGCCGCGCTTTGCCCGCGCCCGTGGTTCGTGCCCATGATCGTCACCGGATGATCGCGTACTTGACCGACGTCGAGGGCCGCTGGGACAAGCTCGCGTCGTTCGTCGACGGGAACCCCCACGTGTCGCTCACCGGCGGCGCGCTCCGGCTCGCGGACGGGGTCACGTTCGTCTTCGGCGGCGATGCGATCGATCGCGGGCCGCACGGCCGGAGGATCGTGTCGCTGCTGCTGGCCGCGCGGCGCACGTACGGTGAGCGCGTCGTCCTCCTCGCCGGCAACCGAGACATCAACAAGCTGCGCCTCTCGCGCGAGCTCGACGGAGCAGCCCCGGAGAGCACACCTGAGAAGGTGCGGGCGGGGTCGCGCGGCGATCTGCTGCGCTGGATCCTCGAGAACACGATGGGCGCCGCAGACGCGTTCGCGCATCGCGCTAGGGAGCTCCAGGCCGAGGGGCGAGACGCCGGAGACGAGGACGTCGCCGAGAGCTTCCTCGACGATCTCGCGGAGGGAGGCGATCTCCGGGCCTACCTCCGGGAGTGTCGACTGGGGTTTCGGGCGGGAGCGACGCTCTTCTTCCACGGCGGCGTCACGGTCGAGAACTTCGGCGTGGTGCCCGGTCGCGCGAAGCGACTGGCGGACGTCGACTCCTGGGTGGACGCGCTGAACGAGTTCTACGCAGGCCAGCTCAGCGCCTTCGCGCGAGGCGAGGATCCGTCGACGCTGATCGCCTACCAGGCGCCGCATCCCGGCACGCGCTGGAACCAGGAGAGCGTGGTGTACGCGCGCGTGGCCGACGAGCTCGCCAACCCGCTCCTGCCGGGCGAGGAAGCGATCGCGCGGCTCCGGGCCGGCGAAGTCGGACGGCTCGTCGTGGGCCATACGCCGAGCGGAGACTGTCCGGCGATCGTGCGCGACGGCGACTTCGAGCTCTTGCTCGCCGACAACTCCTATGGCCGCGTCGAGGCCGGCTCGCAGATCTCGCTCAGCGACGATCACGCCAGCGTGACCGGGACGACCGAGCTCGACGACGGGGCGCGACGGATCGTGCGCTTCACGAGCGCGCGCAGAGACCTCGGTTCGCTGGTCGGCCGGTGCGACGAGCGCACGGGGCAGCTCGTGAAGGCGCGCCTCGAGGACGGGTCGTACCTGCTCTTTCGAGGCCTCCCAGGCTATCGCGTGGAGCAGACGACGGCGGAGGAGACGGACCTCTCTCGACGCCTCCTCGAGTCGGCGCGCGATCGACGAGCGGTGGATCCGCGCGCCTGACCCGGCGCTCGTCCTCAGACAAGGTAGTCCATGCGCTCCACCGCCCTCCTCGCCTCGCTCGCCCTCGCCTCCTGCGCGCCGCTGCCGCAGGTCGCCACCGCCGCGCGCGAGACGCGACAGGTCGTCGTCGTTGGCGATCGGGCCGATACGCTCGCCGAGACGCTCGGTCCGGAGGAGTCGGGGCTCGTGCTCGTCCGCACGCACGACGGGCGAGAGCGCTGGGTTCGCGAAGGAGCGATCGCGACGCCGCAGCTGTCGCCCGGGACCTGGGTACTGCTCTCGTCGGCTGGATCGATCGTGCGAGGGGAGATCACGGGCACGCTCGACGACTTCGTGGAGGTGCGCGTGGACGGTGTCCTGGGCATCGCGCCGCTCCCGCACGTGCTCGCCATCCTGCACGCAGCGCCGGCGAGCGACGCCGTGGAGACACCCACGACGACGCCCGATGTGGCTGCGGCGCCTCCGACGCCGATCACGCAGATGGTGACTCTCGAGGTCTCTCCCGTGGCGCGTGTCGGGCTGCTCCAGAGCTGCACAGCGGGCGCGACGCAGATCACCTACGCCGACGGGACGACGGCGCAGGCCGCTCGGGCGGACGTGCATGCGCTTCGGATCCAGGCCGGCGCGCACGTGGAGGCGCTCTGGGGAGGCACGCCGTACCCGGCGATCGTGCTCGCGACCAACGGCACGCTCGTTCAGCTGCGCTGGGAAGACGCGACAGAGCAGTGGGTCGAGCGGACGGAGGTCACTCGTCTCCTCGACGGCGCGACGGGGCCGGCGGTTCGCGGCTGTCCGAGCGGTACGCCCGTCGTGGTGACCGACGGCGAGCGCGTGCGCGTGGGTCGCGTGCTGACGTGCGACGAAACGACCGCGACGGTGCTCGACCTCTCCGCGAGCGAGGGCACGATCCCGACGCGCGTCGTCCCGCTCGCATCGCTCGCGCGTCTTCCGCTTCGCGCGGGCGATCGCGTCGAAGCGCGCTGGAACGGCGGCGCGGCCTATGCGGCGACGGTGCTGACGCTCGGCGAGCGCGTTCACCTGCGCTGGGACGATGCCTCGGAGACCGACGTGGATCCCGCGGAGATCGTCGCGTACGCGCGGCACACCGAGCGTCCGGCCGAGCCGCCGACCTGCCCGTGAGCGAGGGACGCGCGAAGGCGACCGCAGGGCAGTTCGAAGGCGATCGTCGGCGATCCGACGATGTTCCGTCGCGCGCCAACGGCGCGGTCGAGCGTGTGGCCTCGTCTGCCAACAGGGGCGACGCCTGCCATGCCGTGGCCGCTGCGTCGGCCAGCGCCTGGGCCAAGCTGGCCAGCTGCGGCTCGCTGGCCAGGTCGAGGCCGGCTGAATTCAGCCGCGCGTCGCCGTACATCGCAGCGGGCAGGGCGATCGCGGGGTGAGGCGCGCCGAGTACCCCCTCGGCCGCGGCCAGGCGCTCGACCGTCAGCACCGGGTCTTCGACCAGCTGCTCCAGTGGCAGCTGGGCGTCGGCGATGCGGTG
>JBBSAT010000403.1:0-6134 GCA_038252025.1 Polyangiales bacterium | reverse complement strand
GCTTCGACGGCCTCGCCATCGACCGGCGCGACCGCTTCGGCCTCGACCGGCGCGACTTCCTCGACCGCCGCGGTCGCTTCGATGGGCTCAGCGACTTCCACCTCCGGCGCGACGACGACGGGAACGCTCGGCTCGGGCTCGACGGGCGCCGTGGCGGTCTCCGGCGGTGCCGAGGCAGTGTCGACGGAAGGCGAGGTCCCGAGCCCGAAGCGCGTGACCCCGAAGTAGATCAGTCCGCCGAGCACGGCGACCAGGCCGATCGCGACGACCGGCATCATCCACCCAGGACGTCGAGGCTGGAGCAGAGCGTCGACGTCGACGTCGTCGTCGAGCCGCTCCGTCTTCGATTCGGTCTTCGACGGGGGCTCCGCGTTCGCCTGCACCGCCGCCGTCACTGCCGACGCCGTCGTCGGCAGGGGCGCGGCCACCGATCGCCACTCCTCGGACGCAGCGGGCGCTGGCGCGAGATCGGGCGCGTCATCGTCCTGCGCGAGCGGAGCGACTGCGACCGCGACCGGCGCCGCCGCCTCGGCGGGCGTCGCGACGGCGACCTCGGGCTCGACCACGACCTCGGCCGCGACCTCGGGCTCGACCACGACCTCGGCCTCGGCCGCGACCTCGGCATCCACCGCGACCTCGGTATCCACCACGACCTCGGTCTCTACCACGACCTCGGCCTCCACCGCGGCCGCGACCTCGGGCTCGGCCGCGGCCTTCTGCGGCGGCGGTTCGACGGCGGGGACCGGATCGAGAGCGGGCTTCGCAGCGCGCGGCGGTGGCGGCGCGAGCGCCGCGCTCATCACCGTCGGAGAGAGCGCCGGGCCAGGCGCGGCCGCAGGCACCGCGAAGCCGACGAGCGTCTGCTTCCTGCGGCTTGGCGGGGCCGGGCGAGCGGGCGCGCCCGGGGGCTCGGCCGGCGGACGCTCAGGCGCGGCGACGTGCTCGGCCGGCGGTGGCGGCGGACGGCCGAAGACCTGGAGCGGCGCGACGGGCGGGCTCGCGATCGAGCCGAGCAGATCCGAGCTCGAGAGCTCGGTGGTCGCGTCCCCCCTCGGCGGCCGCGCGGGCTTGGCCTCGACGCTCGGCGGCGGCATCTGTCGCGGGCTGGGCGGTGGCATCTTGCCGGGGCTCGGCGGGGACGTCTTGAGCGCGCCCGGCGCAGCGATTCTGCCCGCCGTCGACGGCATGGCGGTCGCCGAGCGAGGCTCGCCGACAGACGTACGCTCGCCGGCGGGCACGACGTCGGCCGCGATCGTCCGGGCCAGCACGAGCGAGGTCTTCAGGGCACGGCCGAAGGCGCGCACGTCGGGAAAGCGCTTCTTCGGATCGGTGCTCAGCGCGCGATCGATCGCGGCGGAGAGCGGCGCGAGCTCTCGCCTCAGCTCGTGGAGCGACGCCGGCTTTCGCGACGCGATCGACTCGCGCAGCGCCCCGGCATCGAGCGCGACGTGCGGCGTGCGGCCAGCGAGCACCGCGTAGAGCGTCGCTGCGAGCGAGTACTGATCGGCTTCCGGGCTCGCGCCGTCTTCGCCGCGAATCTGCTCTGGCGCCGCGTACCCGTACACGAGGTGCATCGCGTCGCTCGACACCGCTTCGTCGCCGCCGCGACGCGACGCGGCGCCGTTCACCGCGAAGCCGATGAGCTTCGGCGTCTCCGCGACGCGCGCGCCGCTGAGGAAGATCTTCCCGGGCTCGACCTCGCCGTGCGCGAAGCCGGCCGCGTGGACCGCCGCGAGCCCCTCGGCGACGGCCATGCCGATCTCGAGGGTGCGCGCGATCGTCAGCTCACCCTGCGTCATCCGCGTGGCGAGCGCCTCGCCCTTGAGCAGCTCGAGCACGAGGAACGGGCCCGCGTCGTTGTCGCCGTCGTCCAGCGCCTTCACGACGTTGCGATGGTCGACGCCGCGCAGGCGGCTCGCTTGATCGCGGAAGCGCGCGATCGCCTCGTCGCTCCGCGCGGGGCCGGGCTGCACCACGACGACCATGCGATCGTTCTCGCGATCGAAGGCCGTCCATACGCGGCCCGCGGTGCTTTCGCCCAGCGCGACCTTCAAGGTGTATCGTTCAGAAAAGGACGACATGAACTCCGCGAACTGCCTCGAGATCCCGATGAAGCGGACCGATCCAATCCTCGCACGTTTCGTCCCATTCGTGTGCCTCGCCGTGCTCGCCAGCGTGACGTTCGTCGCACCCCTCGCCGAAGCGCAGGACGCCGACGCGAGCGCTCGAGCGCGAGCGCTCTTCACCCAGGGCGTGCAGCTGACCGCGGACGGGCAGTTCGCCGAGGCGGAGGCTCGCTTTCGCGAGGCGCTGACGTTCCGGGACGCGCCCGCGATCCGGTACAACCTCGCCAGCATCCTCCTCCAGCGCGGCGCGTTTCCAGAAGCGCGGGCCCTCGCCGACAGCGTCCTCGCCGACACGACGAGCCCCGACGAGATCCGACGGCTCGCGACCACGCTCGCAGCGCAGATCGACACGCAGGCCGGCTACCTTCTGGTGAGGGTCCGCGGACGCGCAGACGTGGCCGTCGACGGGTGGGCGCTCGCCGATCCTTCGGCCGAGGTCCCGCTTTCGCCAGGCACGCACACGGCGACGGCGACGCGCGACGGCGAGACGGCCGCCGAGGTCGACGTGACGATCGCGACCGGAGCGCACGAGACGATCGAGCTCGACGCGATCGAGGCGCCGATCGTGGTCGAGATCCCCGCCGCCGCGCTCGAGCCCCGTGCCGACGACGGGGACGTCACCGGTCAGTGGTGGTTCTGGACGGGCATCGGCGCGACGGTGGTCGGCGCCGCCGTCGTGATCGCGGTCATCGCGGTCACGTCCGCGGGCACCGAGCCCGCCTACCAGGGCAACTTCGAGCCCGGCGTGCTGCGCTTCTAGCCGCTCGTGGAAACTCCCACGAATTGAAGCACATAGGCGTCAGCGCCCGTTGACTTGACAGGCCCCGCCGAGCCCGACACAGCGACGTCGCCGATGAGCGCGTTTCGCCCCTGCGTGTTGATCCCGACGTTCGACAATCCGCGGACGATCCGCGACGTCGTGCTCGCGGTGCGTGCCATCGTTCCGGACGTGGTGGTCGTCGACGATGCGAGCGGCGAGGAGAACCGCAGGGAGGTGGCGAAGCTCGGCGAGGAAGGCCTCGCGCGGGTCACGCGCCGACCGGTCAACGGCGGCAAGGGCGCCGCGGTGAAGACGGGCTTCGAGTTCGCGCGCGACAACGGGTTCACGCACGCGATCCAGGTCGACGCAGATGGTCAGCACGCGCTCGACGACGTCGCGAAGTTCGTCTCGATCGCGGCCGAGCAGCCCGCCGCCGTGATCCTCGGTCAGCCCATCTTCGACGACACCGCGCCGCTGCATCGGAAGCTCCTGCGCCAGATCACCATCTTCTGGACGCGGCAAGAGGTCGGCAACGGGCGCGTCGGCGATCCGCTCTGCGGCTTTCGCCTCTATCCGCTGGACGCCGCCATCGCGACGGGAACGATCGGCGATCGCATGGACTTCGATCCGGAGATCGTCGTCCGCCTCGCCTGGATGGGCGTCCCCTTCGTGCACGTGCCCACGCGCGTTCGCTACTTCACCGCCGCCGAGGGTGGTGTCTCTCACTGGCGCGCGTTCGAGGACAACTGGCTGATCGGGAAGATGCACACGCGGCTCATGTGGCGGCGGATGATGCACCTCATCTTGCGTCGCCCGCTCTTGCTGAAGTCGTGAGCCGCGTGGAGAGCCCGTCGCACGAGCCGAAGGCGCCCGAGGAGGGGGGCTGGCTGGACGCGAAGGAGCGCGGCGGCGTCTTCGCGATCCGCTTCACGGTGTTCCTCACCACGTTCTTCGGTCGTCCGTTCGCGCGCTTCATCGCGCTCTTCGTCGCGCTCTACTACACGCTGACCTCTCCGAGAGCGCGGGCCGGGATACGGGTCTTCCGTTCGCGCATCCAGCCGCACGAGGCGAGCTTCGCGGACGTCTACGGGCAGATGCTGCGCTTCGTTCGCTGCACGCTCGACGCGTTCTTCCTCGTGTCGGGAAAGACGAAGGCCTTCGCCGTGACGCGCACCGGCCACACGTACCTGGCCGAGCTCCGCGACGAGAAGAAGGGCGCGATCCTTCTCGGGGCGCACCTCGGGAGCTTCTACGCGATGCGCGTCCAGAGCGCGCAAGAGCGCATGCCGCTGCACGCGCTCATGTACACGGCCAACGCACGCATGCTGAACGACGCGCTCGCCAAGCTCGACCCCGCCAGTCGCGCGCGCGTCCTCGAGCTCGATCCGGAGGGGGGCCTCGACTCGATGCTTCGTGTCCGTGAGCTCATCGAGGAAGGCGCGCTGATCGCCATCATGGCCGATCGCATCCCGTCGAACGCGACGGCCGATCGCGTCGTGCGCGTCCCTTTCCTCGGGGCCGACGCAGCGTTCCCTGCGGGTCCGTTCCTGCTCGCCGCGATGCTCAAGTGCCCGGTCTACCTGACGTTCGGGATCCACCGAGATCCAGACACGTACGATCTCTACTGCGAGCCCTTCGCGAACCGGATCGATCTGCCGAGGGGCGACCGCCAGGCCGGTCTGCGCAAGTACGTGGCGCAGTACGCAGAGCGGCTCGAGCACTACGCGCGGAAGGCGCCGGACAACTGGTTCAACTTCTACGACTTCTGGGCCGAGCCCAGCATGCGCCCGGCGAAGCTCTCGCCCGGCGCGCCCGCATCGAGCTCTCTACCAGAAGGAGCCGGGCCAGAAGGAGCCGGGCCAGAAGGAGCCGGGCCAGAAGGAGCCGGGCCAGAAGGAGCCGGGCCAGAAGGAGCCGGGCCAGAAGGAGCTACGCCGGGAGGAGCGGAGCGCTGACCTCGAGCGCCTCGTGGAGCACGCGCTGCTCCTCGAAGCGCGCGTCGTAGAGCGCCTCGATGTGCCGATGGATGCGCTTGGCGTCGCGGCCGAAGTCGTCGGGCCGGATCACGTCGAACCACTCGAAGCTGTACTTCGGCGCGCGGATGGGCGGCTTCCAGAGCGGCACGTCCTTCGTCAGGTACGGCCGATCGATCGCGAGGAAGAGCGGCACGATCGGAACGTTCGCGGCGGTCGCGGCTTCGACCGCGCCGCGCCGGAAGCGCCTCAGCTCGTGCTTCGTCGATCGCTGCCCTTCCGGAAAGATCAGCAGCGGGTGACCCTTGCCGAGGTGGGCGACCATCGTGTCGAGCATGTGCTCGCTCTCGGGCAGCCCGCTGCCCGGTCCGGGCAGGTACGTCGTCGAGCGCAGCAGCCGGCCCAGCGCCCAGTGACGCGACCATCGCCCGCTCGTGACGCAGGTGAGGTTCGCGAAGCGCCCGAGGACCAGGATCATGTCGACGTACGTGGGGTGATTGCAGATCATCACGTACGGCTTGCTCGGGTCCACCGACGCCGGCAGCCCGGCGAGCTCGAAGTCGACGACCCCGGCGAACCGCGTCGCGACCGCGATCATGTGCATCCCGCGATGGAGCAGGTACGTGCAGCGTCGTCGATAGTCGTTCCGGTAGAGCACCCGCAACATCGGGAAGAGGACGAGCGCGATCACGGGGCTTCCCGCGAAGAAGAAGAGGAAGATCACGCCCATCGACAGCACGCGGAGCCATCGCGGCAGGCCGACGAACGGACGCTGCGTGCTCACGAGGCGTTCTTCGGTGACCAGCCGGGAGGGCCGAACACGTAGCCCCACGCGTCACGGAGCGAGCGGCTCTTCTTCACGTCGCGCGCGATGGCCGCGTACTCGTGGAACGCGATCCGCAGCGGGTTGTACGTCGCGATGTTCTTCGTGAGCCCGTAGACGACGCGCTCACGCTCCTCTTCGAACGTGCCGAAGAGGCGGTCCCACACGATGAGGATCCCGCCGTAGTTCTTGTCGAGGTAGCGACCGTTCGAGCCGTGGTGCACGCGGTGATGCGACGCCGTGTTGAAGACGTGCTCGATCCATCCTGGAAGCTTCGTGACCACTTCGGTGTGGACCCAGAACTGATAGACGAGGTTGAAGCCGCCGGCGACCAGGATGAGCCACGGCGAGACCCCGAGGAGCGCGAGCGGCGGATAGAAGAGCACCGACGAGTATGGTGTCCATGGCTGACGTAGCGCCGTCGAAAGGTTGTACTTCTGGCTGGAGTGATG
>JBBSAT010000402.1:0-6142 GCA_038252025.1 Polyangiales bacterium | reverse complement strand
GTACAGGCGCTCGGCGCCCGCGAGCCAGGCACGCTCTCCTGCGACGGCGAGGCCGAGATGCGCGCTCGAGGTCGGACGCAACGCGGGGCACCAACCGCTCGCCTCGCGCAGCGAGACGATGGTGTAGTCGCCGAGGGCCGCGACGAGACCGCCCCCGGACGCCATCCGCTCGAACGTCCCCGATGTCTCGTGGGTCCACGTCCCGCCGTCGAGACCGAAGATCCCGGCGGGCGTCGCCACGACCAGCCGGTCCGGTCGATCAGGCCCGTCGGCGAGCCGAGCCAGCCCGCGGATCTCCTGCCATCGCACCGTGACGAACGGGAATGCGCCAGGCGCGAGCGCTGCATCGTCCACGAGGATGTGAAACGACTCGGGACGGAGCGCCTCGATGTCCACATCGTGCGCGCGCAACCAGGAGCGCTCGGCGAGCGCGCCCACGAAGGTCAGGTAGACGCCGTCCGCGTAGCGAACGACCGCTGGCGCGATGGGATAGCGGCCTCCGAACGCACGCACGTGGCCCGTGGCCCAGAACGAGCCGGTCCCAGTGGCCTGCGCGTGCTCGAGCGTGACGAACAGGTGATCGGGCGCATCGACCTGCGCGCCGACGAACGGTCCGGGCTGGGCCGGGAGCTCCTCCCATCCGGACGCGAGGACCCGATAGCGCTGTCCCGAGCGGCTGCGCGCGTAGACGCCGGTCGGGTCACCGACCAGCTCCGTGAGCGGGTCGGCGGCGTCGAGCGCCTGATGCGTCGCGCGGGATCCATCCCAGTGGAAGAGGCGCGCGCTCGAGAGGATCCAGACGTCATCAGGCGAGCGGCCCGCCATCGCGACGAGCGGCTCGAGCGTCGGTGACGAGCTGCCGAGCCGCCCCGCAGGTCCTCCGCCCTCGGGGAGCAGGGGATTGCGCATCGTGATCGCCGTCTCGCCGCGGCCATGGACCGCGATCACGATCTCGTCGGTGGCCCGGCACTCGGGCCTCGGCGCGGCGCACTTGGGGCGGCCGCTCCGGCAATGCACGACCGGCGTCACGCACTCGGTCAGCACGATCTGTCGTGGCATCCACCAGACGTCCCGGCCGAACGCGAGCTGCGGCGCCGTGTCGTCCCGGGCTCTCGTCGCCGCAGCGACCCATGTGCCGTTGGACCAGCTGTAGGCACCGCGATCGGTCTGGATCCACACGGCGTCACCCGTCGCGACGAGCCCGGTCACCGCACCGATCTGCGCCGACTCGGCCGGCGCCGGCGAGCTGCTGCACCAGTTCTCGTGCGCCTCCAGCTCCACCGTCTGCGTCGCGCACGCGGACGCCACGGTGCAGTCCGTGGGCGGACGTTCGCACACCGCCGCGGGCGCTTCGACCACGACGCTCGAGACGGCGATGGGCGAGGCGCTCACAGGGGCTTCGTCGACGTGCGCGACCTCGTCGCCCGCGGGGGAGCTCGCGACCGGCGGCGCGCTCGCCACGGCCGCGCCGCATCCCGCGCACAAGAGCGAGGCTACGTAGGCCCACGGAAGTCTCATCGCGTCCTCTGCCGAGCTCGTGCCCATCGCATGCCCCATCGTACGACGAGTCGCGCGCGGATCGATCGCCGACGAACGCGACGTGGGATCAGGCGCTGCCCGCGATGACGTTCAGCTCCACGTCCTGTGGGCGATCACCACCCGTGCGCAGGTTCTCGCGTCAGAGCCCGAGCAGGGCGACGAGCGAGCGCTCGGACGTCATCCCGAGGCGGCGGCCGGCCTCCCGTCCGTTGGCGAAGACGATCACCGTGGGCGCGCCACGGATCCCCAGGCGCGCGGCCACGGCGGGTGACGCATCGATGTCGAGCTTGCCGACGCGCACCTTGCCCACGTGGTCCTCCGCGATCTTCTCCACGACGGGCATGAGGGCGCGGCACGGGCCGCACCACGTCGCAGTGAAGTCGAGGAGGAACGGTCGGTCCGATGCGAGGACCTCGGTCTCGAAGTTGGCGTCGGTGATCTCGAGGACGTTGCTCTGGGCCATGCGGGAACCTCCGAGAGCGAAGGTGCCCAGCCGCCGCGATCTGACGACGAACGATGTGCTGTAAGATCTGGCAGCGCCGACACCTGTGCGCTGCCGCCATGCGAGGCAAGAACGAGGATCGATTCGAGCGCCTGAGCGCGCTGGCCATCGCCGAGCGCGGGATGCTGGTGAGCGTGGCCCGCTCGGAAGGGCTCACGGCAGAAGAGGCGCTCGAGTGCGTCCAGGACGCGCTCTGCACGTTCCTGTCGCGCGAGCCGGCGCCGGCCGACGACGCTCATGCGCGCGCGTCGCTGGTGACGATGACCCGCAACGCGGCGCGCAACTTTCGTCGGCTGCACCGGCGCGCCCTCCCGCACGCGCCGATCGGGCCGGGGCACGAGCCGCCGTCCGAGCTCGTCGACGTGGAGCAGCTGGTGGCGCACGCGGAAGAGGTCGTACGGCTGCGGCTCTGCGTCGCAGAGCTCTGCTCGATCCAGAGGGCGGCCGTGATGCTCCGTCTGCTCGAGGAGCGCTCCGGCGAGGACGTGGCGGAGCTGCTCGGCGTGACGCGCAACCACGTCGACGTGCTGGTCCACCGCGCGAAGAGCGCGCTGCGGATCTGCATGCGCGACGACGCACCGTGACCGTCCGCGCGGGCGCTTGAACGGGAACTGACGAGCGAGCGCGCTCTTCGATATCGTCGTCGCGAGCTGCGATGGGCCGCTCGGAGGCGCCGGGATGGATGCCCGGCCGCGTGGGCCGTGCTGGGGCTCGCCGCGGCGAGCCTCGTGACGTTCGCGGTGCTCGGCGGGCTCACGCTCTCGGCGGACGCGACGCTGCCGAGCGAGTGTGGCACGGCCTGCGCGCCTTCGCGCGTGCCGACGCTCGACGCGCTCGGTACTGCTGCCGACGTCATGCTCGGCGCGGGCCTCGGCTTGGCGGCAGCGGGAACACACGCCCGGCGATGGCGACCGCTGTCTCGTCGATGCGTCCGATGTCCTGGCCATCCAACCAGATCTCGTGACGCTTCGTGAAGACCGGCCGTCGCACCTCGAGACGCTTTGGACCGCCTTCGACCAGAGCCATCTCGAAGGTCGCCACGACACCAGCATACGGGATTCAGCACGCGCTGACGCGCTCAGTCGAAGCGCTCGGCCTCGAGCTCCGAGGACAGCGCCCATGCGTGGCGGCGTGCTTCGTAGATCGTGACGGTCGGAGTGGGAAACGAGGGATCTGCGAACGCGCCCACGGCGACCGCGACGAAGCCCGGCAAGGCGTCGAGCTCCCAGAGGAGCGTCGAGCCACACGTCCCGCAGAATCGGAAGACGATGCGCGTGCCCTCGTCGCCCGTGCGGACGAACTCGGCGGCGGTACCCGAGACGACGACGTCCTCGCTTCGGAAGCGCGCCTGCACGCCGAACGCGCTGCCCGTGCGTCGCTGACATGCGAGGCAGTGGCAGATCGAGACGCGCACGGGCTCTCCTGCGCACGTGGCGAGGAGCTGTCCGCAGCTACACGACGCGGTGCGCGGGCTCATGCTCTCTCCCTCATCCGCCGAAGATCGGGCCGATGTACGAGCGCGCCGCGACGACGTCGTCATACCACTCGTGCGTCTCGCCGCTTGGGTTCGCGTGGGTGT
The DNA here is from genome assembly GCA_038252025.1 of Polyangiales bacterium. Taxonomy (GTDB): domain Bacteria; phylum Myxococcota_A; class Polyangia; order Polyangiales; family Sandaracinaceae; genus JBBSAT01. The sequence continues at coordinate 2,522 of JBBSAT010000402.1, read as the reverse complement.
GGAGCGAGAGGTTGAATCGATCGATGCGCAGTGTGTCAACGTCCCGGAAGCGGAGGTTCCGGAAGTCCGCGATGAGCACGCCGTCGAGCCAGAGGGCGACGCGGCCGTCCTGCATGCCTGGGGTGTTCGCGCGGAGCATCACCTCGTAGCAGTACCACCGGCCGAGCTCGGGCGTGATCTGTGGACGCGACACGAACGCTGGGCCGAAGTCGAACGGTGTCGGCGAGTAGGGCGTGACGGTGCCGTCGGGAAAGAAGTGATCGCCATACATCGAGCGCTGGAGCGGGTGATAGGCATAGACGTTGAGGCTCCCGGGATTGGCATCCGTCACCTCACCGCGCCACGCCTCGTACTCGATGAGGAACTTGTTGGTGCCGTCTGCCGGCACGCCCGGAGTGGCCATCCCACCCGGGAAATAGTGCGCCGAGATGCCACCGCCGTTGTGGCTCGAGCCCACGACGTCGAACGTCGTGTCGTAGCGGGAGTAGTAGCGGAGGAAGAGCACGTCGAGCTCGGGAGAGACCGTGCGCGCGACCGTGTTGCTCCACTCGATGTCCTGCATCGGGCTCGTAAACTCCAGCGAGTGCCCGCCCGCGTGCACGTCGGCGGCTTGCGTCGTGATCTGCACATCGTGGTAGACGCCCGCGTCCCAGCGCGCGTCGAGGCCGGACGCGTCTGCGTAGCCTTCGAAGTCGTCCGCGAAGATGACGTCGGCGTCGCTCGCTATCCCGACGTCGCCCGGATGATGCGCCGCGATCCCCGTGTCTCCTTCGGGCAGATCATCGGGCCCCGGCGGCCCTGCGTCGGGGCGCGGGCCGGTGTCGGGGCGCGGGCCGGTGTCGGGGCGGGGTCCCGAGTCGAGCGTCGAGGACGCGTCGGTCCCCCCGCCCGAGTCGACCGAGGACGTCTCGGGCGCGGCATCGCAGGACGCGACGAGCGAGCACATCACGAGCGCGCTCACATGGATGGGCCTTGCCATCACGACAGGATCATCCGGGCGCCGCGCGAGCGCAATGGCGCTCGCCGTCACATGGCCTCGCCTGAAGGTCTGACCAAATACTTTGGTCAGATCCCTTCGACTGAGAGAAATTCCCAGCGCTTCACGCTGGGAAAGGACAAGGCGCGACCATTGTTGGTCACGCCTTGAGCCGCTGGCTCGAGGCCCTGCCGCGTGTGTAGAGTCGCGGGGATGGACCTCGCGCTCGTCGGGTTGGTGCTCCCACACGTCGAGAACCACTCGATCGAGGCGCTGCGTCGAGCCGCCGCGGCTGCGGGGTACTGCTCGTCGATCGTCCCTTTCTCCGGCTGGGCCGACCTCGATTCCGCCGTGCGACGGATCGTGCGCGAGCGCCCGCGCGTGTGCGGCCTCTCGATCCAGACGACCGAAGTGGCGCTCGCAGCGCTCTCGCTCGTGCGGATGCTCCGGCTGCGCGGCTACGAAGGCCGAGTCGTGTGCGGTGGGCACTTCTCCACGCTCAACGCAGAGTCCATCCTCGAGTCGCGCGCGGGCGTCGATGCGGTCGTCCGCTTCTCCGGCGAAGAGGCGCTCGTCGGGCTCCTCGGCGAGCCGAGCGACGATGCGCTCGCAGCGCTTCCCGGCCTCGTCTTTCGCGCGCGTTCAGGGGCGCTCCAGCACGGAGCCGCTCCCCGCGCGACGCTCTTCTCGCGCGGCCCAGGCCCGCTGCCCGTCCACCTCGGGCTCGGCGCCGCCGACCTGGTCGTCAGTCGCGGCTGCGAGCATCGCTGCGCGTACTGCTGCGTCGCCGGCGCGAGCTCGCTCCTCGCGCAGACGGGCGCCCTGCGATACGAGCGGCGCGCCCTCGACGCGATCGCGGACGAGATCGCAGACCTCTTCCACGCGCGCCGTGCGCGCGTCTTCAACTTCATGGACGACAACGTCCTGCCGTCGGCGCCGAGCGAGGCGGCGGCGTTCGCGCGCTCGCTGCAGGCCGGCCTCGCAGCGCGGGGCGTCGGTCGCATCGCCTTCTCCATGCAGCTACGCGCCGATGCCGTCGACGAGGAGAGCGCTGCCGCGCTCTCGGACCTCGGGCTCGTCCGCGCCTACGTCGGAGTCGACGGCTACTCCGCCGCGCAGCTACGGCGCTTCGGGCGCAAGGCGGATCCCGACGCCGGCGCACGGGCGATGCGGCTGCTCGCGGAGCACGGAGTGCTCGCGATCTGCAACGCGCTGCTCATCGGGCCGACAGTCCGCTTCTCCGATCTCGGCGCCGAGCTCGAGGGGCTCGCGCGCATCTCGCACGGACCGGTGCACCTTCTCCCGATCGACGTGCGCGCGGGCAGCCGCTACTTCGAGCTCGCTTCCCGCCGCGGCCTGATCGAGGGCAGCTTCGTCCATCGCCACTATCGCTTCGAGGACGCGCGGACCGCACGGGTCGGACGGGCCGTGGCTGCGATGCCGACGCGGCTCGAGGAACGCTCGGTCCCGATCGGCCTCTACGACCTGGCGTACAACCTCGGGATCGCGCGGCGGCTCGTCGATGGCGCCGCCGTAGCCGAGCGCC
>JBBSAT010000401.1:0-6162 GCA_038252025.1 Polyangiales bacterium | reverse complement strand
GCAGTGGTCGAGCCGGTCGTGGTCGAGCCCGCTGCGCCCGATCCCACCGCGCCCGCCCCGCCTTCCTGAGCCGCCGCCGCCGCCAGGGCGCCGCCACCACGCCGCGCCACGCACGGAAACGCCGCGAATCGTACCTCCGCCGCGCGGCGCGAGCGGTGCTTCGGTCGAGGTCATGGAAACCGAAGCACCGACCGAGGGTCCCCGCGAGCGCCTCCGTTCGGTCGGAGCGCCTCACCTCTCGGACGCCGAGCTCGTGGCGCTGCTGCTCGGGACGGGGACCTCGCGCGAGCACGTCAGCGTCCTCGCGAGCCGCCTTCTCAACGAGGCGGCGGGCCTGCGCGGCCTCGCCCGTCTCGGGCTCGGCGGACTCGCCGCGACGTCGGGCGTGGGCGAGAGCAAGGCGGCCCGCTTGATGGCGGCGCTGGAGCTCGGACGTCGCGCTGCATCGCTGAGCCCTGTGTCGATGGAACGCATCGGAACGAGCCACGACGTCGTGGCGCTCGTCGGTCCGCGCCTGCGCGATGCCGAGGTCGAGCACTTCGTGGCGCTCGCGCTCGACGCGCGGAACCGCCCGCTCGCGATGATCGAGGTGGCGAAGGGGAGCATCACCGCGTGCCCTGTCGCCCCCGCGGACGTCTTTCGCGCCGTGCTGCGCGAGGCAGGTCCGGCGGTGGTCTTCGCGCACAACCACCCGAGCGGCGATCCGCAGCCGAGCCCGGAGGACATCGTGCTCACCGATCGGCTGGTGAGCGCAGGTCGGCTCCTCGGGATCCACGTGGTCGACCACGTGATCGTCGCGCGCGACGGGCACTTCAGCTTCCTCGACGCCGGGCTGCTCGCGCGGAAGCCGCCGAGGACGCTGAGCGCGTGACGGCTCAGGGGCTCGCCCCAGCCTCGATCCACGTCAGGATCGCGCAGCGGTTCGCGTCGCTCAGGCCGCCTGCGGGCGGCATCCTCCGCGTGAGGCTGGTCGTCGTGATCCGTTCCGCGACGACGCTGCACTGCGCGTCGCCCGGCGTCACGAAGCGCGAGAGCTGATCGTAGGCGGTCGCCGGATCTTCGAGGATCAGATCACCCTGGTGCTCGAAGCTGCTGTGGCACGCCGCCATCACGACGCACGAGGGCGCGAGCACCGTGCGTTCCAGCGTCTCGAAGTCGGGCGCGGTCGTGCCGCTGCAGTCGGGAAGCACCGCATCGGCACAGGTCGGCGCCGGTGCAGGCGCGCACGCGAGCAGGAAGGCGAACAGAGCCAGAGTCAGCGTACGACACATCGTCTTCAGTCAGCGCCTCTAGCAGTCCTGCGACGGTGAGGGCAGCCGTGCGACCATTTGCCGCACGAGCGTCGAGGGCCTAATCCCACCCTCGACGAATGGCGATCGCTCACGACATCCGCGCCGAGGTTCGCGCGCGGCTCTTCGAAGAGACCGGAACGCTCCGGGGCTCCGGCCCGGAGCAGATCGCGCTGCTCTACCCGAGCCCGTACCGAACGGGGATGAGCTCGCTCGGCTTCCAGACGCTCTACCGGACGATCAACGGCACCAAGGGGCGCGTGGCGGAGCGGGCGTTCCTGCCCGACGAGCCGGACGCGTATCGGCGATCGCGAACCTCGCTCTTCACCTACGAGAGCGAGCGCGCGGTCTCGAGCTTTCCCGTCGTGGCGCTCAGCGTGGCATACGAGATCGAGCTCGCAGGGATGACCGAGAGCCTCGAGCTCTGTGGCATCTCGCCGCTCGCGAGCGATCGCGATGCACGGGACCCACTCATCGTGATGGGCGGTCCACTGACGTTCTCGAACCCGCTTCCGCTCGCGCCGTACGCCGACGTCGTGCTCATGGGCGAGGCCGACGAGACGGTCCACGAGCTGCTCGACATCGTCTTCGGAACGTCGCCCTCGACGTCTGCGAGCGGCCGAGAGGATCTGCTCCGCGAGATCGCGCGCGCGATCCCGAGCGCGTTCGTCCCCACGTTGCACGGCGACGAGATGCCAGAGATCGCGAAGGCCAACCTGGACGTGCTGCCTGCGTACGCCGCGATCCGGACGGCGAACACCGAGCTCGCGAACATGTTCTTGATCGAGGCGGAGCGCGGCTGCTCGCGCGGCTGCAAGTACTGCGTGATGCGCCGCTCGACGAACGGCGGGATGCGCATCGTGCCGATGGAGACGATCCTCGGCCTCGTCCCCGAGGATGCGAAGCGAGTCGGCCTCGTGGGCGCCGCGGTCTCGGACCATCCGAAGATCATCGAGATCGTCGAGACCCTCGCCTCGCAAGGGCGCGAGGTCGGCCTGAGCTCGCTGCGGCCCGATCGCCTGAACGATCGCTTCGTCTCCGCGCTGAAGAAGGCGGGCACGCGCACGCTCACGACTGCGAGCGACGGAGCGAGCCAGCGGCTGCGCGACATGATGCAGCGGAAGGCGCAGGAGAGGCACCTGCTCCGCGCCGCCGAGCTCACGCGGGCGCACGGCCTGACCCGGATGAAGCTCTACATGATGGTCGGCGTGCCGGACGAGACCGACGCCGACATCGACGAGCTCATCCTCTTCGCGACGGAGCTGTCGAAGCTCGCGCCGCTGGCGCTCGGCATCGCGCCTTTCGTCAGCAAGCGGAACACGCCGCTCGACGGGCAGCCGTTCGCCGGGATCGACGTCGTCGAGCATCGCCTCGATCGGCTTCGGCGCGGGCTGAAGGGAAAGGTCGACCTCCGCGCGACCAGCGCGAGGTGGGCCTGGATCGAGTGGGTGCTCGCGCAGGGCGGGCGTGCGGAGGGTCAGGCCGTGATGGACGCCGTGAAGAACGGCGGCTCGTTCGCAGCGTGGAAGCGAGCCTTCGCCGCGCTGCCTCAGGCCCGCGAGCGGAGAGCGCTCGCCGTCGTCGCATAGCTGGCCCGGATGCGGACCCTCGCCTCTGTCGGGCTGCTCGTCCTCTTCCTCTTCTCGAACGCATGCTGTTTCGGCGGCGCGAGCAGCAGCAGCGCGCGCGTCGCGCATCGGCTCGACCCCTACGGAGTGAGCATCGACCTCGCGCCCGGCGAGACCGGCGGGCCGGCCGGCGCCGGATACCTGTTCACGAGCGGAGACGCGTCGAGCACGATCGCGATCACGTCGGCGGGCCCGGGCGGACCGGCCGCGACGCGATCTGTGCACGACGTGCTGCTGGGTGCGAGCACGCAGGTCGAATGGACGCGGCCCTGTGCGTTCGGAGACCTGATGGGGACCGAGACGCGGGTGATCGAGTCGTTCCCGCACGCGCGCGTCCACTGGATCGGCGCGATCGATGCGCCCTCCGGCGTGCTCTTCGTCGATCTGGCGACCGACCAGCGCTGGATCACGACGCCGACCATGGGCGACCTGGCCTGGACGACGCTCCGCGACTCCGTGCGGCGCGCGCCGTGACCGCTCAGGTCGTGGGAAAGCGCTCCTTGAGCGTCTTCTCGAACGCCGCGAAGTCGTAGCGATCCGGACGGCGCCCCTTGGGCTGCATCGCAACGTCGAACGCGACCGCGGCGGCCGCGGCGAGCTTGTGCTCGGTCACTTCGCTCGAGCCGAGCTTCGTCGCCAGCGCGCGCAGGCTGTCGAGCTCCGCGCCTTGCTGCACGCCGTCGACGCGGCTGAGCCACGTCGCGAGGCCGTAGGTCACGAGCCGCTCCCAGGCGGAGAGCTTGCCCGCGTCGAACGCGTCGAGCTCGACCTTCTCCTTCGTCGCGCGCTCGACGCTGGCGAGGGCGTCGCCCTCGAGGCCCGCGTTCGTCGCGGCCTTGATCAGACCGAGCGCTTCGTCCCGGCTCATGCGCCCATCGGCCCAGGCGACGGCAGCGAGCGCGACGAAAGATTCGTTGGGGAGCTGGGTGGCCATAGGGGCCGGAGGCTATCTCACTCCGGCCCGAAGAACACCCAGGGCGGAGCGACGCGAGACGCGGCATCATCGGGCGGTGGCGCGTTGGCTGGCCCTGACCGTGTTGTTGCTCTCGTCCTGGCCGAGCCCAGGCGGACTTCGCGCGCAGGCTGACTCGAGCGAGATCGACCTCGGGGGAGGCCTGCGCGTGCGACGCATCCCGCGCTACTGCCCCGGAGGATCCACGGTCACGGGTTGCTTCGCGTGGGAGCCGGTCGGGTTCTCGTTCGGGTCCGAGGTCGGCCTCTCCTTCGCGCGTACGTTCGCCCGCGTCGAGCCCAACGGACGGATCCTCGCGGCGCTTCCGCTGGCGAGCAGCCTCTACGCGCCGTTCGGCGTGACCACGCGGATGCTGCGCACGGACGACCTCGGCGAGCACTGGATCCCGGTCCCCTGGCGGTGGGTCGAGTCGGTCGCGATCATGGTCTTCGACGCGGGCACGGACGACGGCGTCGCGGCGGGCGACTCGGGCTATCTGTGGGCGACGACCGACGGCGGCCTGACCTGGACCGAGCACGGCAACGCGGCCGGAACGACCTACACGGAGCTCGCGATGCGCGACTCGGTCGTGGTGGCGCGTGACTCGGCGGGAAACGTGTGGCGCGCGCCGCACGGCAACTTCGATCGCGAGCTCATCGTCACGGATCCGACCGCACACTTGACTACCGAAGGCGACTCGGTCCTGGTTCGGACCGAGCGGGACGTCTTCCGCCTTCGACGCGGACACGCCGTCGAACGAACGCGCCGATGAGCGCGGGCGACGCCGCGCAGGGCTCGCGCGGCGCGCATTCCTCCCGTGTCCCCTTGCGAAGCCCCTCGGCGCGCGCATCTAGGGACGCGGGTCGATCCGCGCTCGCCACGATGAAGGCACGAAACGCAGCACGCAGCGGTCGCCGCGCTCGTCACGCACGCGCCCTCCTCCTCGGGGCGACCGTGCTCGCGCTGGGCTGCGGGCGCGAGCGCGAGCATCCGGTGTCGGACACGAGCGAGCTGCGGCGAGGGACGCCCTCCGAGCGGGTCGTGGAGCTCGTCCCTCGAACGCCGTACCTCGCGACCTATCCCTGTAGTGACCAGTGCCACGATGCGCGCGAGCCCGACGCGACGCCGCGCGAGCTCGTGACCTTCCACGCGGGTCGTCGCGTCGCGCACGGCCCCGCCATCCACTGGTGCAACGACTGCCATTCGCTCGACGAGCCGGACCACCTCGTCGCGCTGGACGGCGAGACGGCGATCTCGTTCGACGCGTCCGACCGCCTCTGCGCGCAGTGCCACGGTGAGAAGCATCGCGACTGGAGCGAAGGGATCCACGCCCTTCAGACCGGAGCCTGGCGCGGGACGGTGCAGCGTCGGCTCTGCACCGCATGCCACGACCCGCACGCGCCCGGCCGCATCCAGCTGGAGGCGCTTCCGCCTCCCGAGCCGGACCCACGTGTCTCGGGAGAACCGTCATGAGCGACCAAGAGACACCACGTCGCCACCTGCCGATCGTGGGCCAGCCGCCCGCAGACGCGCCGCCGCCCGCTGCGGACGAGCGCGAGGCGATGGACCGCGCACAGGCAGGTCGCCGTGCGTTCCTCACGGCGATGGGCGCTGCGGGCGCCACGGCCGCGACCGCGATCGCGTCGGGCGCGACGGCGATGGACTGGGAGGGCTTCTTCCGGCAGCACTACCTCCGCCTCGACGACGATGCGCGCCAGACGCTGTTCACGCAGCTCGAGGCTCGCGCCCTCAGCGAGCGCGGCGTGGACGTTCAGATCCGTGATCCGCAGCCGCTCGACGGTGTCGAGTACGCCTACGCGTTGAACCTCAGCTCGTGCACGGGATGCCGACAGTGCGAGTACGCGTGCGCGGCCGAGAACAACACGTCGCGCGATCCGCAGATGCACTACATCCACGTTCTCGAGGTACCGATCGGTACGTTCGATCTCAACGACGCTGACCAGGACTACGAAGGCACGGTTCCGCGGCCGGCCAACGTGTACATGCCGGTGTCCTGCCAACAGTGCGCGAACCCGCCGTGCGTCAGCGCGTGCCCGGTGAACGCGACCTGGCGTGAGCGAGACGGAATCATCGTCGTCGACTACGATTGGTGCATCGGCTGTCGCTACTGCGAAGCCGCCTGTCCTTATTTTGCGCGCCGGTTCAACTTCGCCACTCCCTCGCTTCCGAAGGAACAGCTCAACCCGGAGATGGCTTACCTCGGCAATCGGCCGCGCCAGAAGGGCGTGATGGAGAAATGCCACTTCTGCATCCAGCGCACACGTGAAGGAAG
>JBBSAT010000400.1:0-6168 GCA_038252025.1 Polyangiales bacterium | reverse complement strand
TATAGCCAATTGCTATAGGCCTTGTCTTCTGGCCGCGCACGGCGCGATCGGTCGCCGCGGCGAGCGCTGGTTCGTCGATGTCCGAGAGGCTCTCGCCGCTCCGCGAGAAGAGGCGCGCGATGCGCGTCACGACCACGAGGAGCAGCCTCGCCATCTCTGCGCGGTCGGGCGGAGCGATCGGGATGAAGCTCCCGTCGAGCCCGTACACGCCATCGAGCCACAAATCATGCAGGTGGAGCTCTCCACGAGCCTCGCCTACGCCTGGGACCAGGGCACGAAGGCCGAGCGCACGCTCTCGAAGCTCAACGCGAATTCTCGGCCGGCGACGCGGGCCTCTCTGGTGACGGCGGCGCCGACGCCGCGGTCGACCCGGATCGCGTGCAGAACGAGGCCGGCGCGCCGGACCCCGCGGGCGGCGGCGCAGGCAACGGCCGTGCGCTCGACGAGACCAACGTCACGAGCCAGATCGAGTACGGCCAAGGCCGACCACGGCATGTTCCTCGCGACCGGCAAGACGCAGCCCGGCCCGATGGTCGTCACGGCGAAGAACGACAAGGGCTCTCACTGGCTGCTCCTCTGCCGCAAGGTTGCCGACGACGACAACGGCATGACCAAGACGAAGACGTTCACGGACATGGCCATGGCCATGATCGGGACCAACCCGAAGACCGGTCGCACGTGCTTCTTCCAGAACTCGATCGGGTCCGGCAAGGACGGCTCGAAGGTGCCTCACCTCGGCGACGTCGAGAAGTCCACGGCGGTCTGGTCGAGCAACGTGCAGAACTACTACTCCGGCACCTGCCACGGCGAGAGCGCCTTCGTGCACTCGCCCTGGATCGACGGCGCCAAGCGCGGCAACGGCAAGCCGATCGTCCCGAAGGCGGGCGAGCACCCGGACTTCCTCATCAGCGACCTCTCGGCTCCCTACAACATCGTCGCCGCCGACAAGCTCGGCTTCTCGATCCCGAAGCAGCTCGTCTCGGACGAGGTCGGCGCCTGCAACAACTGCCACCGCCTCGCCGGTGGGACGCTCAAGAACTTCGCCAACTGGTCGACGGGCACGGGCGAGGAGTACTTCTCGAACATCACCGACTTCGGCAAGAAGTTCGAGAACTCGCACTGGATGGCGCCCCGCAAGGACGGCATCACCGAGGCCACCTGGGACGCGAGCAAGTACGGCCAGGCGCTCAAGTTCATGGAGAAGTGCAACAACAACTCGGCCGACCCGACCTGCCTCTGGGCGGACGTCCCCCCCGGCAACTTCAACAACCCGAAGGTCGAGCGCTGATCGCTGACCCCAGCCGCATGACCTGAACCAGGCACGAAGGTGCCGCCGACGAGGAGAGCTGCAAGCGCGGCTCTCCTCGTTCTCGTTTCGAAACGGCTCCGCGGCTGGCCCGCTGTATCCTCGGGCGAATGCTGCGCGTCGCGCTCGTAGGGACCGGGGATGCCGGCCGTCACCACGGGCGCGCGCTCGCCGCGTTGGCCGCGGAAGGGCGCCTCGAATGGAGCGCCGTCGCGGCGCGTGACGCCGCCGGGGTCGCGAGGTTCCGCGCCGACCTCGGCGTCCCCGACGCGGTCACGTCGTTTTCCAGCCTCGACGCGCTCATCGACGCACGTGCCTGCGACGCGGTGATCCTCGCGACCCCCGACGCCATCCACGCCGAACAGATCGAGCGCGCGGCGCGGGCCGGGCTCCATGTCCTCGTCGAGAAGCCGCTCGCGCTCTCACGAACCGACGGGGCTCGAGCCCTCACGAGCGCGCGGCTCGCCGGCGTATTCCTCGCGGTCGGCTATCACCTGCGCCACCACCGCGCGCACCGCGTGATGTTCGAGCGCCTCGCCGAGCTCGTCGGACCTGTGCGGACGATCTACGTGCGCTGGGCCTGGCCCGACCCCGCGACGGGAGGCTGGCGCGCGAAGGGTGACGGCGCACGCTTCTGGAGCCTCGCCGCGCTCGGGACGCACGGCATCGACCTCGCGATGTGGCTCTCCGGCAGCACCGCCTCCGGCCGAGGTGACGTCGCTTCGATGACCCTCCCTCGCGGCGCCATCGACCGCGCGGCCGAGGTGACGATGCGGCTCGACGATGTGCTGGCCCACGTCTCGGTCTCCGTCGCCCACCGCGCCGTTTCGCGCGTCCTCGTCACCGGCGACGCGGGCGAGCTCGAGGCCATCGGGACGCTCGGCGCCCGTGGTGACGGCGAGCTCCTCCATCGCGCGCCTCGCCAGAGCGCGGTCGCGATCGCCTTCGAAACCGAGAATCCGTACGCTGCCCAGCTCCGCGACTTCGTCGCGCGCGCCCCTCGCGGCTTCACCGACGACCCCGCCCTGCTCGCGAACCTCGACGTCCTCGACCGCATCGCCAACCCCACTTCAGGAGCCGCATGAGCCCCACGCGCGACACGTTCTGTTCCTTCTGTGGCACGGCCTACGAGGCGCCGCTCCGCTATCCGCGCACCTGCGCGAGCTGCAAGACGCAGGTCTGGGCGAATCCCATTCCCGTGTCCGTCGTGCTCGTCCCCGTCGTGAGGAACGACAAGACGGGCCTCCTCGTCATCCGTCGCGGCATCCAGCCGGGCAAGGACAAGCTCGCGCTGGTCGGCGGGTTCCTCGAGGACCACGAGACGTGGGCGGAGGGCGGCGCTCGGGAGATCCTCGAGGAGACGAACGTGGTGGTCGACGCGACGAAGCTCACGGCGTTCTGGTTCACGTCGACCGCGCCGCGACCGAACCGCGTGCTCCTCTTCTCCGTCGCGGAGCCCCTCGACGCCGGAGCGCTCGGACCCTACGAGGGGGATGCGGAGACGCTGGAGCGCGGTCTCGTCTTCGGACCGGACGGCCTCGACGACGTCTTCGCGTTCCCGCTCCACGCGGAGGCCGCAAGACGCTTCTTCGCGGAGCGCGGCCTCACGGGAGCGCACGCCTATGTCCAGGTCTGAGGGGGTCGCCCGCGTCGACACGTTCGCGTATCGCGGCAAGACCTACGAGGTTCCGATCTTCGACACGGACCGCCCGGTGGTTCTCACGGCGCGCCCGAGCGAGCTCGCGATGCCGTCCCTGGCCGAGTCGCCCGTGCTTCGGTGCCTTCACTCGACCTGGAATCTGGCGGAATTCGAGGTGCCGCGGAGGCCCGTCTCGCTCGGCACGCTCGACGCGGCCGAGGTCGCCGTCTTCGCGAGGCGCGGGGCGGTGCGTGTCCTCGACATGCCGATCAAGATGCCCGACTGCGCCGAGTACCGACTGCCGCGCGCGCTCGGCCAGTTCGTAGGCGCCCTCCAGCGCATCATCGACGTCGAGCACGTCGTGAGCCCGCACCACGCGGACTACCACGCGTACCTCACGATCGATCAGCGATGGGTCGCGCCTGGGACGCTCCATCGCGAGGCGCCGTGCCACGTCGACGGCTTCCAGGGCGCGCGCTGGAGCCCGAAGTGCCGGACGAATCACACGTACACGGTGTCGGACGTGCTGCCGACCGCCTACTACGTCCAGCCGTTCGACTTCACGGGCATGGACGAGCGACTCCACGACTACTTCTGGGAGATGAACGCGCAGGTGGCCGACACGAACGAGGCGCATCGCTGGCAGCCGGGCCCCGGAGAGATCACGCTGATGGATTGCTACTGCGTGCACCGGGGGGTCGAGAACGACGGCCCGAAGCCCGTCTTTCGCACGTGGATGCGCCTCTCCTTCGAGGAGCGTCGCCGTGTCTTCGATCGCCTCGGCAACGCGCACAACCCCCTCTTCGAGTATGAATGGCCGATGGTCGATCGCGACATCGAGCAGCTGAGCCTGCGGGCCTTCCGCGAGTCGAGCGACGCCTCGCTGCGGGTCTTCCCGTGGCAAGATCTGAACGGCAAGCCGCTGCCTCCCGGCACCCCGAAGACGAAGCCCCGGCTCCGAACGTGAACAAGGCGCTCTCCCTCGAGAAGCTCGACAACCGCTATCCGTCGCTGCACGGGCTGCGCGTGCTCGCGATCGTGAGCGTCGTGCAGTTCCACGTCACATGGATCTTCGCGGGCGAGCAGGGCATCCGGCTCGACCGCGACTTCACGGCGTCATCGCTCACCGTCTTCTTCGGGATGGACCTGTTCTTCATCCTGAGCGGGTTCTTGATCGGCTTGATCGACGTCGCCAAGATCGACGCCGCACGGCGCGGCTGACACAAGAAGCGACGTCCCTCGAGGGGCGTCGCCTCTTCAACGTCGCTGCGCCGATGGTGGTCAGGCCATGGTGAGGAGCGCATCGGCGACCTGCGCCGCGTGCGACTTCTGCACGTTGTGACCGCCTTCGGCCCAGCGTAGACGTGGCCCGGTGGGCGCGCGCGCGGCGAGCTCCTCCTGGATCTCGGGCTCGATGAACGGATCGTCGTCGCAGAACGCCGTCAGCGTCGGCACCCGGAGAGACGCGAGGGCGCGCTCGACCGGACCGAAGTCGAACGCCGCGAGGATGCGCATCGTCTGCGCCACGTCGCTCGGCGGTGTGGACGCTGGGAACCCGAGCTTCCGGAGGCCTCGGCTCATCGCTCGGTGCACCGGCGGTCCCACGATCGGAAGATCGATCACGCGCCCGAGCACGCGGCGCAGCGGGATCCGACGCAGCATCCGGTGCGGGCGCGCACCGACCGAGGCCAGGAGGCCGAGCCCCGAGATGCGCCGCTGCGTGCCCGCTGCCGCCGCGAGCGCGACCGGACCACCCATCGAGTGACCGATGAGCAGACACTGCTCGATCCCGAGCGTCTCGATCGCGCTCAGCACGAACGCAGCCCGCGCGTCGACGGAGGTTCCGTCGGCGGACTCGCGCGGCGTTCCTCCGAAGCCCGGCATGTCGATCCGCACGAAGCGCGCGTGAGGCTCTAGCGCAGCGCCGAGATATCGATAGTCGCGTCCGCTCCCGGGCAGCCCGTGCACCGCGACGATCACCGGCCCCGTCCCGACATCCGTGAGCGCGATGCGCCCGCGCGGCCCGAGGACCTGCCGCGTCGGAGGATCTGAGGGCGAGATCCTGCTCATGGGCTCGGCGGGCAGCGCGTCGCGCGCCAGACCTCGTCGTCCGAGAGCGCGCTGTCGTACACGCGGAGGTCGCGGACCTCGAGGGATCCGCGCGCGAGAGATCCGTCGCCGGCTCCGGTGCCGACCGAGAGCGAGTCGACGGCATCGAAGAGATCGAAGCCCTCGACGGGGAAGTCTTCGCGCGCGACCAGCGGGACGAACGGGCCGCCATTCGACGCGACCTCCGGCTCGGTGCCGACGCCGCGCCAGCGGAGGACGAAGTGCGTGAACGCCCCGACGCAGGCGTCGACGCTATCGCACGCACCCCACCCGTACGGCGGTCCGTACCCATCGCCGGCGCAGGTCGTGACGCCCATGTAGCTGTCGTACGTCTCGAAGCCGCGGTCCGCGGTGCGACACGTCATCAGCGTGCGTCCTTCGCCGCCCGGCGGGATCCGCGCCTAGATGGAGAAGGTCAGCGCGTCTGCGCTCACGAGGAGCGCGCTCGTGCCCGGGAAGTAGAGCGACGCACGGGGGGGCAACACCGTGGCGCTTCCGTCGAAGCGGACGCCAGCGGTCGCCACGCCGTCGTGACCTCCCGGGCCGAGGTCGCGCGCATCCGCCGCGAGGGGCGCCCACAGCACGGGCCGCGGCGTGGGGCCCGCGCCGCACTCGATCGTCGGGGCGCACCGGCCCGTCACGCCTGCATCGACCGTCGCACCGTCGCGCGTGGGTGCTCCGTCGCGAACGGGCGCACCGTCGCGGGTGGGCGCAGCGTCGCGCGTGTCGACACGGTCCGTGCGCCCGGTAGCAGCCGGGCACGAGCGCGATGCAAGCCGCCGCGAGCTGCAGCGTCGGCGAGAGTCTCGGCGGCGACGTGAGCATCGACCGCTCCATCCTACTCCCGCCCTCGGGCGTGATCCTCTTCTGCGGTACCGCTTGAACCAGCTGGTTTCACACGCCCGCCGCGGAGGAGCCTTGTCCGCATGAAGGGCCTCTCGGCGGGGATGGCTGGTCGCTGATGCGGTCATCGAGCACGTGGATCGAGGATCCGTGAGCCCGTTCCGAGGGTCAAGCGCGGCGTCGAGGCCGCTTTCGGAAGCCAGGCGGCGCATCGTGCGGTCCTCGGGCGCGCTTCGCGCGCACGTCCGCCTTCGGCGCGTGCTCTCGCACG
>JBBSAT010000399.1:0-6187 GCA_038252025.1 Polyangiales bacterium | reverse complement strand
TGCGGCCGAGGGTGGCGCCGCGACGCTCGCGTGGGCGGCCGAGGACGTGGGAGGCGTCAACGATCGCGCGCAGCTCGCCGACATGGAGCGCGTGATGCGGAGGCGGATCGCGACGCGCTTCGCCGCGAGCGGCGTCACCGTCCGCTGCCTCGAGACCGCGTACATCGACGCGAGCGTGACGATCGAGCCCGACGCGACGCTCGAGCCCAACGTGCACCTCCGTGGGAACACCGTCGTCGAGCGCGGCGCACGCATCGACACCGGCGCCGTGCTCACCGACGTGATCGTGCGCGCAGGCGCCGTGCTCAAGCCGTACACGATCGCAGAGAAGAGCGTCATCGGTCAGGCCGCGCAGATCGGCCCCTTCTCGCACCTCCGCCCCGAGACCGAGCTCGGCCCCGACACGCACATCGGCAACTTCGTCGAGACGAAGAAGACGAAGATGGGCAGAGGCAGCAAGGCCAATCACCTCGCCTATCTCGGCGACAGCGTGATCGGCGAGAGCGTCAACGTCGGCGCCGGAACCATCTTCTGCAACTACGATGGTTTCCAGAAGCACACGACGACGCTCGAAGACGGCGCGTTCATCGGCTCCGACAGCCAGCTCGTCGCACCGGTCACGGTCGGAAAGGGCTCGTACGTCGCCACGGGCACGACGGTGACTCGCAACGTGCCCGCCGATGCGCTCGCGATCGGCCGCGTGAAGCAGGAGAACAAGGAAGGCACCGCGTCGCGTCTCCGCGCTCGTATGCAGGCGGCCAAGGACACGACCTCCGGCGCCAAGAAGTGAGCACGCACCGCTCTTCGAGTACGAGAGAGGCTGCTCTGCGCGATCGTGGTGCCTTGTGTGAGGCTGTGTGTGTGTGGACGACCGTGGTGCGGTGACAGTCGTGCATCACTGTTCGCGTTCCCTTGCCTGAGCTATCCTCACGGTGGATGCCGCGCTCACGCGCAGAGTACTCGGGGCTGTACACGCGCGCGCTTCACGAAGCGCTCGATAGCGCTGCAGGCTTGGAGCGAGGTGCGTCCGTGCTGGTGTCGGCGCTGAGCAGCGCGGGCGTGACGGCCGTCCCCGAAGATCTCGACGCGTTCCGTCGTTTCACCGAAGGCCCGCTCCGCGCCGCTGCGGAGCGGCAGCTCCACGTGTCGGAGGTCGAGCAGATCTTCGGCCTCATCGGCCACGTGCTCTGGATGGCGACGAGCGACGTGCAGTCGCGACGCGAGCTGGACGATGCGGACGACGCGTCGGGGATGCGCGCCGTCGAGCCCGTCCCCGTGCGGGTGCCGGCCCCCGATGCCTCGAGCATCTCGGGAGCGATCCCGAAGAGTCGCCCGTCCGTGACGCTCGGGCGAGTGACCCGCGCCGTCGAGCCGCCGCGCGGGATCGTGGAGATCGGGCCCGACGACGACGCGCACGACTCGAGCTCGCGCAGGCGTCGGCTCCGCGTCGACATCCTCGTCCTCTCGCTGGATCCTTTGCTCGTGACCGAGACCTCGGAGGGTCTCGCCGGTCGCGGGCGCGCGATCGCGATCGGCTCCGCCGCCGACCTCGCGCGGCACGTCACGGCCGCCGCCGAGACGGCGGCGCAGCTCGTCATCGTGATCGACAGCGCGCTCCCTTCGATCGACGTGCGGACCTTCGCAGGGCTGTCCGCCATCCTGCCGCCAGGGACGCGGGTCGTCCTCTGGGGCGTCGACGACCGTCAGAAGCAGCGTCTGTCCGTGATGTTCCCGGTGGCCAACGGCTGGATCGCGAGCGGCTCCGCGGCCTCGCCCATCGACGTGATCTTCGAGCGCTGAGCGTGCACGGAGCGTCGGCTCAGAGCGCCATCAGGACCACGCCGGTGGATCCGCCGTACGAGGATCCCGGGCTCGAGGCGACCGACGCGCCGACACCGATCCCGACCGCCGCCCCGACGACGAGCGCTCCCGTGATCACCCAGAAGACGGGATCTTCGAGGAGGTCGTACGCGTGCGGCGGCGCCTCCTCCTCGATCCGCGCCGTCAGCGACAGCGCGCGCGTCGCGCGCTCGGCGGCGAGGACGGAGATCTCCAGGTGCGCTTCGTCGTAGCCCTCGGCGCTCGCGCGCAGAACGTGACGTCCGGGGTCGAGCGAGACGCTCCGCGGTGATCCCTCCGCGCTGCTCTCTTCCCCATCGACGAGGAGACGCGCTGCGGCGGGCGTGAGCTCGAGCGTGAGCGTCGCGAGGCTCGCGATCGCTTCACCTCGACGGCGAGCCGCCTCGGGCCTGAGGTCGTTCGTCTCGGTCTCGGTGAGGGCGAGGTACTCGTCGAACGACGCGATCGCCTGGACGAAGTGCCCGAGTCGGAAGAGCGCGAATCCGATGTTGAAGACCGTGCTCGGCCGCGAGACGAGCGCGCGGGAGCGGCGAAAGAGCTCGAGGGCCTCGGCCCAGCGGTCCGCCGTGCCCAGCTCGAGCCCGCGGCGAAAGAGCGCCTGCGCTTCGGCCGACGATGCGGCATCCGGGACCGCCGCCGGGGCCGTCCCGTCTTGCGCTTGCGCGGCGACGCGCTCGGGCTGCGAGCCGACGTCTCTGTCCTGGGCGTGCGCGATGCCGAGGGGCGCGAGCACGACCACGACGGAAACGAGGCGCGCGCCTCGCCAGCCGAGCGCGATCTCGCGCATCACCACTCGGTCGCGAGCCCGGTCGAGGCGTGCGCGGGCGGCTCCGACCGCGCTTCCATCACCGGCGGCACGACCGGCGGCGGCACGACCTCCGGCGTCACGGGCGTCTCGCGCGGAACGGCAGCGTGCGTGAGGTGACGCGACGGCGGGTCCGGCCTGCGCGCAGCAGGCTGCTCGAGGACGGGCGACGGCGGCTCGGCGCGCGCCAGGTCGGCCGCGGGAGTCGTCCGAACGCTCAGCGGCGGCGGCGCGATCGGAGCGATCGGCTCGGCAGCGACCGGCGCGAGCGCCTCGCTCACCGGTGCGGCTGCGGGCGCGGATCGAAGCGCGAAGAAGATCGCGACGGCCACGAGCGCAACGACGGCGACGCCGATGGCGAGACTCTGGGCGCGCGGCCGGGTGGCCTGCGTCACGGCCGGCGCTTCCGGGATCGAGCCAGTGGCGCGAGCAGACCGCGCCGCGCGCTCGGGCGGCGCGCTCCTCGGTCCTTCGTTCGCAGGGGCGGGCGGAACGACCGGCGCCTCACCCGCGAGCGCACCGTCGAGGGCAGCGAGCATCGCGCGCATGTCGGGGTAGCGCCGGGCGCGATCCACGAAGAGCGCGCCCTCCACCCAGGCCGCGATCGGCTTCGGCAGCGACGGGATGCGCTCGCCGAGCGGCACGTGCTGGCCGCGCGTGATCGCGAGCAAGAGCGCGGTGGGGTTGGTCGCCACGAAAGGCAGCTCGCCCGACAGACAGCGATAGAGAGTCACGCCCATCGACCAGACGTCGGCAGCGGCGCCGACGTCGGACGCGCCCTCGGCCTGCTCGGGCGACATGTAGAGAGGCGTGCCGACGAGGACGCCGGACTGCGTCACGTGCCCCCATGCGGCTTCGTTGGTCTTCGCCATTCCGAAGTCGAGCAGGATCGCGCGCGTCCTTCCGTCGCCGCGGTCGCCGACGATGATGTTGTCGGGCTTGAGATCGCGGTGGATGATCCCTCGGCCGTGCGCCGTTTCGACGGCGTCCATCACTGGGCGAAGGAGCTCCAGCGTGCGCTCGAGCGACAAGCGCCCCTCGCGCGCGAGGAGCGTCGAGAGCGAGTCACCGACGACCCGCTCCATCGCGAGGTAGGTGTCGCCGTCCTCGGTTCCCATGTCGAGGATGGCCACGACGTTCGGGTGAATCAGCGTGGAGACGACCCGCGCCTCGCGGAGGAAGCGCGATACGAGCCCGCGATCCTTGCCGTGCTCGTGCTTGAGGATCTTCAGCGCGACCGAGCGTCCGGTGAACGAGTGCTGCGCCGTGTAGACGACGCTCGTGCCACCGGTGCCGAGGATGGACTCCAGCCGATAGCGGCCGCCGAGCACCGTTCCGATCCGCTCCTCTGCGGTAGGGATGGGCATCCGGCCACGAGGGTACCACGCGGAGGACCGTTGGACCCTCGCGGGTCTCTCCCCTCTCTCGCCCAGGCTCGTGACCGTCTATCCTCTCCCGCATGTCTCGACCGCTCTCCGGAAAGCGTGCGCTGATCACCGGTGCTTCGAGCGGCATCGGCACGGCGTTCGCGCACGAGCTCGCCGCTCGCGGGGCGAGCATCGTGATCACCGCGCGCCGTCGAGAGCGCCTCGAGGAGATCGCGAAGGCGGTCCGCGAGAAGCACCAGGTCGAGGTCGAGGTGATCGCGCTCGATCTCGGCCAGCCCGAGGCGGCGCTCGCGCTCTACGAAGCGACCGAAGGGAGCGGAAAGCCGATCGATCTCCTCATCAACAACGCGGGGTTCGGGACGAAGAAGGCCTTCGTCCAGAACCCCTGGGAGAAGATCCGTGAGGAGATGCAGCTCAACCTGGTCTCGCTCACCGAGCTGACGCGGCGCTTCGCCGAGCGGATGGCAGAGCGGAAGACGGGCTACATCCTCAACGTGGCCTCCGTCGGCGCGTACCTGCCGACCCCGACGATGGCGACCTACGGCGCGGGCAAGAGCTACGTGCGGAACTTCACGGAGGCGCTCGCCTACGAGCTGGCCGGGACGGGCGTGAAGGTGTGCTGCCTCTGCCCGGGCGCGACGGAGAGCGAGTTCTCCGACGTCGCAGGCCTGAAGATCGCGTCCTGGAAGAAGATCGCCTACATGAGCGCGGAGCGCTGCGCCCGCATCGGCGTCGACGCGGTCCTGCGCGGCCGTCGGAACATCGTGAGCGGCTTCTGGAACAGCGTCTCCATGTTCACGCTCCGCTTCGTCCCGCGCCGCGTGGCGGCGTTTCTCGCCGACACGTTCCTTTGAGCCGAATCCACGATCTGGCGGCGCAGATGGCATACTGTCTGCGCACGCGATGACGACCTTCGGCCGACACGAGGCCCTGTTCAAGATCGCCGCCGGCGGCATGGCGGAGGTCTACGCCGCGCGTATCCGCGGCGAAGCAGGCTTCGAGAAGCTCGTCGCGGTGAAGCGGATGCTCCCGCACCTCGCCGACGACCCCGAGTTCTCCGCGATGTTCCTCGACGAGGGTCGCCTCGCCGCGAACATCGCCAGCCCCAACGTGGTGAGCACCCTCGATCTCGGACGCGCGGACGACGGCGCGCTCTACATCGTGATGGAGCTCGTCGTCGGCGTGGCGCTCAGCTCGCTCATCAAGGCGAGCGTCAAGCAGAGCCGTCCGATCCCGGTGCCGATCGCGTGCGAGATGCTCGCGCAGGCCGCGAGCGGGCTCGACGATGCGCACGAGGCCCGCACACCCACGGGCGTCCACCTCGGTATCGTCCACCGTGACGTCAGCCCGCAGAACGTTCTCGTCGGCGCCGACGGCCGCGTTCGCATGGTGGACTTCGGCGTCGCGCGCGCGCTCCTGCGGCAGACGCACACGTCGACCGGCACGCTGAAGGGGAAGTTCGCGTACTTCTCTCCGGAGCAGGCCGCGGCGAAGGAGGTCGATCGCCGTAGTGACGTGTTCGCGCTCGGGATCGTCGCGTGGGAGACGCTCGCGATGCAGCGTCTCTTCGACGGCGAGAACCCGCTCGCTCAGATCCAGCGCGTTCGCGAGATGGAGATCCCGCCTCTCTCGAGCGTGCGCGAGGACGTCCCCAGGGAGGTCTCGAACGTCGTCATGCAGGCGCTCGAGCGGAATCCGAAGAAGCGTCTTCAGACGGCCGCTGCGTTCGCGGCCGCCCTGCGCGACGCGGTGGGTGTCGTGCCCGCCAAGGACATCGCCAACTTCGTCGGCGAGATCGCCGCGGCGCAGATCCGCGAGATGCAGATGCGCATCGAGTCGGCGCTCGCGGGTGAGCACGTCGAGACCCACGTGCTCCGGCCGACGAGGAGCGGAGAGCGAGAAGAGGTGTCCATCCAGGCGACGCCGTCGAGCATGCCGGGGCGTGTCGCAGATCTGCCGACGCTGATCCGGGCCGGCGAGGGATCCCATCCTTCGGTCCCGTCGATGACGGTGACGCCAACGGCGGCGCCGGAGCCGCCCGATCGGCGTCTGTGGGCGTTCGGTCTCGGTGTCTCGGTGGTCCTGATCGTGTTGCTCGGCGCAGCGCTCGTGGCGCAGCGGCCGCCGAGCGAGC
>JBBSAT010000398.1:0-6211 GCA_038252025.1 Polyangiales bacterium | reverse complement strand
TGCGGTTCGGTCAGCTCCCCACCCAGCGCATCCACGATCGTCCGCGGGACTCCCGGGACCAGGTCGAGCTCGTCGAGCGCATGTCGGTTGCCCTCGAACAAGCGGATCTTGTCGAGGCTCAGCCCGAGGACTTGGTAGCGATCGACCGACTGGAGGAAGCGCCGAAGGGGCTTGGTGTGAAAGCTGTCCGCCACGACGGCCAATTCGGCGACGGGCTGCGGAATCCTCAGGGCCCGAAAGACGCCGGATCCGCCCAGCACGGCCAAGCCATCGAGCGTGTGGTTCCAGAAGTCCGCATCGCTGGCGAGGGACTCGAAAGGCTGAAGCAGCAGCCGGGCGTCGGCTGCCGGATAGTTCTTCCGGAGCGACGCCTCCAGCTCTTTCACGAGGTTCTGAAACCGGATCGGATCCTGCTGGTTCTCCGGATGCTGCCGATGAGTCGGCTGGTAGAGCGAGAGACACGGCGGTTGGCGGTTCGATGAGAGCTCCGCAAGTACTTCGTTCGTGAGTGCGATCATCGTGGATCTCGTGGTCATTGAGTCTCTCCGTCATGCGTGCGCACGCTCCAAGCGGAGCGCATTTCCAATCACCGACACCGCTGCCGCGATCGTCGCGGACGTGAGCAGCGCGAGGGGGACACGTCGGGCGCGGTGGGTGCGTTAAGCCGCACCAGGGAGCAGGAAGCGCGCCAAGGCGAACCGTTGGTGCCTGGGCGATCTGGCCTCAGGCGGCTGCCGTTCCGCCTCGGGTGTGGCAGGAGCGCACGATGCCGAGGCGGAATCAGTACGTCGCCGCGCTCGGTCATCCGCGCCACTTCTCCAGTGGACGCAGGATCTGCGCGCCGGCGTGTAGGCGCGACGGCGCGATCGATCAGCTCGCCGGAGCGCCGCCGCCGCCCGTTGCGAGCACCGGTGTCACTCCAAGAGCGCTCGCGGAGCTACGCGGCGAGGCCGGCGTGCTCGCCCGACTCTCGGGGGGACCGGTAGCGCAGGCGGGGCCGGACGTCTCCGCCCGTCACTCCCGACGTCTGCCTAACCCCGGCCCTGTCAGGAGAGCCAGATATCGCCAGTTGTCGCTATTGCCGTCGCGCGTGTTTCGTGGGGGGGATGTTCTCGTAATCCCCCATCCGCAAG
Organism: Polyangiales bacterium; assembly: GCA_038252025.1. Lineage (GTDB taxonomy): Bacteria > Myxococcota_A > Polyangia > Polyangiales > Sandaracinaceae > JBBSAT01. The sequence continues at coordinate 5,078 of JBBSAT010000398.1, read as the reverse complement.
AGCTTGACCTCACGCCATAGGCGGATCGTGGGTTTGGCCGCAAACAGGAACGAGCCGATCAGGAACAGCCAGGTCGCCGCGAACATCAGGCTGTCGTAGAAGAAGAAGATCGAGCCCACGATGAAGCACAAGGCCGCCCCGAAATCGACCATGGTATAGGCGACCTCAGTCAGCGCATAGAGGCGGCGCTGCTCGGGGGTCTGTTCGTGGGATAGGGTGGAAAAGAGTTTCATGGGCTTAGCCCAAACCATTCGTCAAAAACTCTGGTAGGCAACATAGGCCCGCGATGGGTTCGTCGTCTGCGACGCCGGGCTCGGTGACGCCTTTGTGATCTCGTGCTCGCCTGCGGGTCCGCCGGCGAGGTGTCGCGCGGAGGCGCCGTCGCGTCGGCACGCGGAGGCACGCCGCGCCGAGAGCAAGCCGCGGTACGCCCGCCCGAGGCGCGCTCACGAGGAAAGGGCTCGCCATCTGGCGGCGTGAGGCCGTGGATCTCGACGTGCCCTGGGTGTCGTTCAGCTCGCGCGGGGCGGGTGAACCGACGCCTGCTGCGCGGGCGCCTCGACGCGACGGGAGGTCGGCGCGAGCGCGTGTGTGACGCGGATCGAGGCGAGGGAGCCGACGATCGGGTAGCTCACGGGGAGCCCCTGCTCCGCGGAGAACTCGCGGAGAGCCTCGAGCACGCCCGGGAAGCGGCGAACGGCGTCGTGCACGAAGATGCTCCCGCCTGGCGCGGTGCGGCGGCCCCAGTTCGAGAGGTCTGCTGCGGCGCCTTCGCGGCTGTGGTCGCCGTCGATGAAGACGACATCGAATTGCTGTAGCTCCCGCGCAGGGCTCGCGACGAGGTCGGGCGCGCCGGACAGCGAGCGCTGGAGACGCACCTGAGGCCGAAACGTCCCAACGGTCTCCCAGAAAGCCGCCTCGTAGCCCGCGTCGCCGAGGATGGTCTCGACGGCCGTCGTGAGGGCCGACATCCCGCTCGGCATGTGTCGCGCGATCCCGTTCGCGACGACCTCGGCCGCCCAGCGCATCGGGTCGATGACGACCACGTAGCCGCTGCGCTCGGCGGCAGCCTGCGCGAGCGCTCGGGTCGTCTCGCCCTTGAACGCACCGATCTCCAGGACACGCGGCTGGTGCAGTGCCGAGATGGCTCGGCAGATCTCATTCCTCTCGCTCTCGGTCGTGCTCCACATCGTTCGCCTTCTTTCGCTTTGACCGCGCGGGACAGCAGCAACCGTGCCAACCCACGCGAGGTCAGCGCCGCATCGGACGCCGTCGTCGCCCTCCCGAAGCTCTCGTCGCATCAGACCGCGACGAGATGGCGAAGCTGCTCCTCGTGATCGTGAAGCGCCTCCTTCCGCCGCCGCGCCGTGCTCGACCAAGGGGACGCCTCTCAGATCCGCGATCCACCCGCCCGACGACCGCATCGACCAGCAGCCAGCTCCGTCGACAGGGCCTTCAAGACAACGTTCCTCTACATCGCAAGCGGATCGTCGAGGCGCACGGCGGCAAGATCAGGGTCGGCGCGGGGGCCACGTTCTATTTCACGTTGCCCGCGGCACGCCGGCGCGACCGGAGTCGGCCCGGCTCGATGCGCGTCGACGTGACTCGAGCGGGTCCGAGCGCCGCCGTGCGCGTGCACGGCGTCGGGCCCGAACGCGCGGCGTGCCGCGTCCGTCAGTGCGTGACCACGAGGAGGTCCTCGACCTGCCGCACGCCGACGGCCTCGTGGGCATGGCGGTCGATCGCATCGCGCTCCGCGTTCGAACTGACGTCGCCGCGCAGCGTCACCACCGCGCCGCGCGTGATGATCGTGCAGTTGCGTGCGCCGAACGAGAGCGCCGAGTCGGCGAACACGGCGGCGCGGATCTGCCGCGTGATCTCGAGGTCGTCGTCGCTCCCACCCTGATCGAGCGCCGTCGGGGCGTCGGCCGCGGCGTCGGTGCGCTCCGGCTGGGTCTCGCCTTCGGCGGTCTGCGCGTCCGTTCGAGAGGCCTCGGCGCGACGCTCGTCGCCCGCGGTGCTCGATCTGTGGGCGTGGCTCGTCTCGGGCTCGGCGTGGGAGCAGCCGATGCCCGAGGCAGCGGCGATGATCGCGAGCGTGAGCAAGCGATGGGAGATCCTCATGTGGTCCATCCTCGTGTCTCGATTCCGCATGTCGTTCAGACGCGTGGCGTAGCGGGCGTGACCACCGGCGGCGTAGCGCCCCCCGGGACGGCGCTCTCGCTCGTCGCGTGGACGTCCTCGGCGCCCCGCCCCTTGAAGATCTTCAGCGCGAGATCGCGCTGCTCGCTGTCTTCGGTGTGCACGGAGACCAGGATGTTGCCGCCCTCGATCTTGCCCGCGTACGCCTTCGCCTGGATCTCGGGGATGCCGAGCCCGACGAGGCCGCCGACGATCGAGCCGACCGCCGCGCCCACCGCTGCGCCGCTCAGCACCGCCATGATCGGTCCTGCCGCGATCAGCGGGCCGAAGCCTGGGATCGCGAGGACGCCGATCCCGAGGAGCAGACCGAAAGCGCCGCCCGCGACGCCGCCGGTGCCGCCTCCGACCACCGCGCCCTCGGGGGCCTTCGTGCCGAGCGCGACCGCGAAGTCTCTCGTCTGCCCCTTGCTCGGGAAGAGCACGGAGATGTCGCTCGTGGCGAATCCCTTCGACTGGAGCTCGGAGATGAGCCCCTCCGCTTCCGCCTGCGAAGCCACGATCCCGAACACGGCCTTGTTCTTCATCATCTTCTTCTCCGGCGCGAGAGGCTCGCGGTCCCGACCACAGAGCACGACCCGTGCCGAGGCTCGGAGCCCCTCGTGCGACCGGGCGACGTTCATCGCCGTAGTCGGTCACATGCGAGACGCCGAGCCCCGCTCACACGTGTCGTTTCATCCCTCGGTCGGCGCGATCGATCGATCGGCGTGCCAGTTCGCCGAAGGGCGCTCCACGCCGTGTCTGATCGCGCGGATGAAGGTGTTGGACAGGACCCCGACGACCGCCTCCCACTCGTCCGTGTCGACCGCGTCGAACGAGCCGGCCACGGGGATCCGCGTCGCGAAGCAGTCCGTGCCGTGGTTCTCGAACACGTCGACGAACAGCTGCACGGCCAGATCGCCGAGCTGATCGAACGCGTCACCGCCTTCGCCGAACCGGAAGAGCGACAGCCCCTCGACCATCGGCGTGACGTAGCCGCTGAACTGGCCGTTCGTGGAGCGGAGCTCGCTGTAGAGAAAGAAGTGTCCCGCCTCGGCGTCGACGCCCGCATATGCGCGCAGCAGATCGTTCAGCGCGCGCGCGTCGAGCGCGTCCATCGCGAGATCGAGATCGAAGTTCGGCCGCTCGGACCAGGGATCGAGCCGGACCATGACCTGGAGCGCGCCGCTGTGCTGGACGGTGCCGTTGGCGTCGATGCGCGCGGGAAGCGGATGAGCGGCGTCGTGCACGGTGCTCAGCCCAGTGGCCTCGAGGTCGAGGTCGCCGAGCTCCACGTCGACGTCGGGGCTCGCCGAGTAGTCGCGGTAGTGGACGCTGCCGCGGTGGATCGCGAAGTGGCTGATCGTGATCGGGACGAGATCGTCGACGACGTCGCGCCAGTCGTTTCCGGCGCCGGTCTGCGAGGAGCGTCCGACGACGAAGTTCAGGACGGGGTCCTTGCACATGATCTCGGCGACGACCTCGCCGCGAAGGAGCGCGAGCCACTCGAGCGAGACGTCGGTCTTGCGCGCGACGACGAAGGGCACCGGGACGTCACCCTCGATCTGCTCGATCACCAGGCCGCGGATGACGTACGCACCGCGCCAGAGCGCGACGTCGACGTCGAGCACGCTCCCGCGATATCCGTCCATGTGGGCGAGGCGATCGTTGACGACGGTCTTGATCACGTACGGCAGCGCCACCCGGGCAGCCACGAGCAGGACGAAGACGAAGAGCAAGATCTTCGCGGGGCGTGTCCCGAGCCAGGCCCGGATGCGCTGGGAACGAAGGCTCATCGTCTCGCTCAGATGCCGTAACGAGCGTGGATGATGAACGGACGAAGCGCGTGCGGTCTGAACGAGGCAGCCTCGAAGCTCGGTGGTCCGAACGGCTCGCGGACGTCGTTCGAGAACGCGTAGCCCTCCTGCGGAAGTCCGAAAAAGTCGCGGTTCAGCTGGCCGTTACCGTCCTCGTCGTGCATCCCGGCGAAGGCGACGTGGCTCGTGACGGGGACCTCGAACACGCAGCGGGCCTCGCTGGCGTAGATCGGCGCGTGGCAGTTGGCCGCCGCACGATCCTCAGCGAGCCACACGCTCGCCGAGGTGTAGAGGCCGCCGATCACCTGGCCACGGTCGCTCCGGAGGCTGCGCACGAGGACGATCACCGTGCGCGTGGGGGCTGAGCCCTGCTGCGCGAGCGTGGGCGCGGCGGCCGAGGCCACCACGAGCAGCGCGCCCACCGATGCAGCGAGGAGAGAGACCACCTTCTTCACGATGCTGCCTTCCACGACTCGTTGCCTCTGCCCCGCGGGATTGCGACCCCGTCCGCTCGGCGAGACATATCCCCTTGCGAGGAGTGTGCCGGCGCGAGCGCGGCCCCGCGCCACACATGAAGACGGGCCCGCTCCCGAACGGCGTCGATCGCATGGGGCGAGCGCGGGCGCACGATCGCTGCAGCTTGCCCCGGTCCCTCGGCTCGACCCACGCGCCGCGCTGGAAGATCAGATCGAGACCCGGTTCGCGCCTATCGGTCCCGACGCGGCGGCGAGCGGCGCTCCAGGAGAGGGCGACGGACGTCAGAGGCCCAGCTCGAGCGCACGCATCGTGAACGCCCGCGCGAGGACGCGAGAAGTTGGCAGCCCCAGGAGCCCCGACACCAACGTCTCGCGAAACCTCGGATGCGCGGTCGGTCGACCGAGCCACATGTTCATCTCGGCGCGGCGCGTGGCGGTCTTCGCGATGCCGCGCCGCAGCAGGGCATCGCGCGCCAGCGCGTGCTCCGGATCGCGTCGCGCGCCGAGCTCGCGCGCGAGCACCTTCGCCACCGAGCGCGCGCCGAGCCAGCCCAGGTTCATGCCTTGCCCGCCGATCGGCGACACCACGTGCGCCGCGTCTCCGACC
>JBBSAT010000397.1:0-6213 GCA_038252025.1 Polyangiales bacterium | reverse complement strand
GAGGACGACCGTCTGGAAACGCTGCTGGATGAACTCGAGCATGGAGCCCCTCTGACCGGAACCGCCGGAAAGCCCGGAAGAAATGGGCGCGGAAGGTAGCGGAGGGGCTCGAACGTCGCAAGGCCGTGAAAAGGCCTCATCGCCCGGGGGGCGCGAACCGCTCCATCCCGGTCGCGCCCGCGACGACCTCGTCGGGGGTCAGGCGCATCGGAATCGTCTCGTTGGCGAGCCAGAGGCGCGCCTGGTCGTCGAAGTGATCGTCGCTGGGACGGCCCGACTGGCCGCCGGGGAGGATCGTCTGTCCATGCACGCCGCTCGGCCCGAGGCCGACGACCATCCTGAAGACCGGGCCCGAGCCGTAGGTCCAGTCCTCGAGATCGAAGCCGGGATTTCCAGCGTCGATCTCGAGGTGATCGCCAGGCCGCGGGAAGTGGGGGAGCGTGATGCGCGGATCTCCTGCGGGTAGCCCGGTGCCGAGCGGGTTCGTCCGCGGTGTGATCGTGAACATGTCGAGCAGGATGCTCAGCGTCGGGTTGCTCGTGGTGCCGAGCGCGTCCGCGACGAGCGAGTCGAAGCGCACCATGTGACGCAGGCCCCAGGTGTACGCCGCGAAGTCCGTGGTCCCGTAGCCGCCGCGCCCTGGTGACGTCGGGTCCGAGCGCAGGTGGGTCAGCGCGCGATCCACCGCGAGCATCGCGATCTCCATGCTCGATTCCACGTCCGTGGTCGCCGTGTCGTCGAAGTAGACGCTCTCCTCGGTCGCCGGGTCGTACGACCCGAGCGCGCCCGGGTTGCCAGGGCCGCGCCCCAGAAGAATGAGCCGCAGCAGGCGCGTCGTGTTCGTGTCGCCGGTCGGGCCGTTGAAGAGATCTCCCGGGATGTGCTCGTCGTCGAGCACGGCGTGCACGAACGACGCGAGCCAGGAGTGGAAGACGGTCGTCGCGACGCTGTTCTCGGGGTCGCCCGCCGCGATGCTCGAATAGAACGTCTCGACGCCGGACGGTGTGGGCATGCCGGCCGCCTGCCAGGCGAGGAGGCGGCGCTCGACCTCTTCGTAGTCGGTCTGGTGGGCGGTCCACGCCGCGGCCATCCGCGCTTCCGGCGTCCCGGCGACGGGCGTTCCCGCTGCCGCGGTGCGGGCTGCATCGATCGCCTCGAGGAGCACCGGCAAGAAGTCCTCGGCCAGGTTCGAGTGATGATCGGCCTGCATGCGCTGCATCTCGTCGAAGCTCGCCGTGTGGCCCGCGATCGCCTGCTGCAGACGGTGCTCGATGCGAGACGCGCGGTAGCCCTCGATCCACGGGCCGCCGATGTAATAGGGGTCGTTGAAGAGATCGTCGTCGGCGGTGATGTTCCCGGGGTCGTTGTTGGCGTGGTGCACGTACTGTCGCGCCGGATCCTGTGCCTCGGGCCAGCGGTCGGCCGGCACCGCGCACGCCTCGGGCCCGCCGGCCGCGGCCGCGACCTCATCGACGCTTCCGTCGGCCTCGAGCGGGATGTGCCATGCGCCATAGCGCGTCCCGTCGAGCAGCCGCCTCGGATCGGCGCCGGGGATCCAAACGTTCGACGCGTCGCGCTCGAGGTACCCGCGGCACGGGATCGCGTGATAGGCGGTGTGAACGACGGAGCCCTGACGATCGGCCGCCGTCATCGCGCCGCCGTAGCCGATGAAGGTGCGCGTCGCCTGGCGGAAGTCCTCGACGGTGTCCGAGTCCGCGAAGCCGCGGAACGCGCGCAGCAAGGTTCCGCCGTCGAAGGGCCCGTAATAGAAGCTCACGGCGCTCACGATGCCGTCGCCGTCGACGTCGCCCGGCACGATCAGATCGCCCATGACGTCGAGCCGTGCCTCGCCCGGCGCGAGCACCTCGTCGATCGTCGTGGTGCGACCCTCGATCGTGCTGATCCATCGACCGTCGAAGGTGACGAAGCGCGGGATCGTCTCGGTCCGGCCGACGCTGTCCAGCGCGGGCACGTCGGCCACGATGAAGCTCTCGTCGACGCGCGTGAGCGCGCGATCGGAGCCGCCGAACCGGCTCGACATCGGGAGGCCGTCCGCGCCCAGCACGAGCTCCTCCGTGTACCAGTCGGTGACGTCGGCGAAGAACGCCGTCTGCGTCCACGCGACGCGCCCGTTGGTGCCGACGCCCATCGCCGGTAGGCCTGCGATCGTCGCTCCGATCTCTCGCGTGGTCGCCCCGTCGCCGCCGCCGATGAGCACGGTGTCCATCCCGAACTGCCAGAAGAGCGCCGGCACGCTCAGCTGAAGGTGGCCGTCGCCCGCGAGGTACGCGTCGCCGTCCGTCGTCGCGCTGCCCATGACGGCCCACGCGTTCGAGCCGTAGCCCTCGTCGCCGCGCGGCGTGCGTCGGCCGATCCCGAGCAGGTGGCGCTCGAGACGATCGAGCATCGACGTCTCCGGCACGCGGGCGTCGAGGTAGAGGGAGCGAACCGGCGGCGGCGCGACGATCGGCATCGGCGCCATCCCTGCCGTGTCGAGCCCCCAGCCCATCGCCGAGCTCGAGAGGCGCGGCTGCGCGTAGCGGCTCATCACGTCCTCGCGCAGTCCGGCGAGGCGCAGATCACGGCTCGGCAGGTCGGTGTACAGCGCGTCGATGCCGGCGAGCGAGCGCGCATGTCCGACGTCACCGCCCTCGAAGCTGGTCCCGTAGAGCACGCTCACCCCGGTCGAGATCACGTCGCGTCGCGTCCACGGGATCATCAGCTCGACGGCCGTGGCCGCACCGAGGAAGCCACGGGCGAGGGCGAGCTCTTGCGGGGCCGGCAGGTTGCCGGCGCGTACTTCCTCGATGTACGCGTTGATGCCCTCGGCGAACGCGTCCATCTCGGCTTCTTCCGAGGCCGTGAGGTTCGCGGTGTAGAGGTCGGTGATGAACCCGGCGCCGGTCATCCGGTTCTCGAGATCCGTCCCGAGCGCGACGTCGCCGAGCAGCTCGGAGATGCGCCCCTGCGCGAGCCGCCGCGTGAGGTCCATCTGGAACCAGCGGTCGCGCGCCATGATGAAGCCGAGCACGCGGAGCGCGTCGGTCTGGCTGCGCGCGTAGACGTGCGGCACGTTCATCTCGGTGCGGACGACGAACGCGTCCTCCGACAGGCCCGGCATCTCCCAGCGCTCGGTCTGAGGCACGGCCGTGAGCGGTGCTGGCGCAGCCGGATCGTCGAAGGCCGCGTCGTTTCCTCCGTCCGCGCTCCCGCCATCGTCGTCGGTCGCTGGAGGCGTGCCGCACGAACAGCCGTGGACGAGCAAAAGCAACGAGGCGAAGGAGAGGGCGCGGTTCATCCGGCGAGGATACCTGCGCTCCCTCTTCTCGGGGACCCCTGGTCACGCCTTCAGTTTCGCACCGCGCAGTCGAGCGTGACGAGCGCTCGGTCGGCGCTCGAGGGCGACCCGAGGCTCAGGATGCCGGCGCGGGCCCCCCAGCTCGATCCGGCGATCTGGCAGAAGCCGTTCGTGCTGACGATGGCGTCGCCCCGCGTACACGTGAGCGCGCGGACCTCGGACCAGTTCGAGCCGTCGACGCGAGCGCGGGTCGAAGCGCCCACGCTGCAGACCCAGCCAGCGTCCGGCGCGAGCGCGACCTCGGTCGGCGCGTCCGGGATGACGGTGCGGGTCGCGACCGTGTCGTGGAAGGAGGACACGAACACGTTCCACTCGATGACGGCGCTCTCCATCGTGATCGGGGGCGGGGCGGGAGGCGTCGGCGTCCGGCGGCGCTGCGCCGAGGCCCCGCTGGCGAGGCCGACGAGGAGGAGAACGGAGAGCGCGATGCGTCGGACGTTCATGGCGGGGTCGCTCCTCGGTGGACGCGAGACTGGCGCGCGGATTCACGCGGGTCACCGCACGCGATGGGCGATGGTATAGCGCACGCGATGGACGCGACGGAACGACAGGCGCTGGACGGCAGCAGCATCGACGAGGCCGTGCACGCCGCGTTCGAGCGCGAGCAGGTGCCGTTCCTCGCTTCGCTCGTCGAGCAGTCGAGCTGTTCGCGCGAGCCCGAAGACGTCGAGCTCTGCTTCGAGCGCCTCGATGCGCGGGCGCGCGAGGCCGGGCTGAGCGTCGAGCTCGTCGCCGATCCCTCCGGCCGGTTCGCCTCGCATCGCGTCTACTCCACGCCGGGCCTCAGCCGAGACGACCGCGCGCTCGCGCTCGTCGGCCACCTCGACACCGTGTTCCCCCGCGCGCTCGGCTTCCGCGGCTTTTCCCGCGAGGGTGACGTGGCGCGCGGTCCCGGCGTGCTCGACATGAAGTCCGGTCTGACCAGCGTGATCTTCGCGCTCGAGGCGCTGCGGCGGACGGACCCGGACGCGCGCCCGAGAGCGCGCTTCGTGGTGGTGAGCGACGAGGAGGTGGGCTCGCCTTCGAGCCGCGCGCTCTTCGAGCGGCTCTCCAAGGTCACCGACGTCGGCCTGGTGCTCGAGGCCGGTCGGCGTGAGGACCGCATCGTCACGCGTCGAAAGGGTGGAGGGCTCTACACGATCCACGCGCGTGGAATCGCCGCGCACGCTGGCAACCGATACTTCGACGGCGCCAACGCGATCGTGCTCTTGGCGCTCGCGCTGCCGAGGCTCGAAGCGCTCAGCGATCGCGGTCTGGGCAGCACGGTGAGCGTGGGCCTCGTCGAGGGCGGTACTGCGAAGAACACGGTCGCCGAAGCGGCTGTCGCGCACCTCGACGCGCGCTACGAGACGTCCGCTGCGGTCGAGCAGCTCGAGCAGGCCATGCGCGCGATCTGCGCTTCGCCCTTCGAAGGGGTGGACCCGGTGCTGGCTCCCGAGCGCCTGCGCCGCGCCGCGCTCACGCTCGAAGGCGGTGTGACCCGCCCGCCGATGGAGCCGCTCCCTGGCACCGAAGCGCTTCGCCTCGTGTACGAGCGCGAAGCCAGCGCCGTCGGGCTCTCGGTCGGCGAAGCGCCGCTGCAGGGCGGCGGATCGGACGCGAACCTGCTCGTCGGCTTCGGCGTCCCGTGCATCGACGGCCTCGGTCCCTACGGCGAGCACTTCCACGAGACGCGCGAGTGGTGCAGTCTCGGCAGCCTGGAGAAGCGCACCGCGGCGTTGGGTCGCTTTCTCTCGGCTCGGGCGTGAGGCAGTTCCCGGGGAACGGCGAGCGTGTGCTTCGCCCCGCGTGGTGTGTGTTGTAGCAACCACGTTGGGCGCAGCCCACGCAGCGATTGGGCTGGAAAAAGGCTCGCATCCGCCCGTGGCCGGGCGCTTGCGATGGGGCGCACATTCCCGCGGCGAACGCGGATCACCGGAGGATGAATCCAATGATCGACAAGCTTCACACGGTTCCTGGTCTCTCGGCAGTCACCCTCGCGCTCGTCGGCGCGCTGGCGCTCGTCGCGCCCGTCACGGCCCAGGATGCCGCCCTGACCGCGGAGGTCACGACGGCGCATGGCTACGCGTCCGGCGCGGCCGTGGACCCCACGACCACGTTCGCCCGCAGCGACGGGCACCTGATGGTCGCGATCGCGGTCGAGAACCCCGCGGCCACCGAGACCGAGATCACCGTGCAGTTCCAGCGCGCGGACGCTCCGGTCGAGGCCGGTCACGGGGGCGTGCACCTCAGCATCCCCGCGCGGCGGCACTATCACACCGTCGCCCGGACCGGCACGACGCGCCCCGGCGCCTGGCGCGCGGTGGTGCGCAACGCCGAGGGCGAGGTCATCGGGCAGGCGGAGTACACCGTCACCGAATAGTCATCGGACACCAAGGATCGTACGGAATGCCGCGAGCGTGCTTGGTGCGCTCGCGGCGTTTTGCTAACGTTGCGCGGTGGGCGTGCGAAACAGACTGAGGAACGAGGCGCCGGGGCGGCATGCCGGGCTCGCGTTGTTCGTCCTCGGCGTCATGGTCGTCGGCGCAGGCTGCGGCGGGCTGCGCGCTCGGCGCGACGGCTCGGCTGACTCGCGCGCGATCTCGCGGCTCGAGCGGATCGGTCAGCGAGACATGCACTGCCGAGAGGCCATGCGCGTCGTCCAGCTCACGACCAACGAGTACCAGGTCGACGGCTGCGGGCAGCTCCGGGAGTACGCCTACACCTGCGTCGGGCGTCGTCGGTGCGACTGGCAGCCCGTCGTCCCGGCCGTCGGTCGCGCGATGGTCGACATGCAGTGTTCGATCGAGCAGCTCGCGATGGCCGCGCCGACGGCGACGCAGCGCAACTTCATCGGCTGCGGCCGCGCCGCGGCG
>JBBSAT010000396.1:0-6229 GCA_038252025.1 Polyangiales bacterium | reverse complement strand
TACTCGGTCTCGACGTACGCGATCGGGCCGTGGGTCGAGAGCTCGGCGAGGAGCGCCGCAACCTGCCAGAGATCGTAGAAGCCCGCTGGCGGGTCCGTGCGCCCAGGCGTGATGGCATCACGGGCTGGGCGTGGCAGCCGCAGCATCGACCCATTCGTCGTGCGTGTCCACGCTCGGTCGAAACACTCGCGCCCTGCGCTCGGCGGTCTCCACGTGTGCTAGAGACGCGTTCGTGACCACAGAGACCAATGGCCCCGCGACTCAGGCTCCGCCAGGGGGCAGCAGCACCATCCGGACGGTGATCATCGGAGTCCTGGTCGCGCTGATCTTCGCGGCGGGTGGCTACCTCGCCGGACTGATCCAGGGCCGCGCCCAGACCAGCGCGATCGAGGAGGAGCTGAGCAACGCTCAGGCCGAGCACGAGACCGCGACGGCCGCAGCCACGGCCGCGCACGACGCAGAGCTCGCGGCCGCGAACGCCGAGACCGAGGCGGCCAGGGCACAGGTCGAGGCCGCGCGAGGACAGATTGCGCTGCTCGAAACGCGGCGCTCGATGCAGCACGTCGCCGACCAGCTCGACGCGCGGAACTTCGGCACTGCGGAGGAGCGGCTACGCGAGGCCGACGTTGCGCTCGCGGCGCTGGCGGAGCGCGTGCCGTCGGTCGCCACGCTCGCGACCGAGGTCCACGACACGCACATCGTCGTCGCGCGAGACTTCCAGGACCAGCGCGCGCTGATCCTCGGGTTCGCCACACGCCTCGACGCGGAGATCGCTGGCGCGGCGGCGGCGTCGGACTGAGGCGCGCCGCTGGGTGACCCGGGCTCAGCGCGGTCGCCAGGCCCTCGCCACGCGGAGCACGGCCTCATCGAGATCGCCGAGCGCGCGCTTGAGCGAGATCCCCGGAAGGCGCGCGCGCTCCTCGAGATCGAGCGCGACGTACGTGTCCTTGGCGCGCTGATATCGATTGAGGCGCTCCGTCGTCTGCTTCGCGTCGAGGAAGAGCCGCGTCACGCGTCGCAGCGAGCGGATGGGCGTCGAGGTCACCTCCACGAGGAGAAAGCGCACGCCGAGCTCGCGGGCCAGCGCGGCCGCACGCTTGCGCGCGGCCGGGGTCGCGAAGCGGGCAGAGACGATCACGGTCGGCTCGGCGACGCGGTCCGTGGCCCAGAGCGCGCGCGCGCCGGCGAGCAGCGCGGCCTCCGCGGGTCGAGATCTCGGCGAGAGATCGTCGAGCGCCTCGAGCTTGATGGCGTTGGGCAGCTCGTCCAGCAAGCGCGCTGCGAGCGGGCCCTTGCCCTCGAGGGGCGGCCCGGAGACGACGAGGATGCCTCCCTGGAGAGGCATTCGGCGAAGCATGCGGGAGCCCATGGCGGGCGGGCGAAGGGCGGCGCGAGGCATCGAGTCCCTATCGCACGGCGGAGCGGATAGTGCGATCGATCAACGAGCCCCGGATCCCTCCGGCGCCGGTCGCGAGGCCGGCTCCATGTCGATGCGGAACAGTCGCGCCGCCGTCTTCCAGGAGATGTTCTCGAGCTGGTCCGGCCGGAAGTCGAGCTCCTCGATGCTCGGGCGGTCGATGTCCACCTTGTAGGAGGTGAGCGGCGCCACCGTGCTCGCTGGAGAGATCGAGCGGGCAAGCGGCGATCACCGAGCCGCCTTCGCCCGCTACGAAGAACGACTACGCCCCTTCCTCGCCACCAAGCAGCGCGCCGCCGAGGGCTTCGCCAGCTCCTTCGCCCCGCGCACGTCACTGGGCCTCGCCCTCCGCAACGCCGCCACCCGCCTCATGCGAGTCCCCGTCATCGCCGCGCCCTGGGCCCGGGCCTCCGCGACGCGATCGAGATCCCCAACTACGGGTGAGCGAGCCCAGTGGCTCGCCGATGTAGAAAGGCGGCCGCGAGGTCGGTAGAGTCGCCGCATGAACGCGTCTTCATTCGTCGTCTCGTTTGCGCTCGCCGCGACGATGCTCGTGGGATGTGGTGCCGTCCTGGCAGACGCGAGCGCGGGCCAGACGGGATGCGCCTCGAGCGAGATCACGATCAGCGAAGACCATTCCGGATCGGCCACGCGCACGTGGGTCGCCGAGTGCCGCGGTCGCAGGCATCAGTGCTCCGCCGCTGGCCAAGCGATGGCATGCACTCCGAACGATCCTCCTGCGGTGACCGCGGCTGCGTCGGTCGCCCCCGCGCCCGCGACGTCCGCTGCGAGCGTGGAGCGCACCACGGCGCATACCGATGGACGAACGTACTCGGAACTGCGCGCGCGTTTCCACGTCGATGCCCTCCGGCTCGAGTTCGTCGTTGCTCCGTCGAGCGGCCATCGACCGTCTTCTTCGCGGTGTCCGGCGCTGCCGCAACGCTCGCCGATCGATGCCGCACCGGCGTCATGGTCGACGGCGAAGTCGTCCCACTGACCCTGCGTAGGATCGTGCGCACGGGCGACAACCGACTCTACTCCTCGCCATCGATACCGCGCTTCTGCGACGACTGGCGTCGGCACGCCGCGTTGTCGGGCGTCTGTGCGATCTCGAATGGCGTCTGACCGACCGCGAGCAAGCCGTGCTGCGTGAGCTGGTCGCGCGCGTAGACGGGGAACTCCAGTGGTCGGTGTCGCAGGCCAGCGGTGGAGAGACTCCGACGCCTTGAGAATGCACCGTGCTTGGACGGCGCGTGCGCTCGTCGCCCTCGCACCGGAAATCCGGTGGGCCGTTCGGCCGATGTCTCACGCCGCCAGCCGGGCACAAGGTGCGCGACGTCGAGACTGTCAACAAGGAGGGTCGCGTGGCCGTGAACACGCGCGTGGTGGCGTCGAGCCGGTGACCGCGTGGTTCAGCTGCAGCCCGGGAAGAGACAAAGCGTGTTGGTCGCTTCCCATTGGCCTGCATGGCACTCCGCCCGCACCCCATCGACGCACTCGCTCGCGCCATCGACCTCGCACGCGAGGCTCGCGTCGGGGAAGCCGCCATCCGGCGCGTCACTATCCGGCGGCGACCAGCACGGCCCATCGCTGAACGAGAGCCACGCGCCGTGACAGCAGACGCGCGCTGTCGGCTCGCACGTGTACTCGAGCTCGACCGCGCAGTCGTTGGCGTCGCTCGTGACCGCCGCGTCGAGCTCCGCCGGGGCCTCCACGCAGCCAACCACGAATGCGGACATGAACACGAGGAGAGCCGTCGACGTGGCGGGGCGACGAGCTGTGGACATCCTGCATCGTGCGCAACAAAACGGTCGTCTGCAACGCGGGTCGCTGCTTCGCGCAAGCGTTACGGGCGTGTCGTTGATCGCCGTGCAGAGGTAGTCTCTTGCGGATGCGTTGCCGCTCCAAGCTCCTTGAGCCTTGAACGAAGCCGCTCCGCGGCGGGTGTCGTGATCGAGGGCGTCTCGAATGCAATGAGGCCCTGATGATCCGACCCTCCGGGAATGGACCGCGCTGATCCCCAGCGCGGCGTTTCCGGAGGTACGGACATGGCTCAGCTCCGCGATCGGATGCACCAGGACCTCGAACGAAGAGGTTACACGAAGGCGACCGTCAAGCACTACCTTGGCTGCGCGCAGAAGTTCGTCGCGCACTTCGACGGGCGCTCGCCCATGAAGCTCGGACAGGAAGAGATCCGCTCGTTCGTCGAGCATCTCGAGAAGCGCGACCTGTCACACCAGCGCGTGGGACAGTTCCTCGCCGCGATCCAGCCCTGCTCCACACGGCTCACGCCGATGAGCGCCTCGAAGATCGCCTCCGTGCACCAATGGCATCCTCCGCCGAACCCGAGTTGCTCGTCCGCCACGTGCTCGCGCCTCACCGCCTGTTCATCGGTGGCTCTTGCAGCGTACTCAGGCCGACGGCGTCGAACGCGTCGACGCCGTCGCCCACGTCGACGCCGAGCAGTTCGAGGGCGCCGTTGATGTTGCCGATCCCGCCGTGCCGCGGGTCGTCGAGGTCGACGATTCCAACGGAATACACGAGCGCTCCGTTGCTGTAGACGGCAGCGGCTTGGTCGCCCACGCCGCCGAAGTACTCGGTCTCGACGTACGCGATCGGGCCGTGGGTCGAGAGCTCGGCGAGGAGCGCCGCAACCTGCCAGAGATCGTAGAAGCCCGCTGGCGGGTCCGTGCGCCCAGGCGTGATGGCATCACGGGCTGGGCGTAGCAGCCGCAGCATCGACAGGCCCTGCGCGAGCGACACCCGGGCGACCGCGAGATCGAGGCGCTCATGGACGCGAGTGATGAGCTCGCTACGCGCGATGATGGCGGTGAGGGAGTGCACGCCCCTCATCCTTGTCTGCATGAGGGCCCTGTTGGCGGGGCTGGCTGGTGGCTGGTGAGGTGATCGAGCACGCGGATGGAGGATCTGAGAGGCGTTCGCGGCGGTCAAGCCCGCGTCGAATCGTCTTCCGGACGGTGAGCGGCGGGCCGTGCGTCGCCGAGCCGCGCTTCGGGCGCACCTGTGCCCTCCGGCGCTCTCTCTCGCACGGTCGTTCAGGTCGCTCTGCGGCGGGGCCCGGGCCTTCGCCATCGGGAGCGGGTCCCTCCGGTAGCCGAACGCGTCGAGCAGTGGACGTTGCACCGGAGGTCGCTCGAGAACCTGTGCAGCCCGAGCGCGCTGCTCCCCGGGCGGATGCCATCGAGGGTGGCCGTGACCGAGAGAACCCGGCCCGCGAACGGGATGAGCGCGAAGGGCCATGCGTCGCACGAGGTGCCTCGCCCCGTCTCGGGGCTCACGCAGCTCGTGGTGACCGAGTCGCGATGCCGAGCGCGAGCCCGAGCGCCATGCCGACGCCGAGCAGAGTCACCCCCGCCCCGATGAGACCGGGGTCGTGGCCGTGTCGCAGGTACGGACGCTCGACCACGGGCCCGCGCGTCGACTCGGCGGGCCAGAGGAGATCCACTGTTTCTTCCGGCGACGAGTACGAGGGCGTCGCCGCGACCGACGACGCTGGCGGCGTCGGTCGGCACGTGACGCCGACGCACGCGGTCTCCTCCTCGCGCGCTCGGGTCGAGCTCTGCGCGTGCACCACCGAGGCGACGAAGAGGATGGATGGGATGGATAGGATGGCGACCAACCCGCTTCTCCGAAGGGGACCGGTCGCCGGCCGGGGCGCGGAGGCAGCTCGCTCACGGCCGGAACAGGCTGCAGTCGACCGGATCCATCGCTCCGATCCAGCGGCGGATGAGGTCGACGCCCTCGACGTGCACGAGGACGTTCGGGAGCTCGGGCATCCGATCCCCGGGCCGATCGCTCGCCATCCGGCAGACCATGACGGAGGCGTCGGGGCTGCCATCGCCCGGGACGAACACCGCGCTTCCGGCGCCGCAACCTCCCGCCACCGTGATCTTGCAGCGGCCCAGGTGCAGGAGGTCCGTGTTCTCGATGTTCAGGAACAGATTGCTCTGGTCGGCCGGCCCATCGACGCGGTGGCAGTGCGAACAGTTCGCGTGCAGGTACGAGCGGGCTGCGGGCTCGAGGGTGTCGAAGCCTGCATCGGGGTCCGCCATCGCGAGGTGATAGTCGGTGAAGACGTAGTCCGGTGGCGGACGTGCCGCGAGCCAGCCCAGCTCGACCATGTGATCGACGCTCAGCTCGTTGACGAACTGCCAGCGCGCCGCGCCGATCGTGAGGAGGGTCGACACGGCTGGGCTCGACGCCTCGGCTTCGGGCGACGCCTGACCTTCGCCCGATGAGCTGTTCTCGACGGGCGGCGGTGCGCCGCCGCAGCCGAGGAGCGCCACGATCACGCACAAGCACGTAACTCTCCGCATGCGGCCCAGCCTACCAGCGTCCGCTCTCCATGCGCGACCGACTGCACGACCGACCCCGACCGCACGACCGACCCCGACCGCACGACCGACCCAGGGTGACCACGAGGACCCGGGAGGATCGGTGATCGCCGTGGTCGGGGCCGGGTAGCGTCGTCGTGACCGCACACTGAAGCGATGATACGGTTGCGCGATGCGAGCGGTCACTGAGCGCATCGCCCGCGCAATGGCGCTGACGGCGTGCCTCATCTGCGGCCCGGCCGAAGCGCAGCTCGTGCGGATCGGACCAGAGGTCGAGCCATTCGCTCGTGGCGACATGCCGCGCGCGGACCCGCGCGACGTGCGGAGCTACGAAGCCGGCTTCGTCGTCACCACCCCTGACGTCGGCGCGTCCATCGAGCGCTTCGATCGACGCTTCATCTCCACCAGCGCTGAGCGTCCGCTCGGCTACTTGCCGGCCGTCATCGGGGCGACGACC
>JBBSAT010000395.1:0-6328 GCA_038252025.1 Polyangiales bacterium | reverse complement strand
TGTTCGACGCCAGATACAGCGCGCTCGGGCGCGCATCGACGTCGTAGCCGTTCGTGATGTCGCCGATCGACCGCTCGTAGAACTGCTGCGCGTCGTCGGTCCACTCGCGCATGTTCCCGAGCCAGTCCCACTCCCAGGTCAGCGCCTGCACGCGCTCGGGCGGGGCGGACGAGATCATCGCGGCGGGCTCGGGCCGCATCGGGTCGACTGCGTTCGAGGCGGCGGCCGTCGTCCGCCAGTCGCTCGACTCGTCAGGCCCGATCGCCTCGAATGGCGTCCCCGGTGACCCGTCGCCGGGCTGCGTGTAGTTGAACAGCGCGCCGACGACTCGATAGAGACTATCGTGCTGAATCTCCACCGACTGCGGCCGATGCCCTGATGGCCACTCCCTGGCATCGCGCTGGTCGAGCACGGCAGTCAGGTTCGAGGCGGCGTCCCAGACGAGGCGCTGGTCGGCGATCGCTGTGACCTGCCGCAGGCCGCTCGTGCCGGTGGTGGGACGCACGCTCGTGAGGCGCGTCGGTCGACGCCGCTCGTCGTACTGCGTCGTCGAGGTGACCACGCTGGAGCTGGCCTCGACGGTCGACGCCTGATTACCGTACTCGATCAGATCGACGAGCCCGTCGCGCAGATAGTGGATGGCTCGCACGACGAAGATCGGATCGTCGTCGCCGATGATCAACGTCGCTGCGGAGGGCAACCCGCGCGCGTTGTACGTGAGCGCGCCCTGCACGAGCGGCGCGTACGTCACGCCGTCCTCGTCCCAGTCCGGGTCGCGCGGTAGCGCCATCGACGTCGGACGACCGGCGTGATCGAAGCGCGCCGTGCGCACGTAGGTGTGCGCCTGGTCGTAGACGACGGTGCTCGCCGGCACCGTCGGCTCCATGAAGTTCGGCGCTGCGCCCGAGCCGAGCATGCTCGTGTCGATGCTCGGCGCCGCCGCGATCACCGCCACCTGGCGCGCGGTCCAGATGGCGTTGCCACGATCGTCGTACGAGACGGCCGCGCGCTGCGCGCGATCGATCACGCCCGTCGCGCGACCGAGGAGCGGCGCGGCCGTCGGCGCGGGAGCGACGGGATCGATGTCCGCGTCCGCGACCCACGTGGGCTCGTCGTCGTAGAAGTAGCGGACGTCGACGACGCGCGAGCCGGTGCTCGCGGTCATGCCGACGGCATCGGCGACCTCGTTGTCGGGGTCGAATGCGCTCGGGTCCTCGGACGGTTGGTACTCGTGACTCGAGGTCGAGCACCCGACGTACTGCTCGCCGAGCAAGCGCCCGCCGAGATCGTAATAGAAGTTCTGGCCGCAGCCGCGCGGGTCGCGCACCGCGGTGAGGTCGCCGGCGCGGGAGAAGAGGTAGCGCCAAGTTCGCGACGCGAGGTCCGAGCTCGAGCGGTCGTCGGTGTCCATGTCGTCCGAGCCGATGCGCCTCCCGACCGAGTCGTAGATGAAGTCGCGGTAGACGTGTGGGAACGCGCCAGCGATCGCAGCGCTGCGTTCCGGTCTGACCGTCGAGGCGTCTTCCTGCGCGCGCACCAGGGTGAGGACTGCACCATCGTTCCGGTAGTACGTCCAGAGGCGATGGTACTCGGTGGTGCTGTTCCCGGGCTGCCGGTTGCGGAGCACCTGATCGATCAGCCGACCGTGCCCATCGGTCCGCGCCGTGGTGCACGTACCCGCGTGCATCGACGACGAGTCGTTGTCGAGCGGGTCACAGACATCGGTCGAGAGTGCGTGGAAGCTCGTCGAGGTCAGCGAACCGTCCTCGGCGTAGGCGACGCGCACGCGACCGAACGCGTCGTACACCGAGCGCGTGTGCGGGAACGACTCGCTCGGCGTCGAGAGCACGCTGGTGAAGCTCGTCTCGGCGCCGTTGAAGAAGTCCGACTGCCAGGCCTCGCGGACCGCGCCCTTGCGGTCGAGCCGCGTCAGTCCGCCGCGGACCCAAGCGCCCTCGTCGGCGCCAGCCGTCGCGAGCGTCGCGCGCACGCGACCGAGGCCGTCGACGAAGCCGATCGACGTCAGCGAGCTCGAACCGAGCGAGCCGGCGCACGAGAGCTCGGTCGTGCTGATCACGCGCGACGCGGGCTGCGTCGACGGGCTCGCGGTCAGCTCGTAGCGGATACGCGTCGTTGGCCGGCCGCTCGCGCAGCCTTCTGCCGGCGGCGGCGTCACGGACGTCATCCTCCCGAGCCCGTCATAGGTCACGTCGGTGGTGAGGTCGTTCGGGTCGGTCGCCGACGTCAGCACGCCGAGCCCGCGGTCCCACGCGCCGAGCGTCGCCAGTGTCGTGACGGGTCCCATCCGCGCGACGAACGCCGTCTCTCGCGTCGCGAGCTGATCGAACGCGCCCTCGCGCTCGACCGTGGCGAAGCGGAAGCAGCCGCCATTCGCCGTGGTCGGCGCCGCGCCCGTGCTCACATCGCCGATATCGAGGCCGACGCAGCTCGCTACCGCCTGCCCCCATTCGTCGACGATGCTCGAAGCAACGAGGTCGGCCGTCCCGTCCGCGTCCTGCGCGAGAGTCTCCGCCGTCCCCTGGCCCATCGGGTCGCCAGCGAAGATGTAGGCCCGCGGCGTGGCCACGTACTGCGTGCTCGAGAGCAGATCGCCCGTCAGCGTGTGGAACCGGCTCGACGTCTCGCGAAGATGGCCGCCACCGCCATCGAGCACGTAGCTGCCCGAGGTCCGCCAGATCCAGCTCCCGCCGCTCACCAGCACCGGCGTCGTCACGCTCGTGATCTCGGGGTCCACCGGCAGCGAGATCGAGCCAGGCACCATCGCCTGCGGCAGATGGCCATGGGCCGTCTGCGCGTGCACCTGCCCGAGGTTATCGACCTCGTCATACGTCGTCCGCACCACCACCGCACGTGCGCCGCGCACGCGCACGCTTCGCATCCGATCGGCCACGGGCGCCATCGGTGCGTGGCTCGCACTGAGCGCCTGGGTCAGCACATCCGGCAGATCGATGCTCGCCAGCTGCGCTGTGAACGGCGTCGTGTCGTACCGGAGCTCGTCGGCCTGCGACACGAACGCGTACTGGATCGGCCTCCCGTCGAGCCCGGTCGCCAGAGTCCGCGACGTCATCGTCGCGTGCGCCGACGACAGGTACCGGGCACTCTCGTCGAACACCTCGGTGAGGTACTCACGCCCCTTCAGCGCCTCGTCCGGGCTCCATGCGAGTCGGTCATCTGCAATGAGCTGCGGCCGACGCCCCTGGTGAAACCACGTCCGCGTCAGCACCGACGGATTGGTCTCGTTGCCCACCGTCCGCGAGTCGGCCGCGCCGAAGCCGCGGAACTCCTGCTCGATGCCCTCGTAGTACCCATCGTGGTAGGCGAACTGCGTCTCGCTCACCTGCTCACCCGAGTACACCCCGAAGCGATCGCTGGTCCGGATCCCGCGCACCACTGTCGAGATCACCGGCGTGCCCGCCGAGTGGTACATCCGCGCCGGGTCCTCGGTCGGCGCCCTGCGCGCCAGCCGGCTCGAGTACGACCCCTCGACGCGCGACCACGCGAAGCGATCACACCCGGTCGCCTCGTCCCTGCAGTCCGTCGTCGCCGAGGCCAGGTCCTCGAGGTAGTCCCGCGCGCTCGTGTCGTAATCGATGGTCGTCAGCGCGCCGAGCCCGTTGTCCACGGAGACCAGCATCCGCGGCTGCGTGCGCTGGAGCAGATCCACGTACTGCCATCGATCGCCATTGGCATAGACGACATCGAGGGTGCCCGATCCATCGATATCGAGCAGCCTCACGCGAGGCGCGAAGTCCGGCGCGGCGGGCGTGCCATGCACGGTGAAGCGCGACGTGAAGCTCTGCCCTGCCCGGTTGAACCACACGTCCACATCGCTGAAGCGCACCTGCACGATGTCGGTCGCACCGTCGCCGTCGACGTCCGCGAGCTGCACGCCCGCGAGGTCCACGTTGAGCTCGGCCGGCGGAGTCGCCATCTCCACGTAGCGCGCATCGCCCGCGCCGCGCGCGCAGTCATGCGGCCCGACGCCGAAGCTCCCGGTGCCCCGCCCCGGCCACCAGATCACGCGCCCCCGCCGGACGCGCACGAGGTCCACGATCCCATCGCCGTTCATGTCCGAGAGGCGCGACTCCGGATCTTCGAAGTCCAGCGCCGTCCCGGCCTGGAGCAGACACGACTCGATCGGCTCCGTCGACAGCGTCCACGTCGTCCCGGTCCACGTCGCGCTCCCGAAGCGGCCATCACCGGCGGGCCGTCCTGCCGTGTCTCGCAGCGGCACCCACCCGAGGTTCAGCCAGGTCTGCATCACGGTGCCCGTGGTGCGCACGACGTCCACGAGGTGATCGTTGTTGACGTCGACCACCTGGATGAACTGCGAGTCACGCCCGAAGTCGATGCGTGGATCCGTATCCGAGCTCGGCAGGTCGATCGTCGCGTAGGTCCATCGCCAGCCCTGGTCCGCGGGCGACACATGCGCCGGAGCTCCGGTCGGGTCGGCCTCGCGCGTGGGCGTGAACCAGCCGTAGCTCCGCACGCGCGGCATGTGCAGCAGGTCGGTGCGCCCGTCCCCGTCGATGTCCATCGGCACGATGTTCAGGTTCGCGAGGCTCAGCACGCCGGACAGGTCCGAGCGCATGCCCATCGGGATCGCGCCCGAGAACTCACCTGCCGTTGCGGGCGTGGCGTTCGGCCCGGTGAACCCGTTGAAGAACACGCCCACCGCCGGCTGGCCATCGCGCGTCCGGTAGCGCGCCGGGTCGGTCACGATCAGGTCCGGCAGCCCGTCGCTGTTCACGTCGAAGAAGTCGCTCCGCGCTTCGTCCACAGAGTGCGGCGGGCTCGACGTGACCGAGTGCACCGCGCCCGAGAGCCCACCGAACCCCGCGATCGCGCCCAACACCGCCGGCAGCGCCGAATACGCAAACGTCATCGGGGGCAGCATCGCGCCGGGCACGGTCGACCCTTCGGCCACGCTCGGGTCCCCGACCTCCACGCCCACGTCGGCGCGCGTGCTGTGCGGTCGCCCTTCGACCTGCACCGAAGCGAGCAGCGAGTGGTAGGTCCCGGGCTGGTAGCGAAGGTGGTAGCGCCGCACGCGCGTCCTCCTGCCGCTCGCATCGTTGAACGCGGACACCTCGATGGTCGTCGCGCGCAGCGCGGTGGTGATCGGCCACCCGGACACATACGAGGAGTACGCGTCTTCCCGCGACTCGTAGGTGACGTGCACGTGCGCGCCGTAGCCGCTCAGCGCCGAGCTACACGATCGCGCCGCGGCCGGATCGAGCGACCCGCACGAGGCGGGCGAGAGATAGAAGACGTCATCGAGGTAGAGCTGCCCCTGATCGCGTCGATACCGGTAGTACACCGTCGACCCGTGCGCGTCGCTCATCCGCGTGAGCATCCACCGAAACACGCGCGTCCCGCCCGTGGGCCCGGTCTCCGAGTCCACCTCGAGCGAGTTCGCCGAGCTGCTGTCGCTGGGCCCATCACCGGCGGGCAGGAGCCCGAAGTCGAACCGCGTCCCGTCCTTGCTTTGGGTCGACGACGTCGCGGCGCCCTCGGTACACTCCCTCCATGTCCACATGGCGAACTACGTACTCGCGACTCTGCGATCACCTCATCGCCGGATGCCTTCGAGTCGCGATCTGGATAGACAACCACCGTCGGTGGGCCGACGGGCAAGGACGTCGGCTGGCAGGCTCCCTCCGCAAGCTCATGTCGCGTTGGCAGACCCGATCGGGACGACAACCGCCCTTCTGCCCGCGTGGCCGCTCGTGGAACCGTACTCCGGCCGATATGGAGGAGAGCATCGTCCGCCTCCACGTCGAGCACCCCGAGCTCGGCGCCGGTCAGCTGGGCCAACTCGCGCGCCGAGTGCTCGGCTTCCGAAGCGCGCGCGAGACGATCCGCAAGATCCTGATCCGCCGTCGCGATCTCGTCGTCGATCTCGAGGAGCAGCGGCGAAGGAAGCCGAGGCAGATCCGCGTCGCTCGAGCGAACCAGCTCTGGGGCATCGACCTCACGCTCGTCTGGCTGCTCGGCTTCTTCCCGGTCTGGATCTTCGGCGCAGTCGACTACCACGGCAGTCGCGTGATCGCGCTCGAGCGCGTCTGGGCCCCGACCTCCGCCGAGGTGGTCCGCGTCCTCGACCGCGCGTTTGCGCGCCACGGCCGGCCCGAGCGCCTACTCTCGGATCGCGGCTCGAACTTCACGTCGTTCGCGACGGGCGCGTTCCTCGTAGACCGCGGCGTGGAGCACACGCTGATCCGTCCCGCTCACGCATGGACGAACGGAAGAATCGAGCGCCTCTTCGGGACCTTCAAGTCCACCGTCTACGCGCACGTCTGGCTCT
>JBBSAT010000394.1:0-6342 GCA_038252025.1 Polyangiales bacterium | reverse complement strand
CCCCGCCGGTGCCGAGCCCCGGCAGGAGTACGTCGAGCTGGTGAACTACGGCCTCGCGCCCATCGACCTCTCGGGGCTGATGCTCTCCGACTCGGGCGCCGACGGTGATCCGCTGCCGCCGCTGGTGGTGCCGGCCGGGGCCACCGTGCTCGTCGTGACCGACGACTTCGATCCGGACGACGACGGGGGCGGCGGAGATGCCGTCGTCCCTCCGGGCGCGATGCTCGCGCGAGTCGACCACACCCTGTGCGCCGGGGGGCTCTCGAACGCAGGGGAGCCCGTGTTCCTTCGTGACGCGATGCACCGTCGCATCTCGGCGGCCCCGGCGACCCCGCCGCCGATCGAGGGCGTGTGCATCGTCCGAACCGCGTCGAGCATGAGATCGGGCGAGCCGGGCACGTTCGAGTACGATCCGCTCGGAACGTGCACACCCGGTCGTTGAGTCGATGACGAGAGCTCCCGCGCAACGCTCTCTGATGCTGGCGGGGCGGACGGTCGTCGTCCTGTCCGCGACGGTCGAGGAGCACCGCTTCGTCGCGAAGAACGGCGCGTTCGCAGTGCTGCGCGCGACGGCGGAGCCGAGCGGCGAGAGCGTGACGGTCATCGGCGAGCTGGCGACGCTCAAGCCCGGAGACAGCGTCCGCTTCAGCGGGCGCTTCGAGGAGCACGCGACCTACGGTCGCCGCTTCCGTGCGGACGCTTACACGCCGGTGCTCCCGACGAGCGACCGCGGCCTCGTCCGCTTTCTGGGGAACAAGCTCGTCAAGGGCGTGGGCGAAGCGCTCGCGAAGAAGCTGGTCGCACGCTTCGGCGACGCGACCCTCGACGTGATCGCGACGCAGAGCGAGCGACTGCGCGAAGTCCCCGGGGTCGGCGCGAAGAAGGTGAAGGCGCTCGCGACGGCAGTGCGCGCGCGGAGGGTCGAGGCTGAGAGCTTCGCGTTTCTCCACGCCGTCGGGCTGGGCACGGCCCTCGCGCAGAAGGTCTTCACCAAGTACGGGGAGGCGGCGCCGGCGAAGCTCCGGGACGACCCGTACCTCGCTGCGGAAGAAGTGCCGGGCATCGGCTTCACCACCGCCGATCGGATCGGCCGCGAGGTGGGGATCGGGCCCGAAGACCCTCGGCGTGCCCGCGGTGCGATCCTTCACGCGCTCGGACGCGCTGCCGACGATGGGCACGTGTACGTCGAGCGACCGCAGCTCACCGAGGCCACGGTGCGGCTCGGCGTCCCGCGGGAGCTCATCGAGGGCGCGCTGGCCGAGCTCGCGCTGCGCAAGCTGGTCGTGATCGAGGGCGAATCCGTCTATCCGCCGCCGCTCCATCGCGCCGAGGTCGCGCTCGCTCGGATGCTCGCGTCGCGCATCGGTGCACGCAAGGAGACCGCCGCGATGGAGGCTGCGCTCGCGAAGGTCTCCGACCTCGGGCTGGAGACGAAGCAGCGCGAGGCGGTCGAGCTCTCGCTGACGGCGCGCGTGATGGTGCTGACGGGCGGACCGGGGACCGGCAAGACGACCAGCGTGCGCGCCATCGTCCGAGCCCATGACGCGCTCGGGCACCGCGTCGCGCTCTGCGCGCCGACCGGGCGAGCGGCCAAGCGGCTCTCCGACGCGTGTGGTCGCGAAGCGAAGACGGTCCACCGCATGCTCGAGTGGAACCCCGCGGTGGGCTCGTGGGGGCGATCGGAGGACGACCCCATCGAGGCGGACGTCGTGGTGCTCGACGAAGCGTCGATGCTGAACCTCGATCTCGCGCTCGCGCTCGTGAGCGCCGTCTCGAGCGACGCGACCCTCGTGTTCGTCGGCGACGCGGATCAGCTACCGCCGGTCGGACCGGGACAGGTGCTGAGAGAGCTGCTCGCGTGCGAGCGCGTCCCGAGCGTGCGCCTCGATCGCATCTTCCGACAGGCGGAGAGCAGCGCGATCGTTCGCGGCGCGCACGAGATCCTTCGCGGCGTGCCGCCGACGCCGACGGTCCCGGGGACGAAGGGAACCGGAGACCTGTTCGTGATCCGCTGCACCGATCCGGAGCGCCTCCAGGAGAAGCTGCTCGAGTCGCTCCGCCGGCTACCCGATGCGTACGGGATCGATCCCGTGCGCGACGTGCAGGTGCTCTCTCCGATGCGACGCGGTGCGCTCGGGACCGAGGCGCTGAACGAAGCGCTCGCGAACGCGCTGAACCCCGGTCCCCGCCCCGCGCGCGGGTTCCGAAAGGGCGACAAGATCATGCAGCTCGTGAACGACTACGAGCGCGAGGTCTGGAACGGCGACGTCGGAACCGTGACGGACGTTCGCGACGGCGTGACGTACGCGTCGTTCGACGGGAAAGCGGTCTCCTATCCAGACGACGACCTCCCGAACGTCACGCTCGCGTACGTGGCGACGGTCCACAAGTCGCAGGGCTCGGAGTTCCCGTGCGTGGTGCTCGTCATGCACGGAAGCCATCACGTCCTCCTGACGCGCCCGCTGCTCTACACGGCGGTCACGCGCGGCAAGCGCCTCGTCATCATCCTCGGCGACGAGCGAGCGATCGCGCGGGCCGCGCGCACGGCCGCGAGCACACGGACCAACTGCCGGCTCGCGCAGCGCCTCGGATAGCGCGCCGTCCGGAACGTCCCGCGCTCCTACTTGTGATCGAAGACCGCGAAGATTCCGTCGTGGAAGGCGGGCCGGAATCCTCGAATCTTGATGTTCGCACGGCTCGGGCAGACGCGGTTCGTGAGCAAGACGATCACGAGGTCTCGCGCCGGGTCGCACCAGATCGACGTTCCTGTGAAGCCCAGGTGCCCGAAGGTGCGCGCGCTCGCGCGACGTCCGGCGGCGCTGTCGGCCCCACCCTTCTGATCCCACCCGAGACGGTGAGTGCCTCCGGGCCTCGTCGCCAGCGCGTGCTCGACGAGCGCCTTCGGCAAGTACTCGGAACGCCCGAGGAGCGCGTCGAGGTAGGCGCGGCCGAACGACGCGACGCCCCGCGCCGTGCCGAAGAGGCCTGCGTGCCCGGCCACGCCGCCGAGCGCGTGGCAGTTCTCGTCGTGGACCTCGCCGCGCACGAGCCGCCCGCGCCAGTCGTCGCGCTCGGTCGGCGCGACCCTTCGCTGGACGTCGACGATGCGCTCTCCCGCGAGGGCCGCGGGATAGAAGAGCTGGCGATCCGTGAGCCCGAGCGGCGCGAGGACCTCGTCCGCGAGGAGCTGATCGAGATCGCGCCCGCTCGATCGCGCGAGCGTCTCCCCGACCACGATGTAGCCGAGATCGCTGTACACGGACTTCCCCGGCGGTCGTTCCTCCGTCCGGCGACACGCCTCGGCGAGCATCCAGCGACGCGCCGCGCTCGTTCCCACGTCGTGAGGAACGTCGAGATACAGCCCGCCCCACGCCGCGAGCCCCGATCGGTGCGTGAGGAGCTGTTCGAGAGTGGCCGCCCCGCCGGGGCTACCGCGCGCATCGGCGATCACCTGCTCGGGCCGGAGCTCGAGCGTGATCGCGCCCTTCGCGACCATGCGCAGCGCGATCGCGGCGGTCACCGGCTTGGTGAGTGAAGCGAGATCGTAGGGGGTGTCGTCGACGACGGGCTTGCCGCCCGCACAGACCGCGCCCGCGGACACCTCGATGAGGTCCAGCTCGCCGGCATCGTCACGCAGCGAGATCGCAGCGACCGCGCCCGGAAAGACGTGACCGGTGACGCCCGAAGTGAGCAGGCCTCGTGCCTCGTGAAAGAGGCGATCACGCCGCGAATGGCCCACCCCCTACCCTCCGAGCGCGATGTTACCGAAGAAGGCGTCGAGGGCGTTCGGTTATTTCGAGCTACAAGCGGCCCATGAGCACTGTGAGCCTGCCGCTTGCGACGTCGCTCGATCAGTCGATCGAGGGTCGAATGAAGGAGCGTCCCGAAGATTTCGTGGTCGCCGAGATCCCCGCCTACACGCCGAGCGGCGCCGGCGAGCACCTCTTCGTACACTTCGAGAAGGTCGGTCTCGACACGGAGTTTGCCGTCCGCCGGATCGCAGAGGCGATCGGCGCCGATCCACGGAGCGCCGGCTGGGCCGGGCTCAAGGAACGGCATGCGGTCACGACGCAGTGGGCGAGCTTCCATCGCGGCGACGCCGAGCGCGCCCTTGCGCTCGATCTCCCCGGCGTGCGCGTCCTCGAGGCCCGGATGCACGAGAACAAGCTCCGTACGGGTCACCTCGCGGGCAACCGGTTCACGCTGCGCTTGCGAGGCGCGGACCCGGCCCGCGCGCCCGACGCCGCGCGGGTGCTCGGGGAGCTCGCGCACGGAGGCGTCCCCGCGTTCTTCGGCGAACAGCGCTTCGGACGGGGCGGCGCGACGCTCGCGAGATCACGCGCCTGGATCGTGGACGGCGGGCGCGCACCGAGAGCGCCGTTCGAGCGCAAGCTGCTCGTCTCGTCGCTGCAGTCGTCGATCTTCAACGCGATCTGCGCGGAACGCATGCGTACGATCGGGCTCAGCGGCGTGCTGGACGGGGATCTCGTCCGGAAGGAAGAGACGGGGGGGCTCTTCGTCGCGACCGAGCTCGAGGAGGTGCGCGGCCGTGCAGAGCGCTTCGAGGTGACGGCGACCGGACCGATGTTCGGCGCCGAGATGCGCTGGCCGGAGCGCGACGCCAAGGCGATGGAGGAGCAGGCGCTCGCGAGCGCGGGCCTCGATCAGGCGAAGCTGGCGAGCTTCCGGCGCGCCGGCGAAGGGACGCGACGACCGCTGCGGTTCTGGTTGCGTGACGCGCAGGTCGAGAGCGACGAGGACGGCATCGTCCTGTCTTTCACGCTCCCCGCGGGCGCCTACGCGACGATCGTGCTCCGTGAGCTCACGCGCGACACGGGCGCCTGAGGCGCGCTCCGGGATCGCGGGCGCGTGCCCGGGCGGGGCACGAGCCTCAGCGCATGAAGAACCAGGCGCCGGCGCTCAGCGCGAGGACCGCGAAGACCAGCAGTCCCACGCCCGCCAGGACGAACGGCAACATCGAGCGCCCGCCCGGTGCCGCGTTGGGGTGGGCCATCCCCATCGACCCTGCGCCGAGTGCGCCCGCCTGGCCCGTCGGCGCCTGCCCCGTCGGCGCCTGGCCCGTCGGCGCCTGGCCCATCGGCGCCTGGCCCATCGGCGCCTGGCCCATCGGCGCCTGGCCCATCGGCGCGCCGCCAGCGGCGGATGCCCCGAAAGCGGCCGCGGCAGGTGGCGTCGCCGTCGCGAGAGCTGCTTCGATCTCGGCGACCGGGCGCTTGCCCCATGCCTCGACCGGATCGCGCTCGGGGGCGGTCGGAAGCCCCACCGCGGTGAGGGCCGCGGCTGCCACCGCCGTCGTCGACGGATATCGGTTGTCCTTGTTCTTCGCAACGCCCTTCTCGATGACGTCATCGAGCGCCGGCGGAAGCCCAGGCTTCACCTGGCTCAGCGGGGTCGGCATCTTGTTCACGATCTTCATCAGGATCTCGGCGACGACCTTGCCGTCGAACGCGATGGTCCCCGAGAGCATCTCGTAGAGGATGGCCGTGAGCGCGAAGCCGTCGGTGCGGTTGTCGACGTCGGCCTTCCCCATCGCCTGCTCGGGCGACATGTAGAACGGCGAGCCGAGGGTGGTTCCGAAGGCCGTCAGCTTCGGCCCGGTCTCCATCTGCAGCTTGACCGAGCCGAAGTCGAGGATGCGGACCTGGTCTCCTTCGGGCGAGGCCACGAGGAACACGTTGTCGGGCTTGAGATCGCGGTGGATCACGCCGAACGAGTGCGCGTCCTCGAGGCCGATCGCGAGCTGAGAGATGATCCGCAGCGTACGCGCGATGGGCTGTGCGCCCTCGGCGCGGAGCAAGGCGCCCAGCTCGAGGCCCTCGAGGTACTCCATGGTCAGGAAGTACGAGCTGTCGGGCGTCTCGCCGAAGTCGATCACGCGGACGACATACGGCGAGTCGATCCCCTGGGCGGTCTCGAACTCACGCTTGAAGCGCTCGACCGCGACCTTGTCCTTCGCGACGTCCGCATGCAGGACTTTGATGGCGACGCGCATGCGCGACTGGGCATGCCGGCCTTCGTAGACGCGGCCCATCGCCCCGTCGGCCACGTGCGCGACCACCACGTACTCGCCGTAGTGGCAGCCCAGCCGCGCATCCACGATCTGCCCGGGCGGCGGGACCTGGATCGTGACGACGCCATCGTTGCCACAGAACGAGATCGTGTCGGGGTATTCGGTCGCGCACTGCGGGCAGCGTCGGCTCACGGGCGCGATGCTAACCGACGCACCGCTCGATCGCGAGCAAGACGATCGAGGGTTTCCGGAAGCCCTCGCCGGGGCGACCGGCTACCTTCGAGCGATGACGGACGCCCGCGAGCTTCGGT
>JBBSAT010000393.1:0-6355 GCA_038252025.1 Polyangiales bacterium | reverse complement strand
GGTGACGACAGGCGCGGTGACGACGGGCGCGGTGACGACGGGCGGGGTGACGACGGGCGGGGTGACGACGGGCGCGGTGACGACGGGCGCGGTGACGACGGGCGCGGTGACGACGGGCGTCGTGACGACGGGCGGCGTGCTGACGGGCGGCGTGCCGAGGATCGATGGAAGCGGGGGCGGCGCGCCGGGTGGCACGACGATGGGCACGAGCTCCGGCCCTTCGAGCGACGTTGCGGTGATGGCTGGCCGCGTGATCCACCAGGCGCCGGCCGCCGAGACCACGCCGAGGATCGCCAGCGCCGCCAGCACCCAGAGGATCTTCGAGCGACCCGTCGAAGGAGCCTCGACGGGGGGCGCCGCGAACGCAGGCGGCCCGGCGAACTCGTTCCCCGCCGGCGGTGCGCCCGCGAAGCCGCCGACCGGTGCCCCGACAGGCCCGGCCCCGCCGCCGGCCCCGCCGGTCATCGCGAGCGCCTCCTTCATCGCGGCCTCGAGCGGGTTCACTTCCCCTTCGGGCGCCATCACGGTCGCCGTCGAGAGAAGCATCTCGGACTGCCCGAGCCCCTGGCCGACCCCGACGGGGCCCTGTCGTTGAGGCGCGAGCGCAGGTGGCGAGACGGGCACTCGGCTGGGCGCCGCGCCCGCGACGCCCTGACCGTGCACCGCCGCCGCGAGGCTCGCCCCGAAGTCCGCGACCCTCGGATACCGCTGCGCCCGATCGTGCGCGAGCGCGCGGGCGACGACCTGCTCGACGGGGCCGGTCACGCCCGGGAACACGCGGCTCGGAGGAATGTAGGGCTCTCCGCGCAAGAGCTTGGCGAGCGCGCTGCGGGTGTCGTCCGACTCGTACGGCCGTGCGCCCGTCAGCATCTGGTACGCGATCACGCCCAGCGCGTACTGATCGGCGCGTCCGTCGATGTCCTTGCGGCCCTCCGCCTGCTCGACGGCCATGTAGTAGGGCGAGCCGACGACGAGCCCCGTGCGCGTGTGCTCGGCGTCGTCCTGGTCACGCGCGGTGCCGAGGTCGATCACCTTCGGCACGTCGCGCCCGTCGACGGCGGCGATGAAGATGTTCATCGGCTTGAGGTCGCGGTGACCGAGCCCCTTGTCGTGGAGCGCCTGGACGGCGTCTGCGATCGGAACGAGGACCGCGGCCGTCTCGGCGGAGGAGAACCTCTGCATCCGCTTGAGGCGCGCCGCGAGCGTCTCGCCGATGAGCAGCTCCATCGGAAGGTAGATGATGTCGCCGTCGATGCCGGGCTCGAGGGTCTCGACCAGGTTCGGGTGGCGAACCCCGGAGGCGATGGTCACCTCGCGAACGAAGCGCTCGGCGAAGTCTTGCTCCTTCACGAGGTCCGGGCGCACGACCTTGAGCGCGCGCAGCTGCCCCGTGACGCGGTTGCGCGCACGGAACACGGCACCCATTCCACTCTGCGCGATGAGGGCTTCGACGATGTACGGGCCGAGGGTCTCTCCGACGGTGATCAAAGCGGCCCGACCATAGCAGGACGAAGGGCGGTTTTGCTCGCCCGCGGGGCCACGTACGTCCGGATGGCTGGGGCCCGCCTGTCCCTCGGGCCCTGATGGAGAGGTTGAGGCTCCCCGCCACACGTGCCTTCGTCCGCTGGAGGCTGAGCGGGGCCCCGGCGGCGGGGTGGAGTCGTGGTTCTCCAGTCGTTCCCTTTCCGAGGGGCGTTCGGGCTGATACAACCTCAGCGGTCCCGCCGATGCGCCCGCTCCGACACGTTCGCTTCTCGATGCTGCTCGCGCTGACGCTTCTCGCGTACACGCCGCGCGCGCAGGCGCAGGCCGACGAAGCGACGCCGGACCAGGCGAGCCCCGAGGAAGGGACGCCCGACGAAGGGACGCCCGAAGGGACGGGCGCGGAGACGCCCTCGGTCTCTCCGTCGCTCGCCGTCCCGGAGCCCGCATCGCCCGAGCTGCGCGTGATCGTGATCGACGCGGCGACGTACGGCATCGACCCCATCGTCGGCCGGGTCGCGACCGACACGCTGCGGCGCACCGCGGCTGCGATCGGCTATGGCGTGGTCGACCCGGCGTCCACCGTCGCTGCCGCGCGAAGCATCTGCATGGCCTATCCGCCGACGCCGGCCGATCTCTGGCGCGCCACCTGGACCGCTCAGGCGCATCGCGGCGTCTTCGCGCGCATCTGGGCCGCCGAAGGGCGCTACGTCATCGAGGTCGCCGTCGCGAGCCTCGACGGCTCGGGGCCCTTCTTCGGGCGCGACACGGCGGGTCCGGACGATCTCCGTGAGGTCGTCGCACGGCTCCTGACGGCCGCGCTGCCGGCGCCGAGCGAGTGGAACCCCGCCGGAGTGCCCGCCCCCACGACGCCCGCCGTGGCTGCCGTCGGACCGACCGGCCCTGGCCCCGTGGCCGCGTCGCCGCATCGCGCGCGGGACGAGCTGGCCCATCCGACCGGGCGCGACGGGCGCCGCTGGCATCGCCCCGAGCCCGAGCTGCGTCGCTTCTCGGTCGCGATCCAGACAGAAGCGTCCGTCGGCACCTCGCAGGGCAGCTTCTACAACCACTTCGTCGGCGCACGCCTCGACGTGCGCATCCTTCGCGACCTCATGGTCGGCCTCTACGTCGCCTACGCGAACCTCGAGGGCCGCGAGCAGCGCGTCTCGAACGTCCTCGTGATGCTGCAGGCCGAGGATCGGATCCGGATCGCGTCCGGCCTCGACCTCACGATCCCTCTGCGGGTCGGCCTCGGCTATCTGGCGTTCAACGGCCCCGTCATCCGCATCTCGGCCGGCCTGAACTACGCGCTCAGCGAGAATTGGGAGATCGGCGTCGACCTGATCGCGCCGACCTTCTACATCCTGGCCGACCGGGCCGCCGTCGCTTTCGACTTCGCAGCGGACATCCACTACCGCTTCTGAGCCCTTTCTCGGGGATGATCGAAGTCTTGCGGCCCGAGAGAGAGGCCGGATAGGCTCCGACGGCCCATGCTCGATCGCCTCCCCAAGTCGCCGATGTTCGTTCCCGGCCTCCTCCTCGTCGCCGCGGGCATTGGAGGCGGCGGGTACGTCGGCTCGCTCGCGAGCTCGTACGTCGTCGGCGCCGCGATCGCAGGGACGCTCGCGTTCCTCGGGATGTTGATGGCGATCCAGCTCATGCCCGAGAAGCGCAGCGCGAGCCTTCCGGTCTCGGCGGTGCGCGAGGCTGGCGAGGGCAAGAAGGCCCGTCGGCCCGCCGAGGCGAGCGTGCAGGAGCTCGAGCTCTTCGACGCCCTCGACGAGGTCGCCGAGGCGATCGAGGAAGCGGACGACGAAGAAGAAGAGCTCAAGGAAGCGTCCGAGCGCAGCACGCGCGAGCTCGAGGTCGTGCGTCGTGAGCTGGGCGAGCTGCGTGTGGCGCGCGAGATCGAGGCCGCGAAGCTGCGCGAGCTCGACGAGCGCGCGACCAAGCTCGCTGGCGAGCGAGACACCGTGCGCGAGGCCACGCGTGATCTCGAGAGCCGCGTGGCGCGCGCCGAGGACGAGCACAAGCGCATCGATCGCGCGCTCAACGAGGCGGCCGAGTCGATCGGCAGCCAGCTCGAGCAGCTCAGCGCCGGCTTCGACGAGCAGATGGCAGCGGTCGACCAGACCACTCGGTCGATGCAGGAGTCGAACGGGCAGCTGCAGCAGCTCTCGACGCACGTCGAAGCCCTCGCGTCGAACGCCGAGGAGTCGAGCTCGTCCATCCTCGAGATGACGGCGACGAACGACGAGGTCGCCGAGAACACCACGAACCTCGCGTCGAGCGTTCGCGAGACCGTCTCGTCGATCGAGGAGATGACCTACTCGATCAAGGAGGTGGCCCGGAACGTCGACGCGCTCTCGCTCACCGCCGAGGAGACCTCGAGCTCGATGAACGAGATGGACGTGTCCATCGACCAGGTCCAGTCGAACGCGAACGAGACGGCGCGCCTCTCGGAGCAGGTGGCGCGTGACGCCGAGATCGGGGCCGACGCGATCCTGAAGACCATCCAGGAGATCAACCGCATCAAGGACTCGTCGAGCGAGGCCGTGAGCGTCATCTCGAACCTCGGCACGCGCATCGAGGCGATCGGCGACATCCTCGACGTCATCGACGACGTCGCCGAGCAGACGAACCTCCTCGCGCTCAACGCGGCCATCATCGCGGCGCAGGCGGGCGAGCACGGCAAGGGCTTCGCCGTCGTGGCCGACGAGATCAAGGATCTCGCCGAGCGCGCCGGCGCGAGCACCCGAGAGATCGCAGAGCTCATCAAGGCGATCCAGAACGAGTCCAAGCGTGGCATCACGGCCGTCGAGAAGGGCGCGCTCACCGTCGATCGCGGCGTCGAGGTGAGCGCCGAGGCCGAGACCGCGCTGAAGAAGATCCTCGAGAGCTCGCAGAAGTCGACGGCGATGGTGCGGGCGATCGCGCGCGCCACGGTCGAGCAGGCGAAGGGCAGCAAGCAGGTCACGGACGCGATCGGCCGCATCGCCGAGACGGTCCAGCAGATCGCTGCCGCCACTGCCGAGCAGGCGCGCGGCTCGGAGCTCATCATGAAGAGCGCCGAGAAGATGCGGCTCATCACGCAGCACGTGGAGCGCTCCAGCCAGGAGCAGGCGCGCGGCGGCCGCCAGATCAGCCAGGCGATCGAGAACATCTCGAGCATGGTCAACCAGCTACACCAGTCGCATCGCCTCCAGGCGCGCAACTCCGAGCAGACGGTCATGGCGGCGCGCCGGATCGGCGAGCTCACGCGACAGTA
The DNA here is from genome assembly GCA_038252025.1 of Polyangiales bacterium. Lineage (GTDB taxonomy): Bacteria > Myxococcota_A > Polyangia > Polyangiales > Sandaracinaceae > JBBSAT01. The sequence goes on along the minus strand of JBBSAT010000393.1, from coordinate 1,605 downwards.
CGAGCAACACCTGAAGGAGATCGGCCGCCTGGCCGAGCGCCTCAGCAAGCTCGGTGCGTAGCGACGTGACCGAGCCGAGCGGCGTGGAGCTCGTCTCGGCGGGGTACTTTCTCGCGCGCCCGTGTCCGCGCCCTGCCTGGGTGCACGGCGGGGGGAGCCTCCTGCCCGAGGTGCTCCTCACGCTGTCCACGTGTTTGACGGACGTCGTCCCGAGCCTCTGGCCGTCCGAGCGCGGGGCTGCGCGACCGGAGGAAGCCGCGCGCGTCGTGGGCTACGAGATCCTCGGCGACGGTGCGTCCGAGGACCACTCGATCGTCTGCACGGGTAGCGAAGTGGGGGTCCACGCGACGCTCGGGATCGGCTTCAACGGTCACGGCCTCATCGACGCGTTGCCCGACGCGCGCCGCGCCGCCGAGTGGATGTCGGAGGACGGGCGAGGCGAGCCCGTGCCCTACTTCCCGTGGCGCCTCGCGCTCTACGACCGCGGCCCGCATGGCGACCGCGCGTAGGTCGCCGTGCTCAGCGCGCGAGGAGCTGCTGGAGCTCCTCCGCTTCGGTCGCGCTGAGGTAGGCCATGCGCTTTCCGCCCTCGAGCGCGATCTTCACGAGCACGCGGCCGTCGGGCTGCTTCACCAGCTCATGACCGCCCGAGATCGCGATGAGCGCGCCGATCTCGGCCACCCGCGGCGCGGCCGTGGGCCGCAGCAGCGTGTGGACGATCCGCTCGCCTTCGTTCTCGAGCGAGAGGTCGAGCCGCTGCGCCGCTTCGGCGAGCACGTTGCCCGCGAGGTCGTACCCAGCCCGCAGGAGCTCTCCGGGCTCGGACCAGTCGAGGTCGTCGTCTTGCTCGTAGTCGGTGTCCTCGACCTCGACGCGCAGTACGTGCGCCTTGCCGGCGCGATCGATCTGCATCGCCCGCGGCGCGAGCGTGATCGTGAGCCGGCCGCGAACGCCCGTCGCCGTCCCGGAGACCTGAAGCAACGTCACGGGCACGCCGAGGGCCCGCGCCGCGGCCGTCGCGATCGCCTGGGCATGCGACCCGAGGTCCGCTCGCACGCGCGCGCCACCTTTCACGTTCGACGTCATCAGCGGCAGCAGGCGAGCCGCCTTGCGTCCATCGGTGATGGCCGAAGGCTCGAGGATCTCGAAGCCACGAGCGCGCGCGGCCTCCCGCATCGCCTCACAGAGCCCTGCTCCTTCTGCGTTCTTGGTCGCGAACAGTTCTTCCGAGATCGCCAGGGTGGTGGGTATGGCGGGGGCGGCTGGAGTGCGAGCGCGAGTCACGGCCCCAAGGCTATCAGAGTCGCGATCACGCGCTCGTCGCGACCTCTTCGCGTGGTCGGACGCCGGTCGCGTCGCGCGCGCGCTCAGAGCCTGACGCGGACGATGCGCGGCCAGTATGAGGAGGGGCTTCGCGCGTGACGCTCGGCGCCGTCCTCCGAGGTCGTGCCGACGGAGTAGCCGACGAGGAGCGCTCCCGGGTCGAGCGGATCGAGGAGCTCGCGATGAACGAGCGGGCCCGCGCAGTAGGCGCCCGGATCGTCCGCGGGGAGATCGCACGCGGCCAGCACGCGGCCGTGCGGGGCAAGCAGCGGCAGCAGCGCC
>JBBSAT010000392.1:0-6357 GCA_038252025.1 Polyangiales bacterium | reverse complement strand
TGCAGGTGCTTGTCGAGCGTGTTGCCGCTGATGGCCAGCGCGTCGACAATCGCTTCGCGGTGATCGCCGCGAGCGATGCAGACGAAGACCTCCGAGCGGCGGGGCGTGAGCCCGAGGCTCGCGGCGAGGCGACACGCCGACCCGTCGGGATTCGCGAGACGCTCGAGGTTCCGCGCAACGAAGTCAGCGACGAGAACGAGACCGGCCGGAGGGCTGACCAAGACGATGCTCGTGCCAACGACGCGGTTGACGTCTGCGCACGTCGGACGATCCACGAGCCAGGCGCACGGGCCGGGGAGCTCGAGGCGCAGAGGCGACCTCGGTCGCCGTTCCCCAGGCAAGCACGCCCGCGTACGTGCACGTCGGCGCAGGCGTCGAGGCGCTCCAGTCGATCACGGTCGCACCGGCGCGCTCGACGATGGACGCGAGCGCCTTCCGTCCGCTCGGTCGCGGCGCATAGACCACGAAGATCACGGGCTCATCGGTCATGCGTCCCCCCTGGGGTCGGGCGCCACAGCCCGCCCGACGTTCAGTGCAAACCTCTGCCACAAGTTGGGGGGGTACGCCATTTGCGTTTTCTCCTGCCCCACGTTCGTCACGGGAGCGTCGCGGCCGCGTTCGAGCACTCTCCCCGCGCAGCGGCCGGCGCAGACCGTTGCTTCCCTCGAAGAGCAGCTGGCTGCTCCTGCAGGAAGCCCACGCTTCCCAACCGCCCACTCCAGTGCAGACCGTCGAAGGCTCCCCTCCTCCAAGAGCAGCCAGCTGCTCTCCGAGGAAGCCACGGTTTCCCAACTGTGCACCCCAGTGCACACCGTCGAAGGCTTCCGTTCCTCCAAGGGCAGCCAGCTGCCCGCCGAAGAGCTCGCATTGCGGTGCTCTCCTCGCGGCGATGAGCACCCAGACGCCTCATGAGACCAGCATCCAGCCGAAGTGCCCGAGTTCCGCGCCGCATGACGACCGGCCGTCGGGCGAGCGACGGGCGCTTGAATTCACTCAATATTTTACCTGGAATAGACAGGTCGTCACGTCGTGTCATGCTGGCATCTCCTTTGACGAGGTGTCTGTGTCGCTGGACGAAGAGTCTTCTCTCCCTGTCGCCGCCCCTGGGACCACGGCCACCGTGCTCGTCGTCGACGACGAGGCCGGGAACCGCGAGTCGCTCGAGCGCATCTTCGTCCGGGAGGGGTACCGCGTGCTCCTCGCGGACTCCGGGCGGAAGGCGCTCGACGTCTGCCGGGCCCATCGGGTCCACGTCGTCGTCACCGACCTCATGATGCCCGCCATGAGCGGGATGGACCTCCTCAAGGCGCTCGCCACGGTCGCGCCCGACGCCGAGGTCGTCCTCATGACCGCCTACGGCACGATCGAGACGGCCGTCGAGGCCATCCGCGGCGGCGCGTACGACTTCGTCGAGAAGCCGCTCAAGCGCATGCAGATCGTCAAGACGGTCGAGAAGGCGCTCGAGCGGCACGCGCTCGTCGCCGAGAACAAGACGCTCCGCGACGAGCTGACCGCGCTCAAGACGCGGCCGATCATCGGCTCCTCGCCGGCTCTCCGCGCCGCGCTCGAGGTCGCCACGCAGGCCGCGCCCTCCACCGCCAACGTGCTCGTGCTCGGCGAGAGCGGCACCGGCAAGGAATTGCTCGCGCGCGCCATCCACGATCGCAGCGGGCGCAAGGGCGCGTTCACCGCCGTCAACCTCGCGGCGCTTCCGGAGACGATCGTCGAGGGCGAGCTCTTCGGCTACGAGAAGGGCGTCTTCACCGGCGCCGTCGTGAAGCGCGACGGACGCATCTCGCAAGCAGAGGGCGGCACGCTCTTCCTCGACGAGATCGGAGAGCTCTCGCTCGCCGTGCAGGTGAAGCTGCTCCGCGTCATCCAGGAGGGCGAGTACGAGCCGCTCGGCGGCAAGACCCGCAAGGCCGACTTCCGGCTCATCGCCGCGACGAACAAGGATCTCCGCCAGCTCGTCCAGGAGGGCCGCTTTCGCGAGGACCTCTACTATCGACTGCACGTCATCGCGATCACGAGCCCGCCGCTCCGCAGCCGCACGAGCGACGTGCCGCTGCTCGTCGATCACTTCGTCGACGTCTACTGCAAGAAGAACAGCCGAGCGCGCATGGAGCCGACGCGCGAGACGATGGACGTCCTCGTCGGCTACTCCTGGCCGGGCAACGTGCGCGAGCTCGAGAACGTGATCGAGCGCGCCGTCGTGCTCGGGAAGGGCGCGCAGATCACGCCCGCCGATCTCCCGCCGCATGTGCGCGAAGCCGAGCGCCGCACCGACGAGCTGGCGTTCGCGCTCGGCACGCCGCTCGACGAGATCGAGCGCCGCGTGATCAAGGCCACGCTCGATCACACACACGGCGACAAGCAGCTCGCCGCGCAGCTGCTCGGCATCTCGGCGCGGACGATCTACCGGAAGCTCCCCGAGCTCGCGGGCTCGGAAGAGCCGGCCTGAGACCACGGGTCGGGAGCCCCGGCTCTCGACTTGCTCGGCGTGTCGAAGTGGACTCCGAGACGCGGGTGCTCGTGCGCGAGGGAACGCGGTGGATGGAGGCCGGTCGCGTCGGCGATGGCGACCTCGTTCGCATCCCGCCCTTCGAAGCGATCGAGCTCGGGGTCGGTCGGTTGTTGGCGCCGGGCGCCGTCGCGCTGACGCTCACTCCTCGATGCGGATCGTGCGCGTCGGGCAGTGATCGGCGGCCGCGCGGACCTTCGCGTGCAGCTCCGGGCCCGGCTCGGCGATCTTGCGGATGACCTTGTTGTCCTTGCCGACGGCGAAGACCTCGGGCGCTTCGCCCGCGCAGACGCCGTGGCCCTGGCAGAGGTCGCGATCGATCTTCACGCGGAACTTCTTCACCGGCCCGTCGGCCACCGCCGCTGCCACGGGCGATGATGCGCCGTTCGCGTGCGCGTGCGCGGGGCAGCCCGCTGCTGCGGCCGAGGCCGCCACTTCCGGCGACACCGTCTCGGTCGCCGCCTTCTGCAGCTGCTCGCCCATCGCCATCGTCACCGTCGGACGCGCGCGACGCCGATAGCGGATGCGGCAGGGCTGCTTCGGGCCGACGACGAGCCCCTGGAAGTCGTCCTGCACGGGATCGCCCACGAGCCCGAACTCGAACTGTCCGAGCAGGAGCGCGACGATCGCCTTGATCTGCAGGATCGCGAACGCGTTGCCGAGACACTTGTGCCGACCGCCGCCGAACGCGATGTACGCGAAGTCCTTCTTGTCCTCCTGACGGCCCTCGGCGTAGCGATCGGGATCGAACGCGTCGGGATCGGCGAACACGTCGGGGAGCCGTCCCGCGACCGTCGGCGAGAGCACGATCCAGCTGCCCTTCGCGACGAAGATGTCCTTGTAGACGAAGTCCTGCTGCGCGACGCGCACGAGCATGAAGAGCGGCGGGTGCATCCGCAGCGCTTCCTTCACCGCGTTCTCGAGCACGCTCAGCTCGCGCAGCGCGGCGTGGCTCACCTCGCGGCCTCCGCCGAACACGCGATCGACCTCGTCGATGGCCCGCTGGAGGTAGGTCGGGTTCATCAGGAGCTCGATGAGCACCCAGGCGGTGGTGACCGAGCTGGTGTGGTGCCCGGCGAACATCGCCGCGAGCAAGAGCCCGGTGATCTCGTCCTCGGTGAGGTCGCGGCCGTCCGCGTACTTCGACTCCATCAGCGTCTGGAGGAAGTCCTCTCCCGTGCGCGAGTCGCGCCGACGGTCCGAGACGATCTTCGTGATCATCTCGACCATCTTCACGCGCGCCTTGTCGCGCTTCTGGAAGCTCGGGATCGGCAGGTGCGCGTTGACGTAGGCGAGCGGCGTCACGCCGCCCTCGAGGTCGTGATAGACGCTCGCGAATTCCTCGCTCATGCCCTCGCGGAATTCCTTGCCGAGCAGGCACCGGCTCGAGGTGAAGTTCGTGAGGCTCCGGCAGAAGTCGACGAAGTCGACGACGCCCGTCTTGCCCCACGGCCGGATGGTCTCTTCCGTCTCGTGGATGATGGCCTCGCCGTAGGTGCGCATGCGCTTGTCCTTCAGCGCGGGGAGCAACATCTTCAGCTGCTCCGCCATCTTCTCGGGGCTCGCGTCGTAGACGATGCCCTTGCCGAAGACGGGCGTCATGATCTTGTACGCCTCCATCGGGCTCAGCTGCGCGTCGGGCGCGCGGAAGATCGCCTCGTGCGCCTCGGGCCCGAAGAAGCAGACCATGCGGCGCTGGAAGACGGTGAACGCCGCGACCTCGCCGAGCTCGCGGTTCGCGCGGAACAGGAGCTCCATCGTCTTGCGGACGAACTCGACCGAGTGCCCGACGACCGGAAGCCCGCCCGCGAGCTGGGGCGGCGGACGCAGCCCGGAAGGGACCACGGGAGCCGTGCGCCCTCGGGCGCGCGAGACGAGGTTCTCGACGAGGTTCATGAGACGCGCATCTCCGTTCGGCCGCGTTGTAGGCGCGGAAGAGGCGAAAGGGAACACCCGTCGTGAGAAGCCGCGATGCTTGCGGGCGCATGGAAAGTGGCTTCGCGTCGAAGCGCAGCGCTGCGGGCTCGAACCCGGCGTCGACGTCGACACCCTCGCCCGGACGTGTTGTATTCCCGCGCGTGTCGGCGCCGAAGACGTTCGGTCAGCTTTGGAATCGTCACTGGTTCGACTATTCGGACGTGTCGAGAGATCCGTTCGCCGCGCAGCACTGCGCAGTCCCGGATGCGCAGACGTGGGAGCTGGAAGACGCCGGATTCTCCATCCTCGGGCACGCGCGCGCCGTACTGCGGGCCGGGAACGCCGAGCTGCTCCATCAGGTCTGGCGGTCGGGCGACCAGACGACGCTCGCTGAAGTCGCGGGCGCTTTCCCGGTGGAGCTCGTCTCGTTGTTCGACGACGGGAGGATCGTGCTCACGGCCGAGCTCTCTCCGGAGCGCCGCGATCGGATGTTGCTCGCGCCGGTCACGCGCGATCGCTCGTCCGACGGGCTGAGCCAGGTCCGCATCCCAGGGAGCTTTGCGGACGTGTGGGAGCGCCACCGCGCCCGCATCGCGGCCGTCGGGCGTGCCCCGGTGCGCATCGAGGACATGCGAGGTCACTTCGCGACGCGGCTTAGGCGCGCCGATCTCATGGCACCTCGAGTGCGCGAGCAGATCGGTCTCGGGGTCGTGATCACGGTGGCGGCGTTCGCTGCGGTGCAAGCCGCGGTCGGGCCCGAGCGATACTATGCTCTCAGGCCCGTCTGGGCGTTCCTGCTCGTGTCCAGCGTCTCTGCGATGGCCCTGAACCTCTTCGCGACGTTGTGGATCGCGCCGATGCTGTTGCGGCTGCGGCCCACTGGGAAGCTGCCCAACGCCCATGAGCTGCTCGCGCGCGCCGAGGAGGTGCCGAAGGGCTCGCTTCCACGCGATCGTGAGCTACCCCCGACGCCTCCGATCGAGCGCCTCGCCAACGTGCTCTTGCTCCTCACGATGCGGCACCACGCGCCGTTCCGGCTGGACGTGGGCGCGAAGGTCGGCCCGATCTACTTCGATCGCGCGCCGCCCGACCCGATGACCTTGCCCGCGGCATTGATCGAGGCCGTCGCCGAGCGACTCGCGTTCATGGCGCGCGACGCGGGCGACGGATCGGTGGGGCTGATCTCGCTGGCGACGCCGCACGCGACGAGCTCGTTCGCGGTGCAGTCACGATCAGGAGCGGGCGGGAAGCGCCGCATGATCGTCTCGATGCTGCCTCGCTCGGGACGCGGCGAGGCGCATGCCGGTATCGACGAGATCGCCGCTTGCCTCAGGGTGGCGCAGGCGGCGGGCGACGAATCCGAAGCAGAAAGGGCGAGGAGCGCGCTTCGTCGCTTCGCTCACCCTCGCGCGAGCCGGTGTCTGGCGGACGCGATGGGCCAGTCGGCAGCGGCCGCGCTGGAGCGCGAAGATCTGGAGAGCGCCGCGCGCCTCGCGGCCGAGGCGCTGGTGCTCGCGGAGGACGATCCGCTGCTGCGCCCCCAGGCCCTCGGGCTGGTGGGCGATATCGACGTGAGGCGAGGAAAGATGTCCAGAGCCGAGCGCTACGCACAGCTCGCGGAAGCGCTGGACGCGAGCCTCGGCGCGAGCTGTCCGATCGCGCTGGGCTGGAAGGCAGGTGATCTCGTCGCCCTCGCTGAGAGCGACCGCGCGTTCGCGTCGGAGCAGTGGGCTGCGATCCGCTCGTCGTTCGTCGTGGCCTTCGGCGACCACGACGCGATCGCCGATCGACTCGACGAGCTCTCGTAGGGGACTCGACGAGCTCTCGTAGGGGACGCGGGGGGGGGGGATTGTGAAATTGAGGGCGGGGCCGGCCCGCAAATCGAGAACAAGAACGAAAGACCGGCCCCCGGGGAAGAG
>JBBSAT010000391.1:0-6360 GCA_038252025.1 Polyangiales bacterium | reverse complement strand
GTTGCGTTCGGCGTCGTCCTGCTCCGCGACGAGCGCGTCGACGAGCGCGCCGATGCCGCCCGTGAAGTCGATGTCCGTGTAGGCCTCGAGCTCTCCGAGCCCGACGTGAAGCCCCGGCTGCTCGCTCGCCGCCGACTCGATCACGACGCTCACGCAGGTCCAGCTCAACGGCGCGGGCGGCACGATGAAGGCGCGATCGAAGGGCGCCGGCGGCAACGTCACGTGCAGCGCGGGACCGCGATCGCCCACGAGCCAGATCGCGCTCGGCGGATCGACGCCCGTCGCGGTCGACGCGCGGATCGCGAACGCGCGGATGGGCCGCGAAGCGTCGAAGCGAGCCGCGATGAACTCGCCGCTGCCGGCGCCGCCGCGACCCTCTGCCCAGCCGGTGCTCGGATCGCCGTCGGTCAGACCGCGCGGCACGCTCAGGCCCACCGCGTCCTCGACGCCGACGGCGCTCGAGCTCGCCACGACCCGCAGCGCGCTACCGATGGGCGGAAGCGTGGGACCAGGCGAGCGAGTCGTGGCCTCGACCTCGACGATCTCCCCGCTCACGCGCCGCAGCGCCACGGGCCGAAGCGCCCCCGTCCGATCGAGCCCGCGAGGAAAAAGGAGGCTGTGCTGCGCGCCGCAGACCGCGACCCCCTCCCGCCATTCGCCCACCACCACGTCGGGCAGTCCGTCTCCGGTACGATCGATGGTCTCGATCGCGGCGGCCGTCCTCTCGCCCGGGTCGCCGTGCAGGTCGCTCCTGCCCGACCAGACGATGCTGGGGCCGGCGTCGGTCTCCACGAGCAGCGCGACGAACGCCCGGTCCGCCCCCGTCGCCCGGACGATCGCGACCGGCCCTGTCGTCGTCACGAGGCGCTCGATCTCGGGTGCGTCCGTCGCGACACCCGTCAGGGTCACTTCCGATACGTGACGGCCCAGGCGCGCCACGACATGCGTGTCATCCCCCGCGACCTCGATGCGCACCTGGATCGCATGGCGCAGCGTGATGGTCCGCTCGATCGGCACGTTCTGGGCCGCCACCACGCTCGTCGATTGGAGGACCGCAAGAACGGCCAAGGCCCGCAATGCGTGGCCACTCGACACGCCGGGGGCGGCGCCTCGTCTGGCCGGTTCGACGCTCGCGGGAGTTTTGTTGTCATGTGCGTCGTCCGGCTGTAGACGGCGCGCGTACGGTGCTCTTGTGGGCGGGGGCATGATGGCAAAAGCCTTCGGAGGAGGCGAAAGTAGGCAACCGATTTCGGTGTGACTCGGTGTAGAGTCCGCGCCCGCGCGAATCGTCGCGGAGCGTACCGTCAGGATACTGCGTCGTGAAGAAGGGCGAGCGACCGCTTCTTGCTTGTCGAGAGGCGGGTCGTCTCGCGCAAGGCAGGCTCGGGCTCGGCGCGCGTACGAGAGCACCGTCGTCCGGATCGTACCGCCCGTCTCAGGAGGTCTCGTGACCAAGCGTACAGGAAGTGGCACGTCGCGTGCTGACTCGGGCAGCGCGCGACCGGCTGGAAAACCGGGTTCGCGCGCGCATGACAAACACGCGAGCGTGGGCAAGCAACGGAACGAGAAGTCTGCGCGCGACGTTGGGTCGCCGTTGGGAGCGGCGCAGCGGGCAAGGCGACCTGCTCAGACCAACGAGAGCGATCCGGTGGCCAAGACGAAGAAGAGCGCGAACGGGGCGGGAGAGAAGAAGAAGGATCCCATGGCCAAGGCAGCAGCAGTAGCAGTCGTACACGCGATCGCGTCCTCGCCCGGAAAGGCGGGCAAGGCGGTCGCATACGTCAAGGAGACCGCCGGAAAGGGCGGGAAGGCCAAGCCCGCTGGCAAGGACGCGAAGGACTCGAAGGAGGGCAAGGAGGACGACGAGGAGGAAGAGAAGCCGGAAGCCGACTTCTCCGAAGACCCGAGCCCCGAGCAGCTCGCCGAGGCCCAGGCCGAGGCCGAGAAGGCCCTCAAGGAGATGGAGCGCCAGGGCGGCGGTGACTCGACGCTCAGCCGCTACTTCCGTGAGATGGCGAGCCACCGGGTGCTCACGCCTCAGGAAGAGATCGAGGCCGCGAAGGAAGTCGAGAAGCTCGAGATCGGATACTGGCAGGCGCTCTGCGATTACCCGGCCGCATTCGAGACCGTCGCCACCACGATCGAGAAGCACGTCACGGAGCAGGAGCTGGGAGACCTCGCGGTGCTCCGCAAGCTCGCGCGCTCCGTACAGCGCGCGACGGGCAAGCTGACCAAGCGCGATCAGGAGAAGTGGGACGAGATCGCGAAGGCGCTCTCCACGATCATGCGCGTGCTGGACTCCGACCGGATCTTCGTCGCCGACTCCGACCGCTCGGTGCATCGCGCCGCAGGCGAGTTCGCCGCCGAGCGAGATCTCGTGGGCGAGGGCGTGCAGCTGACGCCGGCCTTCAAGAAGTACCTCGGGGGCGTGGATCGCGCGCGAGAGCTCCAGCAGGAGTCGAAGAACCGCTTCGTTGCGGCCAACCTGCGGCTCGTCGTCTCGATCGCGCGTCGATACAACCGCGGGCGGCTGCCGCTCATCGATCTGATCCAGGAGGGCAACATCGGCCTCATGAAGGCCGTCGAGCGCTTCGATCACAACCGCGGGTATCGCTTCAGCACGTACGCGTCGTGGTGGATCCGTCACGCGATCAGCCGCGCGCTCGCCGACAAGGGCCGAGCCGTCCGGATCCCCGTGCACATGCTCGACACGTACAACCGCGTCGCGCGCGCGACGCAGGCCATCGCGACCCGCACGGGCGCGGAGCCGACCCCGGAGGAGCTCGAGAAGGAGACCGGCATCGCGGCCGAGAAGCTCGAGAAGATCAAGGGCTACTGGGCGGAGACGCCGTTCTCTCTCGACCGGCCTGTGAACGACGAAGATGGACGGAAGTTCATCGACTTCCTCGAGCAGGAAGGCGTTCCGACGCCGTACGAGCAGCTCGTCAGCAAGACCTGGTCGGACGAGGTGCGTCGCCTGCTCGACACGCTGTCTCCCATGGAGGCGCGCATCCTTCGTTGGCGCTTCGGTCTCGATGACGAGGACGAGCTCACGCTCAAGGAGATCGGCGACAAGTACAACCTGTCCCGCGAGCGCATCCGGCAGCTCCAGGAGCAGGCGCTCGCCAAGATCCGCCGCCAGATCAAGGAGTAGCCGCGCGCTCGCTGCGTGCGTTCGGAGCCCGATCGGCAGAAGCTGGTCGGGCTTCGTGCGTTGCGGCGATGCACGCACGCCGTTGCACCGGCGAAAGGGTCAGTGCGTTGCACCGGCGAAAGGTGTCAGTGCGCCGCGCTGGCCCAGAGGTCTTCGGCGATGGCGCGAGCGATGGCGTCCGCGAGGCCACGCGCTGCCCCCTGTCGACCGTGGACACCGTTCAAGAGGATCGAGAACGCGACCGAGTCGTTCGGTGTGCGTCCCAACACGAAGCCCGAGAGCGCGATGACGTCGTCGAGAGTCCCTGTCTTCGCCCGCACGATCCGCGGGGCAGGCAGCCCGGTGAGACGGTTGTGCAACGTGCCGTCCACGCCGCCGATCGACAGGTGCGCGACGTACTCGTCCCGCATCCCAGGGGTCTGATAGACGTACGAGAGAAGATGAGCGAGGTCGCCCGCCGCGATGCTGTTTCCCTGGAAGAGGCCCGAGCCGTTCACGACGGTGACGTGGCCGGCGGGGACGCCTGCCTCGACCAGGAACTCCTGGACCGCGGCCACCGACTCGGCGACGCCGCCGGGACGCACGCGCTCCGCGCCGAGGACTCGAAAGACCATCTCGGCGGTGAAGTTGTCGCTCTGCTTTCCCATGGCGCTGATGAGCTCGGAGAGCGGCTCCGACGCGTGCTGCGCGAGGAGAGGCGCCGTCGTCGCGGTCGTGGCGACGCGCACGTCGCCGGTGACGCGAATGCCCGCGCCGTCGAGCGCCTGGACCATCAGCTGGCCCGCCCACGGGAGGGGATTCTCGACGCGCCGACGGTACGAGGCGCCCGTGATCCCCAGCGGCAGCGTGCCGCGCAGCGCGAGCCGGAGCCGTTCGCCCTCTGCGCGCTGGTCGGCGAACACGCTCGCGGGGCCGCCATCGCTCGTCGTGAGCCCGTTGACGAGATCGAAGTACCCAGCCCCGTCGAGCCGCACGCGCGCAGGGGCGCCGGCGCTCGATCCCGGCAGGACCCGCAGCGTGTAGGCGTTCGCGTCGACGGAGACGGCAGCCGTCGCCGCGCGGAACGGCGCGACCTCACCTGGCTGCTGTTCGAACGCCGGCGGGAGGTACTGCCCGTCGAAGTAGGTCCCGTCCACGATCACCTCGTCGACGGAACGGACTCCGTGGTCGGCCAGGTCTCGAGCGAGCTCGACGAGGTCCGCCTGCCGCAGCGACGGATCGCCGAAGCCGCGGAGCACGAGCCCCCCCGCGACGGTGTCGCCGACGACTCGCCCGTAGAGGCCGGTGCGCAGCTGGAAGTCTGCGCCGAGCGCCGCGAGCGCTGCGGCCGCAGTGACGAGCTTCATGTTCGACGCGGGGTTCAGGGGGCGCTCCGCGCCGTGAGCGAAGATCTCGGCGCCAGTGGTCGCGTCGAGGACGGCGATTCCGATTCGATCGCCGAGCCCTACGGCCGCGACGAGCTCGCCGATGCGCGAGGCCAGCGCCGCGCGTGGGGGCGGGGTCTGCGCGCCCACGGAGCCGTGCGAGAGCGCGAAGAGCGCCAGCAGCAGGAAGGAGCCGAGGATCGCGAGGGGAGGGCGCCGCGTCATGCGTTCCCCTCTAGCATGTGGGTCACGCTCGCCCTCGCGCTCGTCGCGTGCGCCGCGCCTTCGCATCCCTCGAGCGATCGACTCCTCGTGCTTCTTCCGGGCGAGCCGCTCCAGGTCGATCCGCGCCACGTCGTGGACGCCCAGGGACTGCGCATCTCGCGGCTCCTCTTCCAGGGGCTCGTGTCGATCGATCCGCACACGCTCGAGGTTCGCCCAGAGCTCGCCGACAGCGTGGAGCCGAGCGCGGACGGGACCGTCTACACGGTCGTCCTGCGTGAAGGGTTGACGTTCTCGGACGGCTCGCGCCTCGACGCGGACGACGTGCGGGCGACCTTCGAGAGCGTGGTCGATCCCGCGACCGGGAGCCGCTTTGCAGAGAACTACCGTCGCATCGCGCGCATCGACACCCCGGACCCGAGTCACGTGATCTTCACGCTGCGCGAGCCGCACGCGCCGTTCATGACGGACCTCGAGCTGCCGATCGTTCGACGTGAGGACGCGAGCGCGCATCTCGCGCTCGCAGACGGCCTGGTGTCGAGCGGGCCGTACCTGGTCGAGCACGTCCAGGGGCGGGTGTACGACCTGGACGCGCGCGCGGACTGGCACCGCGGACGACCGGCGCATCCCGAGCTGCGCTTCGTCGTGATCCGTGACGACAACACGCGCGCGCTGCGTCTCCTCGCCGGCGCCGGTGACGTCGCGCTCTCGTCGCTGCCGCCGCTGCTGATCCCCATGTTCGTGGACGATCCGCACTTCGTCGTCACGACCGCGGAGGGGACAGGGACGGTCTACCTGGGCATGGAGCTCGAGCACCCGCCCTTGAACGACGTCCGCGTTCGCCGCGCGATCGCGATGGCGATCGATCGCGTCTCGATCGCCGAGGGCAAGTATGGCGGACTCGCCTCGATCGCCGAGACGTGGATTCCCGTCGGACACTGGGCGAGCGACCCGTCGATCACGGTCCCTCCATTCGATCCGCAAGCGGCGCGCGTGCTCCTTCGCGAAGCGGGCGTTCCCGAGGGCACGGAGCTGGTGCTCCGATGCGCGAGCGATCGAACGCGGGTCTCGACGGCCCGCGCCATCGCCTCGATGCTCTCGAGCGTCGGCCTGTCGGTCGAGGTTCGGTCCAGCGAGACCGGGATACTCCTCGCGGACCTCGACGACGGTCGCTTCGACCTCGCGTTGATGGCGGTGCCGGAGCTGCTCGAGCCGCACGCGATCTCGCGCTTCTTCGACTCGCGCTCGATCCCCGGCGGCCCTACAGGCGGGGCCAACCGCTGGCGGTTTCGCTCGGACGAGCTCGATCGCGCTCTCGACGAGGGAGTACGCGCTGTCGGAATCCCCGCTCGTCGTGCAGCGTACCTGACGGTTCAGCGCATCCTCGCGCGCGAGCTGCCGGTCGTGCCGCTCGTTCACGAGCGCGTTGTGGTCGTCTCGTCGACTCGCGCGGCTCTCGCGGAAGCTCCGCGCGACGGCCGCTATGGTTTCCTGACCGAGTGATCGCGCGATCGATCGTGCTATAGGCGCGCGCGATGATCCTCCGCGATCCGGTGCACGGGCTCGTGGCGTTCGAGGGGGACTTCGAGCGCCTGGCGCTGGCGTTGCTCGATACCCGCG
>JBBSAT010000390.1:0-6508 GCA_038252025.1 Polyangiales bacterium | reverse complement strand
GCGCTTCACGCTGGGAAAGGACAAGGCGCGACCATTGTTGGTCACGCCTCGAGCTCACGCGCGCCGGCGCACGTGCTCGACACCTTCCGAGTGTGCCTGTAGCGTGCCTCGCGATGCACCGCGTACTCCGAGCGTCCTCGACCGCGCTCCTCGCTGTTCTCGCGCTCGGCTGTAGTGAGCTCCACGTCGAGCGGCCGCCAGCGCCCGACAACGATGGGATCTACGGCTTTGCGAACGGCTGCTACGCGATGGACGCGACCGCGCCGGGGAGCACGAACACGCGCTGGCTCGCCGCTTCGCCCACCGGAGAGTCGTTCGCCTTCTCGGCGACCTCGGTCGACAGCGGCGCGCGCTTCTTCCTCCGCGCGTCGGACCTGGGCACATACCTCTTCTACGACGCCGAGCGCCAGTACCTGATCGCGCAGGACGGGGCGCTGATGCGCCAGTCGGACCTGCTCTCCGACCTCCTCCTGCTCGACGACACGTATCGCTCGCCGGCGGAGTGGGAGCTCGAGGTGTCCGCGAGCGATCCCTCGCGCTTCCAGCTGCGCAACTACCAGACGCACGAGTACCTGACGACGACCGGCACGACGGCCGACGCGGCCTCGGCCGCCGTCATCGCGCTGTATCCGGAGACGGGCTGCACCGACTTCCCGGAGATGACGCTCGACGCAGACGGCGCAGTCACGCCCCTCCAGTGGCCCGACGGTGACCTCTTCGGCGTCGTCGACGCACACGCGCACCTGTTCACCAACTTCGGCTTCGGCGGCGGCGGCATGTACTACGGCTCACCGTTTCACCGGCTCGGCGTAGAGCAAGCGCTGGGGAGCTGCGAGCCGTTCCACGGCGCCGAAGGTCGCCGAGATCTCATCGGCTTCGCGTTCTCCGGTCTCTCGGACATCGACACGAGCGTGATCCTGCCGGCGTTCATCAGCGCCAGGACGCCGGAGTTCAACCACCACACCGACGGCTACCCCACGTTCACCGACTGGCCGAACGCTTGGGGCAGCGCGACGCACCAGGTCGAGTACTACCGCTGGATCGAGCGCGCGTACCTCGGCGGGCTGCGGCTCATCGTGCAGCACGCGACGACGAACTCGGTGCTGTGCGAGCTGATGACCGGGATCGGCGCGCAGCCGGTGCGCTACTCGTGCAACGACATGGTCGCCGTCGAGCGCGAGATCCAGGAGACGTACGCGCTCGAGAGCTACATCGACGCGCAGTCCGGGGGCCCGGGGCGCGGCTGGCTGCGCGTGGTGGTCACGCCGGCCGAGGCGCGCAGCGTGATCGCGAGCGGCCGGCTCGCCGTCGTGCTCGGGATCGAGACGTCCAACCTCTTCGATTGCTTTCTCACCCCGCCACCCGGCGTCCCGGCATGCGACGAGGCCGAGGTGCGCGCGCAGCTCGATCACTTTCACGAGCTCGGCGTCCGCGCGATCTTCCCCGTGCACAAGTTCGACAACGCGTTCTCGGCGGGCGACGGCGATCGCAACGTGGGTCAGATCGGAAGCTTCGTGAACAGCGGGCAGTACTCGAACTTCGTGCTCGAGTGTCCCGACGTTCCCAGCGTGTTCGATCACGGTGACGTGGTGTTCGGCGGTCTCAACATGCCTCGCGCCGACTACCTCGCTCCGGCGCCTGTGGACATGAGCGGCTTTGCCGATGGCCCGATCGCGGCGTTGAGCCCGTTCCTCGCCGAGCTCCGGAGCCCACCGCTCGTGGGCAACTATTGCCAGAACGCGGGCCTGACGGCGCTCGGCGAGACGCTGATCCACGAGCTGATGAACCGCGGGATGATCGTCGAGGTGGATCACCTTCCGCGCCGCGCTTCGGTCCGCGCGTACGAGATCCTGGTCGAGAACGACTACCCGCCGGCAGCGACCCACGGCAACACGCAGGGAGGCCTCGTCTACGATCTCGGCGGCATCTCGACCGTCGGGCTCGGGCGCTGCGCCGATCCATCGCGTCCCGGCGCGATGGGAGACGGGCTGCGTGACCGCATCGCGCTCATCACGCTGCACGGCGGCTATCCCGCGGAGGGCTTCGGGTTCGATCTCAACGGCTTCGCTCACGCGCCGAGGCCTCGCTTCGGCCCGAACGGCGGCTGCGGCGACGTGCCGCAGGCCAACCCCATCACGTACCCGTTCACTTCGTATGCGGGCGACGTGACGTTCACCGAGCCTCGGCTCGGCGTGCGCACGGTCGACTTCAACACCGAGGGGATGCTCCACATCGGCCTCGTCCCGGAGCTCATCGAGGACGCGCGTCGCGACGGCGTCACGGACGAGGAGCTCGAGCCGCTCTTCCGCTCCGCGGAGGCCTACCTACGGATGTGGGAGCGGGCCGAGGAGCGGGGCCGAGCGCTCGCTCCGTAGCGAAGGCGCATCGAGACGCCGGATCCCCGGACACGACGGAGCGACGTGTCCTTCGACGCCAGGCCGGATACCCTCCCGCGCGTGAGCGCTCCGGAGCCGACGAAGCTGTGCCATGCCCTCTGGCTCGGCGGGGGTGACGTGCCCGCCCAGGCGCTGGCCGGCATGGGCGTGGAGGTCGTGCAGACGCGCTCCGACACCAGCGCGCCGACGGTACACGCGTGGGCACCGGATGTTCTCGTGCTCTCCGGGGACGCGGCGGCGCGCGAAGGCGAGCTCGGAGCGGCCCTGCGGAAGGCTGGCGCCGGTATCGCGCCACCGATCGTCGTCGTCGGCGGGGCGCGCGCGAGCGCGCGAGGGCGCTCGGTCCAGGTCCCTTCGAGCATGCCGGCCGCTTCGCTCGCGACGAAGATCTCCCAGGTCGCAGCGGCGGGGGCCACGCGTGACCCGTGGCCCTCACGTCTCGCGGTCGAGGATCTCGACGCCCTGGTCGACTGCGCGCTGGGGGGGGGGCGGGCGGGGCTCATCGCGAACGAGGCCGTGGGCGCGCTGGCGATCGCGGATGGGCGCCGCGCGGGGATCGACCTCGAAGCGCTGAAGGGTGAGGCAGCGGGGCTTCGCGCAGCCGAGCGCTCTCCTTCGCGCATCGCGATCTTGTCGGACACCCGCGCCGACGGAAGCGAGGTGCAGGTCGACGACGCGACGATCGTGGTGGTGGGCGACGAGGACGGCGCGCTCTCGAAGTGCGCCGCCGCGCTTCACGTCCACGGCGCTTCCGTGCACCGCGTCGTGTGCAGCGCCGACGCGCTCCGCGAAGCGGCATCGCTCGATCCGTCGATCTTCGTGATCGCGTCCGCCGATCTGGCGAGCGCCGCGGGCTCGACGCTCGCCATCGACCCGAAGCTCGGCGGCGCGGGTCTGCTCGTCGTCGATGTGGAGGTGGCCCAGGCGACCGAGGCCGTCTGCGAGCGCGTCAGCGCCCTCTATGCGGCCGAGCTCGCGCTGAGGAGCGCGCTCGACCAAGGCTCGCTCGTGATCGCGCGGGTCGAAGCGCTCGGGGCGCCGCGCTGGCTGAAGCTCGTGGCACGCGCGAGCGCGGCGACCACGCTCGAGATCCGGGCCACTGCCGGGGTAGGGCGGGTGGCGGCCGCGGACGGCAAGATCGCCGACGCCGTCTTCACGCCGAGCGCGGGCGGCGTCGATCTGCGCGCGCGAGAAGCCCTCGGTTCGATGCTCAAGGTCCGCTACGGCACCGTCCTCATGGGCGGAGCCCTCGGCGTCGCTCAGGGGCGTCCCGCGCTCCCGCCCGTGGAGCGAGGCGCGGCAGGCACGAAGCCGAGCCCGCACCTGCACGTCGACCCCCTCGACACCGAGCCGACCACGCCGTTCGTGGCGGCGAGCCCTACGAAGAGCCCCGAGCCGACTGACGTCGCTGCGCCCGAGGCGGGCCGGCCGAGAGCGGAGCCGCCGTCCGCTTCGATGGCAGCGGCCCCGGTGCCGACGCGCCGCACGGCGACGTGGATCTGGGCGGCGTCCGCGCTCGTCATCGCTGGTGCGAGCCTCTCGCTCTGGCAGTTCAGAGGCGCGCTGGGGCTCGGGGATGCGGAGACGACGCCGGTGATCTCGAGCCCGGCCGGAGAGGTACAGCCGGCGGCGGAAGTGGACCCGGCGGCCGAAGTGGAGCCGGCGGCGGAAGTGGAGCCGGCGGCGGAAGTGGAGCCGGCGGCGGAAGTGGAGCCGGCCGCACACCCCAGCGCGGATCCGGGCTCACACCCCGTCGACTCTTCCGCGTCGAGCGATGCGCTCTTCGGGGAGTTCCAGGCCGCCGAGAGGCAGCACCGCTACGCCGACGCCGAGGCGATCGCGCGACGCATGCTGAGCACGGCGCCCGACGACGGCCGTGCTGCCTACCTCCTCGCGCTCGCTCTCCTGCGTCAGCGTCGGCGCGAGGAGTCGGTCACGTGGGCCGAGCGCGCCATCGAGCTGGATCCATCGTCAGGCGCGCCTCGCCTGCTCCTCGGCGACATCCAGATCCAGAGCGGTCACCGCCACGCTGCCTTGATCGCGTGGCGCGGGTGCCTCGACGTCGCCCCGACCTATGCCGCCTGTCAGCGTCGGCTCGAGTAGGGCCGTCTCGCCGCGGAGACCGCTCACGCGTCGCTCGCCCTCACCCGCGCAGTCGGATAGTGTCCTCCGGGCTCGAGGAGGAGGGCGGCGAGGGGGAGTCTCGCGCTGCTGGCTCATCCCGTTGTTGCGGAGGTCGGTGATGAGGTCGGTCGCACGATTCGGGGCTCTCGCTTTGGTGACGCTCCTCTCGCTCCCAGGTGCCGTGCGGGCACAGGAGACCGCCGTCGACGCCGAGGCGCGCACGCACTTCGCGGCCGCACGCCTTCACTTCGAGCGCGGCGCGTACGAGGAAGCTCAGCGCGAATTCCTGGCCGCGTACGAGCTGAGCCCGCGCGCCGAGCTCCTCTACAATCTGTACCTGACCGCCGAGCGCCTGGCCGACTACGACGGCGCGATCGGATACCTCGAGCACTACCTCGCCGAAGGAACACCCGACGCCGAGCGGCGAGCGTTGCTCGGGCCACGCCTCGAGAACCTCCGTCAGCGGCGTGACGAGCACGCGGCGCCCACCGTCACGGACGTCCCGCCCGAGGCGGCGCCCCCACCGTCTGAACGACGAGAGGGCGACATCGTTCCTGCCGCAGTCGCGTTCGGCGTCGCAGGCCTCGGCCTCGTGAGCTTCGCCATCTTCGGTGGTCTCGCGCTCGGGGAGGACGGCTCGCTCGACAGCGCGTGCGGCACCTCGTGCACGAACGAGCAGGTCTCGACGCTCGGCACGCTCGCGCTCGTCGCGGACGTCAGCTGGATCACGGCGGCGGTCGCCGCCACGGCAGGCGTCGTCCTTCTCGTCACGCTCGGTATGCCGTCCGGAGGGAGCGCCTCGTCGGCTCGCGTCCTCCCGTGGGTCGCCCCGACCGGCGGCGGTGGTCTCGTCGCAGCGGGGAGCTTCTGATGTCGATGCGATGCTTGGTGGGTCTCTTCGTCGTGATGCTCTCCGCGACGATCATGGGTTGCTCCCTCGCGCTCGCGCCTTCACGCCACCAGACCGGTGGCGACGTCGACGCGGCGGCCACCGACGCGGGCCCCGAGGGCGACGCTGGCCCCGGCCACGACGCCGGCCCCACTCCCGACGCTGGCCCGGATCACGACGCTGCTCCCGACGACGCTGGCCCGGATCACGACGCTGCTCCCGACGACGCCGGATCGACCGATGCGGGCAGCGACGCCGGGCCGAGCTGCCCGACGGACCTCGTGTGCGCGCCCGCGGCTCCAGCCGGCTGGACGGGACCTATCGTCCTCGTCTCCGGTTCGGGCGCGGCCGCCGCCCCGGCCTGCCCAGGCGGTGCTCCCGCCACGGCCTTCACGACGCGCAGCGGGCTCACGGCGGCCGATGCGACGTGCGGCTGCTCTTGTGCGGCGCCCCCTTCGGGCACGATGAGCTGCGGCACCGGCACGCTCAGGACCAGCGGCTCGATGTGCCTCACCATCGGCTCGACCATCGCGACGTTCGCCAACGGGGAGTGTCGCTCGCTCCCAGGGCTCCCGAGCAGCGGCAACTGGACGCTCTCGCGGCCGGCGTTCACCTCGACCGGCGCGTGCGCTCCGAGCCCGGCGACGACCGTACCGCCCGTCGTGTGGGATGCGTCGCATCGGGCGTGCGGCTTCGGTACACCTACGGCCTGCGGCGCCAGCTCGGTCTGCGTTCCATCGCGTGCGGCCGGTCAGAGGCTCTGCGTGTACGTCGACGGCGACGCGGCGTGTCCCTCGGGCTTCCCCGATCTCGTGTCGACCGCGGACGATGCCACCGACACACGCGGCTGCTCCGCGTGCACCTGCGGTAGCGTCAGCGGCTCCTGCGGTGGGGCCGTCGACATCGCGAACGGCTGTCCGGGGACGATCCTGACGGCGCGCGTGAGCGTCGCAGGCTGCGTCGCCGCGAGCCCGACCACAGGCGTCAGCGGGACCGCGACGTTCACGGCGAGCGGGGCCTGCCCGCCGAGCTCGCCAGCACCGACGGGCGGCGTCGTCCCGACGACGCCTCGCACCGTCTGCTGCGCCGCGGACTGAAG
>JBBSAT010000389.1:0-6521 GCA_038252025.1 Polyangiales bacterium | reverse complement strand
CGGGCGCCTCGCTCCCGGCGCGCGGGGCTATGTGGATGACGAGCGCAGGGTGTCGCGGCGTGTCGGAGAGCTCCTCGTGGGGGGCGTCGGCCGCGGACCGCGCCTCCTCGTGGTTGCCGATCGCGAGCGCTGCATGCGCTCGCGCGAGACCGGCTTCTGCGGCGCGTGGCCCGCGTCCTGCGACGAGCAGCGAGGCCTCGCGGGCGGCGCCTTCCGCGTCGCCGGCGGCGAGCGCGAGGTAGCTCTCTGCGATGCGATGATCCGAGGCGCCGTCGCCCGAGGGGTCGTGGCGCTCGAGCAGCTGCTCGGCGGGCTCACGGTGACCCGGCTCGCCCGCCAGCTCCAGCATGGCGTGCAGGCGCGCGGCGAGCGCCACGTCGGCGGGGCTTTGCTCGCCTTCGAGCAGCGCGATCGCGTGCTCGACGTCCCCGGTCCGTCCGGTTCGTTCAGCCTCGGCGCGCGCCGCATCGATCTGGTGTCGATGGTCGATCTGATAGAGCGCGATCGCCGCGAGGAGGGCTGACACCCCGATCGCGACGGCGACGAGGATCCTGTTCCTCTTGCGCCGCGCGACCTCTTCCTTGGTCAGCGGTACGTCCCGGATCGGGGGGATCGAGCGGCGCGCATCGCGGACGGAGAACATCTCCGAGTCCCGGTCCGGGCGTCCGCCGATCGAAGGTTTCTGGTCGTCCGAGTCGCTCACGCCGCTCCCCCGGAGCAGAACGAATGATGCCGAACGTCGCGGGCACAAAGCCAGTTCCGCGTTTTGCGGTGCCCGATCGACGGGTGTCTCGCGCGTCGCGCGATGACAGAACTCTTTACATCGCGATCGATGCCCGTATGATCTCGGAATCTGGATCTCGGTCCAGATAGGACACGCGGATGGGCCACACCCCGCAATGGTGCGAAACCTCGATTCGCTCTGCGAACGGTGGTTCTTTCACTCGAAAGACCGCCGCCTTGCCCTGCCCGAACTGGGAGCAGGGCACGGGCTCGCGGAGTGAGGGCAGGATCTCGTGTGTTTCAACCCACGCGGAGCGCACTGGTGCGACCCGCGAACCATGGAACGTCTCGACGCGAGCCTGGCCGCTTCGCTCGATGCTCTCGCGACGTGAGTCGCGGTAGCCGAAGGTGGGATGAGCCAGAAGCCCGGAGACGCCGGCATAGCCGGGGGAGGAGCAGAACAGTGAACTGTACCGAACGAAGTCAGGATCATCGCAAGGTTTCCGAGACGGAGGTCTGTCCTACCTGACGCTCCCACCGTGAACCGGGAAGGCGGCCGCCCGAGAGGGACCGGCCGCCTTCTTCTTTCCGTCGAGCTCCTTCCGTCGAGCTCGGGCCGGGCGATCGGCTCAGTGACCCGGGCGATCGGCTCAGTGACCCGGGCGATCGGCTCAGTGACGGAAGTGACGCGCGCCGGTGAAGACCATCGCGAGCCCGTGCGCATCCGCCGCGGCGATCACCTCCGCGTCCTTCACGGAGCCGCCTGGCTGGACGATCGCGCTCGCGCCGACCGCAGCCGCAGCCTCGAGCCCGTCGGCGAACGGGAAGAACGCGTCGGAGGCGAGGACGGAGCCCTTCGCGAGAGCGCCGGCCTTCTGCGCCGCGATCTGGACGCTCACCACGCGCGACATCTGCCCGGCGCCCACGCCGACGGTCGTCGTCTCTCGGGCGAGGATGATCGCGTTCGACTTCACGTGCTTGCAGACGCGCCACGCGAACTCGAGCGAGGTGAGCTCTTCGGCTGTGGGCGCGCGCTTGGTGACGACCTTGCCGGCTCGCACCTCGGGACCGCCGGTCGCGTCGCGATCCTGGACGACGAAGCCGCCGCTGATCTTCTTCGCGGTGAGCTCCCGGTGATCGGCTGGCAGCCAGGCGCCCGTGGCCAGCAGGCGAAGGTTCTTCTTCGCGCGCAGCACGTCGAGCGCGGCCTGCGCGAAGCTCGGCGCGATGACGCACTCGAGGAAGGTCTCGGCGAGGAGGCGCGCCGTGGCCTCGTCCACCTCGCGGTTCAACGCCACGATGCCGCCGAACGCGCTGAGCGAGTCCGCCTCGCGCGCTCGCCGATACGCATCGCTCAGGCTCCCGCCGCTAGAGACGCCGCACGGGTTCGTGTGCTTCACGACGACGGCCGTCGGCTCCACGAACTCGCGGGCTGCTTCGAGCGCGGCGTCACAGTCGACGAGGTTGTTGAACGAGAGCTCTTTGCCGCCGGCCCCGAGGGACTCCGCGCGCGCGAGCGAGCCGGGGGCGGCATTCCGCTCGACGTAGAACGCGCCCGCCTGGTGCGGGTTCTCGCCGTAGCGAAGGCCGTACGCCTTCTCGAGGGAGAACGTGAGCGTGCCCGGGAACGGATCGCGGCTCCCGTCCTCCCGCAGCGAGGTGAGGTAGCCAGCGATGGCGCCGTCGTAGGCGGCCGTGTGCGAGAAGGCCTTGGCCGCGAGCCGCGCTCGCATCGGGAGGGTCGTGCCGTCGGGCGAACGAATGGCATCGAGCACGTCGTGGTAGTCGGCGGGATCGACGACCACCGTCACGCGCGCGTGGTTCTTCGCCGCGCTACGGATCATCGACGGGCCGCCGATGTCGATGTTCTCGACGATCTCCTCGTGCGGCGCGTTGCGCGCGACGGCCTGCTCGAACGGATAGAGGTTCACGATGACGAGATCGATCGGTGCGCCGCCGAGCTCCGTCAGCTGCGTGCGATCGCCGATCGTGTCGCGCATCAAGATCGCGCCGTGCACGCGCGGGTGAAGCGTCTTCACGCGGCCGTCCATGACCTCGGGCGAGCTGGTGTACTCGGCGACGTCGGTCACCGGGATCCCCGCGCCGCGCAATGCGTTCGCGGTCCCGCCGGTCGAAAGGATCTGGACGCCGAGCTCGGCGAGCGCTCGACACAGCTCGACGATCCCCCGCTTCTCGGACACCGAGACCAGGGCTCTCTCCACGCGCGCCATGGGACCTCCTGAGAACGGACCGCTCGAGTCGAGCGTGCGCGCCGTTTATCGGGGTCGGCGCGCGAGGTCAATCCGATCCGTGGATCGGCTCGGTCTGCGCTCCCGCCTCGATCGCGCCTTCGCGCTCCGTGCACTGGTCCGCCGATGCGCCCTCGTGGTAGGGATCGAGGCTCTCGCGCTGCGCGAGATGGGAGGGCGCATGGCGGACTCGGACAACGCAGGCGGTGGCAATCCGGACGACGGTCACGCGCCCCTTCCGCCCCTGGGCACACCTCTTCCTCCCATCGGCACGCCCCTCGGGCCCAGCCTCGCGGACGAAGAGCGCGCGATCGCCGGCGGCGGTGGGCGCGGGACGATGATCGCGGCGATCGTCGTGTTCGGCCTGCTCGCGCTGGGCGCGCTCGTCCTCGTGCTCCGGAGCGGGGGCGAGAGCCCATACAGCCCGCTCGGTCGACAGCTGAACGGGATGCGCCAGGAGCACTTCGACGCGTTCTGGTCCTGCGCGCTTCCTCGCCAGGATCTGCGCGATCTCGCAGGCGCTCCCCAGGTCGTCGAGGCGGTGACGCACAACGCACACTCGAGCCCGCACAACTACGCGCAGCTCGTGCGGACGCAGTGCATGACGCACCTCGACGAGCACGCGCCCTTGCTCGCCGCGCTCATCGTGCCCGAGGACATGCACGAGGGAATGAACGCGCTGACCGGCGCGCTCCGCTCGCTCCACGACTCCTGGGGCGCCTACCTCACGTACCTCGAGGGGCTCGCGGGCGCCTACGATCGCGAGGACCCTCACGCCGTCGAGCTCGTCACTGCGATCGCGCGCGGCTGGTACGACTACAAGGTCGCGCTCGGCACGCTGAACGACGTCATCCGAAGCCACGTCACGGAATAGTGGGCGCTCGGATCGAGTCGATGCGGGTCGCCATCCTCTCGCGCAACGAGGGGTCGTACTCCACGGAGCGGCTCGTCGCAGCGCTGCAGCGCCGCGGGCACGTCGCCGAGGTGCTCGATCCGCTGCGCTTCGCGGTGAACCTCGAGCGCGAGCGGCCCAGCCTCATCTACAAGGGCCGGCCGCTCTCGCACTACGATGCCGTCATCCCGCGCATCGGCGCGTCGATCACGTTCTTCGGCACGGCCGTCGTCCGGCAGTTCGAGCAGATGGGCGTCTTCACGCTCAACGGCTCGCACGCGATCACCGTCGCGCGCGACAAGCTCCGCGCGCTGCAGGTGCTCTCGAGGCATAGCGTCGGCTTTCCGGCGACGACGTTCGTCAAGCACAGGGACGACATCCTGCCGGCGATCGATCGCATCGGCGGCGCGCCCGTGATCATCAAGCTGCTCGAGGGCACGCAGGGCGTCGGCGTGATCCTCGCCGAGGATCGCCGCATCGCGCAGGCGATCGTCGAGACGCTCCAGGGCGCGCAGCAGAACGTGCTCATCCAGCGCTTCGTCAAGGAGAGCCGCGGGCGCGACGTTCGGGCGTTCGTCGTCGGCGGGCGGGTCGTCGCGGCGATGCGGCGGATCGCGGAGGACGGCGAGTACCGGTCGAACGTGCATCGCGGTGGCCGGACGGAGTCGCTCGCGCTCGGGCCGGAGGCGGAGCGGGTCGCGCTTCGTGCCGCACAGATCATGGGCCTCGAGGTCGCGGGCGTGGACATGCTCGAGGCGCACGAGGGCCCGCTCGTCATGGAGGTCAACAGCTCGCCCGGGCTCGAGGGCATCGAGGGCACGACGCGCGTCGACATCGCGGGCGCGATCGTCAAGCACGTCGAGGAGCAGGTGGTGTTCCCCGAGGTCGACATCAAGCAGCGGTTGACGCTCGACAAGGGCTTCGGCATCG
Organism: Polyangiales bacterium; assembly: GCA_038252025.1. GTDB lineage: Bacteria > Myxococcota_A > Polyangia > Polyangiales > Sandaracinaceae > JBBSAT01. The sequence continues at coordinate 1,727 of JBBSAT010000389.1, read as the reverse complement.
CGGAGCTCGCCGTCTCACGCGAGAGCGAGCTCGCGAACCGGACGCTTGCGACCGCACGTCTCGGCGAGCGCGACGTTCGCGTGCTGTCGATCCAGCGTGGGAGCCTGGTCATCCCGAACCCGCGAGGGGCCACGGAGGTCCTTCCCGGTGACGTGATGCTCTGCTTCGGCAAGCTGACCGCGCTCCGAGAGCTCATGCCGCACGCCAGGCTCCGCCAGACGGCGTGACGCCAGCAAGAGCCCAGCGCGTACGGAAGCACGGTGACCAGAATCCACGCAGGTGCGTGCTGCATCGCGGCCGCAGCGTGACCAAGAGGCGCGGACTTGCCGCGCGTGGATCGCGAAAGCACTGAAAAATGGGGGTCTCGGTCGGCCCGTGGGTTGCGATGCGTCGCGTCCATGCGCGCGCGAATCGTCCCGGTCGCTCTGGTCCTTCTCGCCGTCGGCTGCTTCGGAGGCGAGGCGCCCGCAGACCTCGGGGTCGTCGAGTCGAACCTCACGGCCGCGCAGCGCAGGACGCGCGCCGCGCAGATCCGTGACGCGGCTGCCGCGAACGGGATCACGCAGGGCTATCTGCTCGCGGGGATCGCGGACAGCGAGACGAGCATGTCGCAGTGCTGGTCGGAGCTGACCTGGGCGTGCATGGGGCCGTACTCCGCCGACTGCGGCGGCCCGGTGGTCGCGGGCGCTGGCGACGGCGCGTGCTCGCTCATGCAGGGCGGGCTCGGGATGTTCCAGTTCGACGCCGGCACGTACAGCATGACCCTCGCTCGCGAGGGAGACCGCGTGCTGACGATCGCTGGCAACGTCGCTGCGGCCGTCGACTTCGTGATCGCGATGGTGATCCGGTCCGCGCACATCGCGGGCGTCGACACGCGCGAGCAGGCCATCGCCTGGATCAACGGCGTGCGGATCGACAACGGCCAGTGGGACGCGTGGATCACCACGGTCACGCACTACTACAACGGGTGCGCGCCGGGCGCGTCCTGCTTCACGTCTCGCTACGCGCGCTACCGAGATCACACCGTCAACGTCTACAACGAGATGGGAGCGCCCTTCTGGGGGACGACTGCGCCCACGCCGCCCGGCTGGGCCGGCACGTACGTGAACCAGACGTTCCCCTTCGCGCGTGACCCGTTCCCGCTCAGCGCCGGGAGCTCGTTCGCGGGCTACCTCGAGATGCGCAACACGGGCACCGAGACCTGGCGCGTCGGCCACACCTTCCTCGGGACCACCGAGCCGCGCGACGTGGACTGCGCGTTCGCAGCCGGCGACTGGGTGAACGGGCATCGCGCGGCCACCGTCGATCACGACGTCGCGCCAGGAGCGACGGGCCGCTTCAACTTCAGCGTGCGCGCACCGGCAGCGGCCGGCGACTACGACCAGTTCTTCAGCCTCGTGGAAGAAGGCGTGACCTGGTTCGCCGACAGCGGCGGTCCGCCGGATCGACAGATCGAGATCCGCGTGACGTCGACGCCGGCTCCCGCCTGTGCGGGCGGCATCGGAGCGGACTGGTCCTGCGACGGAAGCGACCGCGTTCGCTGCGACACCGGGATGGTCTTCCGTGAGGCGTGCGCCAACGGCTGCGCGTCGGGTGTGTGCCTGACGTCCGGGCCCGATGGTGATGGCGACGGCTACGCGAACGACGACTGCGACGACACCAGCGTCGCGATCCATCCGGGCGCGACAGAGATCTGCGGCGACGGCATCGATCAGGACTGCGACATG
>JBBSAT010000388.1:0-6537 GCA_038252025.1 Polyangiales bacterium | reverse complement strand
GATCGATGCCGCGCACGAGCGTCATGTCGAGCTTGACCACCTCGGGCTCGAGCAGCGCGAAGCTCGTGAGGCCCGCGTAGCCGGCGCCCAGGTCGTCGATCGCCAGGCGATAGCCGCGCTCGCGAAGCGCGTCGGCGCGCGCCTTGAGATCGCCCAGGTCGTCGAGCGCGGCGCGCTCGGTGATCTCGAGCACCACGCGCCGCGCGATGCGGGCGAGCGGTGCATCGGGGGAGAGCAGCTCGTCGTCCAGCAGGTCGCGCGGATGGAGGTTCACGAAGAGGAGGCCGGTGATGTCGTCGGTGAGCGCCGCCGCCGACACCGCTCGCATGTGACGACCGAGCTCGACCAGCCGGCCGAGCTTCTCGGCGGCGTCGAGCACTGCGCCCGGATGCGGAAGCTCCGGCTCACGGCTCCGCATCAGCGCTTCGTATGCGTACAGCGCTCCCTCGCGATCCACGATGGGCTGGTACGCGGACCACAGCGTCTTCATCGTGCGGTCGAACGTCGCCTCGAGGCCTGCGAGGTCGCCCGCACCGCCGGCGGTCCCGGTCAGCGCCTCCAGCGCCTCGCGCTTTGCGCGCGCGACTCGGCCGAGCTTGATCGCTCGCTCGGTCTGTTCGCGCACGTGACCGAGATCGACCGGCTTGGTGAGGAACCCGAACGCACCGTGCTCCACCGCGGCCATCGCACGCTCGACCGTCGGGGAGCCCGTCATCACGATGACGGGCACGTCGAGGTCGTGCTCACGGACTCCCCGCAGCAGCCCGAGCCCGTCGAGCTGCGGCATCATGATGTCGGTCAGCACCACGTCGAAGCGCGCGAGCGCCACGTGCTCCAGTGCGACCGCTCCGTTCTCCGCCTCGACCACCTCGTGGCCGGCGGCCGAGAGCGCACGTACGAGCGCTCGGCGCAGCGGTTCCTCGTCCTCCACCACGAGAACCCGGGAACCTCGCGGTGCGAACGACTGCTTTTCGGTCATGTGTTCTTCCCCATGGATGCCTCGATCGCGCTGCCCACGCGCGAAAGAAGCTCGGCGCCCGGGATGGGCTTTCGCAGACGAAGCAGGCCCTCGGGCTCGGCTGCGAGGAGATGCGGCTCGCTCGCCGACCCCGACATCAGGACGACGGGTACCATGGAGCCCTCGGCGCGAAGCGCTCGGCAGAGCTCTAGCCCGCTCATCCCCGGCAGGCCGAGATCGGTCACGACGAGCGAGAGGTTCCCGTCGAGCGCTCGTGCGACACCGAGCGCCAGCTCGGCGCGAGGGAGCTCGATGACGTTGTAGCCCTCGCGGCGAAGCGTGCGTCCCGTGGCGGCTCGGAGGCCGCGATCGTCCTCGACCAGGAGGATCGTCTCCCCGGAGGCACGCCGTCCGAGAGGTTCGAGACCTGGCCGCGCCTCGGCGATCGTCCGCAGGGTCCCGACGCTCGGCGTGGGCACGTTCCGCGCGCACCCCAGCACGACCGAGAACGTCGTGCCGTGCCCCGGGACGCTCAGGACCTCCACTCGACCGCCCGCCTGCTCGACGATGCCGTGGACGGTGGACAGCCCGAGGCCGGTCCCCTTCCCCGACTCTTTCGTCGAGAAGAAGGGCTCGAAGATGCGCGCGCGCGTCTCCTCGTCCATCCCGGTTCCGTTGTCGTTCACCGAGAGCACGATCGAGCCGAGCTCGAACGATGGGTCTTCCACGAACCGTGTGGCGATGACGATGCGTCCCGGCGGACCGGGGACCCGCGACGCGATCGCATCGCGCGCGTTCACGACCAGGTTCATCAGCACCTGCTCCAGGTGCCCTCGGTCGACCAGCACGCCCTTGCGCGGCGAGTCGAGCTCGAACGAGCACTCGATCCGAGGACCGGCGGCTCGGGTCAGCATCATCTGCATCTGGCGGACGACCTCGTCCGGGCTGAGAAAGATCGGCTGGACGACCTGCTTGCGCGAGAACATCAGGAGCTGGCTCACGAGCGTCGAGCCGCGGCGCACCGCGAGACGGATCTCCTCGATGTCGTCGCGCGCTTCGCCCTGGACGCTCTCGCTCACGAGCTCCGCGTACGCCGAGATCACGCCGAGGATGTTGTTGAAGTCGTGGGCGACGCCCCCGGCGAGCTGCCCGACGGCCTCCAGCTTCTGCGCATGGCGCATCTGTTCTTCGAGCGCGCGTCGCGCTCGCGTGTCGCGCAGGATCGCCGTCACGAGGCGCTCGCCACCCAGCTCCCACACGGCCAGCGAGAGCTCGACCGGCACGAAGCTCCCATCGATCGCGAGCATCGTTCGCTCGATGACGCGCGGTGCCGACACGTCCTCGTCCATTCCGAAGAGCAGCTCGGGGAGCTCCGCCAAGTGGCGAGCACGATCTCGAGGTGCGAGGAGGCTCGTGAACGCCGAGCCGATCATCGCCTCGCGCGGGCGCCCCAGCATCCGCTCGGCGGCGCGGTTCGCGTAGCGGATCTCACCGCCCACGGTCTTCGTGATCATTCCATCGCCCATCGCCTCGGCGATGGTCCGGAAGCGCTCCTCGTTCGCACGCAGCGCGTCGCTCGCGCGGTTGCGCTCGGTGACGTCGAAGCCCACCCCGGCGGCGAGGCCCGTACCTTCGCCCACGCGGAAGCGGATGATGCTGTAGTCGTTCACGCTCCCATCGACCGCGGTGAACCGCTCGGCGGTCTCGGTAACACTCTCGGGGGCGTCGCGCGCTTGTTTCATGGTGGTCTGGAAGCGCGGGCCGAGCTCGGGACCGAGCGCCTCGAGCGCCGTCTTGCCCACCACCTGGTCGGCGCTCCGACCGAAGAAGCGAAGGAACGCGTCGTTCGCGAACGCGTAGCGATCGCTCTCGTCCTTCACGAAGACGAACGCCGGCAGGTGGCGCATGAACGCACCGAAGAGCGCCTGCGACGACCGCAGCCGCTCGTTGGCGAGCCGCGCCTCGCGCCGCGCCGCCGCCTCGTGCATCTCGCGCTCGATCGCCGGCGCGAGCCGTCCGAGCCGACCCTTCCGGATGAGGTCACGCGCACCTGCGCGGAAGATCGTCGCGGCCCTCTCCTCGTCGAGGCTTCCCGTCACCACGAGGGTGGGGAGATCCAGTCCCCGCTTCGTGATCTCTTCGAGCGCGGCGAGCGCATCGAAGCTCACGAGGTTGTAGTCGCAGACGCACACGTCCCACGCTTCTGCGTCGAGCGCCTCGGTCAGATCGGCGAGCGTGTCGACCCGCCGATGCACGACGACGTCGATCCCCCCACGTCGCAGCGCGCGACGAATCAGGAGGTCGTCGTTCTCGTTGTCCTCCACGGACAGCAGTCGAACGCGCGCGTTCATGCGCGCGGGGGCGCCTCGTTCACGACCAGCCAGTAGAGGCCCAGCATCCGCATCGCCTCGGTGAACGCGCCGAAGTCGACCGGCTTGCGGACGAAGCTGTTCGCGCCGGCTTTGTAGCTCGCGGCAAGATCGCTCTCCTCCCGAGAGGTCGTGAGGATGACGACCGGGACGAGACGGCTGCGCTCATCGGCCCGGATCGCCTTGAGCACCTCGATGCCGTCCAGCCGCGGCAGCTTGAGGTCGAGGAGGACCAAGGTCGGGAGCTCACGGGTGTTGCGGCCTGCGTACGCGCCCGTTCCGAAGAACCACTCGAGCGCCTCCAAACCGTCCCGGACCACGACGATCGGGTTCACGATCTTGGCCTTGGCGAGAGCGCGAATCATCAGCAGCTCGTCGTCGGCATTGTCTTCGACGAGAAGGATCTGGGCTGTGGTCATCGACGATTTCCGATCCTTCGCACGAAGCGCCAACGCTGGAGGCTCGACGAGTCGAAGCGCCCGGATGGATGCGACGCCGCCCCATTGGGTCGCCACGGAAGAAGTATGCTCCCGTTCGTCCCAACGCAAAAGTAACTTCCCCGTTTTCGCTGGGCTCGCCGATCTGTCATCCCTGGAGGATGACGTCGGAGCGGTGCAATATCGGGAGTGCCTGCTCCCCACGTCGTGTCGGCGACGCAATGGTGCTAACGAGCGCGCTCAAGGCGTGACCAACAATAGTCGCGCCTTGTCCTTTCCCAGCGTGAAGCGCTGGGAATTTCTCTCAGTCGAAGGGATCTGACCAAAGTATTTGGTCAGACCTTCACTGGAGCGCGATGGCTTTGACGGCGAGCGCTCTCGCCTCCTCGAGCGCGCCGCGCGCATACGCCTCTCGCGCGCGTTCCTCGAGCCTCGAGCCGAGCCTCGCTCTCGCGCCCGGCTCGCTCGATGCCGCGGCGTGCTCGAGCGCGCGCTCCGCGAGGCCGCGCGCGCCCGCGCGATCCAGAGCGGAGACGAGGCCCAGGTAGCCGCGCGGAGGTGGCACGGCATCGTCCACCCAGGCCGCCACGCACGTGAGCGCCGCCGCGCGCGCCGGCCCCTGCCCGAGCGCCACCAGCGCAGCGGTCCACGCGATGGCCGAGGCCTTCTCGCGCGAGAGGACCGCGAGCGGCGTGAGCGCGGCAGCGGGCTCGCCGCGCGCCAGCGCCGCGATCGCCACGAGCCCGAGCCAGTCACGACGCGCGGCCGCCTCGTTCGGCGTGGGGCCGAGCAGGTTGCCAGAGAGCGCCGCGCGCGCTCGCGCCCGGAACGGCTCCGGCACGGGAACGCCACCGCGCAGCTGCGCGAGCAACGACGGGTCGACGCGCCCACGCGCTGCGATCCCGAGGACGCGGTCGCGCTCGAGCTCGCTGAGCCGCGCTCCATGCGCATCGGCGTGCCCGATCGCCGCGCGCACCGCCGTCGGTCCGAGCACCGGGTCGATGGCGAGCTGGTGGAGACGATCGAGCACGCGAACGCGCGCGTAGAGCCCACGCGCCGTCAGCGCCGTCGCGGCGAGCCGCAGCGCCTCTCGGGGCGGTGCCGATTCGAAGACGGCCACGGCCTCTCGATCGCGGGCCGCCGAGCGACCGAGCCGGAGCAGCTCGCGCTCGGCCCGAAGGACGCCCACGGGATCGCCCGAAGCGCCCGCGAGCGACGCGGCCTCGGCGAAGAGGGCCTCGGCAGCGTCGCGCCGCCCTTCCCGCTCGCGAGCCGCCGCGAGCACGAAGAGCGCGTCCGCCGATCGAAAGCGCGCGCGCTCCGCCTGGGCGAGCAACGCGAGGAACGCGACGCGGTCGCTCTCGTGAAGGCGTGCGGCGAGGGAGAGACCGCGCCGTTCGCCGCCTTCGCCGCCGGACGCCGACCAACGCGACGCGAGCGCTTCGAAGGTCGTGAGGTCCGACGACAGCACCGCGATCCCCATCGCGCGCAGCAGCAACGTCCGCCGGTCTGCGCCGGTGATGTCGCGACCGATCGCGGCGCGGAGCACGCCCAAGGCCGCGGACGCACCGATCGCGCGGTGCGCCTGTTCCGACATCGAGATGACGAGCTCCGCCAGCATCGCTTCGGCCGCATCGTACACTCGCCTCCCCGTGAGCTCCCGGCCCGTCACGCATCGATACGAAGATCCGCTCGATCGCATCTGGCTCGGCTGCGCGGCGCGTATCGGGCTGAAGATCGCGCGCACGGCCGGCGCCTTCGCCACGACCGACGGGCGCGGGACGCTCTTGCTCGCGAGCGCCGAGCACCTCGACCAGGACGATTGTCTCGCGCAGATGATCTTTCACGAGCTCTGCCACTCGCTCGTCGAAGGGCCGGGCTCGCTCGAGCGGGCGGACTGGGGCCTCGACAACCAGACGGGCGAGGACGATCTCCGCGAGCACGCGTGCCTGCGCCTCCAGGCTCTGCTGCTGCGGCCACGTGGGCTGCGGCGCGCGCTCGGCCCGACGACCGACTTCCGCGCCTACTACGACGCGCTGCCGAACGACGCGCTCGAGGGCGACGACCCGTCGATCGTGCTCGCGCGGGCGGCGGCGGTTCGCGTGAGCGCGCGGCCCTGGGCACCACACCTCGAAGAGGCGCTCGATGCGACCGCCGCGCTCGCACGCTCGGTCGCGACGTATGGAGCGACCGAGACGGGCTCGCTCTGGTCGCTCCTCGACGCGCCTGGAGAGAAGCACGCGGTCGGCTTTCCGATGCCCGCCGAAGGGAGCCGCGCCGTTAGAGAGACCTGCGGCACGTGCGCGTGGGCCGTCTCCGCACGTCGTGGTCTCCGCTGCCGGCAGGCGGACGAGTCGACCCACGCAGCGAGCGGCGCCTGCGAGCGATGGGAGCCGAGCCTCGAGTGCCGCTCGTGCGGCGCGTGCTGCCGCGAGGCCTTCCACGCCGTCGAGGTCGCGCCGCGTGATCGACTGCGGAAGACACGGCCCGACCTCTTGACCCTCGTCGAGGGTCGCGCCGAGCTCCGCCGTCCGAACGGGCGCTGCGTCGCGCTCGAGGGCGGGCTCGAGAAGCCGTTCACGTGCACCGTCTACGAGGACCGACCGCGGAGCTGTCGCGAGTTCGCGGCGCAGAGCGACAACTGCCTGCTCGCGCGCCGCCGGGTCGGCCTGAGCCGCTGACGCGACCGGGCGCGCGGCGGACGGTCGGCTCCACTTGCACCGCCTCCGCCGCAGTCCGACCTGGCTCCTGATGCTTCATCGGACCGCGCGTC
>JBBSAT010000387.1:0-6545 GCA_038252025.1 Polyangiales bacterium | reverse complement strand
TGGGCCGAGCGTGTCGACTTGGCCTCCGGTCAGGACCTGACCATGCGTCCGGTCGTGCTCACGGCCGAGGCAGGGACGACGGGTCCGGTTCCCGTCGCCGGGGCGCCGGCGGGCGGTGGAACGGGCTTCTCGCTCGACACGATCCCGACCGGCTCGCGCGTCTTCGTGAACGACCGTGAGCTGCCCCAGCGCACGCCCGTGCAGGTCACCGACCTCGCGCCGGGCACATACCAGATTCGCGTCGAGAACGGCTCGAGCTACACGCCCTGGCTCTCGCAGATCACGGTCGCGGCCGATCAGGTCGTGCAGCTGCCGGCCGCGGTGCTGACGCTGCGCACCGTGACGGTCCAGTTCGACTCCACGCCCTCGGGTGCCGCGGTGACCCTGGTTCGCGGCTCCGAGCGCCGCTCTGTTGGCATGACGCCCTGTTCGGCGGACGTGGACGTCTCGGGCGGCCTCTGGACGATCGAGATGGAGCGCGCCGGCTCGCGCGACTACTCCGCTCCGCTGGTGCTCGTCGCAGGTGAGCCGCGCAGCACGCACACCGCCGCCCTCGAGGCGGGTCGCGTCGCGACCACGGGCCGAACGCCTGTCGTGCGGCACGATCCCGTCGAGCACACGCCTGTCGTGCACACGCCGACGATCAGCAGCACCACCACGTCCAGCAGCGGCGGCGGAACGGGAACGCTGCGGATCAACACGCGTCCGTGGTCGCAGGTCTTCGTCGACGGCCGTCTGATCGGCAACACGCCGCAGATGAACATCCCCCTGCCCGCGGGCCGCCACACCGTCACGCTCGTGAACAGCGAGTTCAACATCCGCGAGACGATCACCGTGGAGATCCGCGGCGGACAGACCGAAACGCGATCGCTGACGCTCACGCCGGGCTGACCGAGACGCGATCGCTGACGCTCACGCCGGGCTGAGCACCTACTCGGTGCGATCGCGGACGAACAGGATGCCGGTCGGCTCGAGGATGTCCTCGTCCTCGAGCGCGTGATCACGACGCTCGAAGAGCGAGCGCTCGCCATCGCCGTCCAGATCTCCCTCGGCGCGATACGTCAGCAGATAGGTCCCGCTGGGCGAGCGCAGGTCGCAGCCAGTGGAGGCCGGCGTCATCGTGTACGAGTACCGGATCGGGTCGGCGATCTCGAAGCCCATCGCGCGCCAGCCGTCTCGCTCGACGCCCTCTGCCGCGAAGTCGGCGTCGCGCGCGTCGACCGTCGGCTCGGCCGGCGTCGGCCCAGCCGGCTCGGGTAGGCAGCGACGAAGCATCTCCCCGTCGACCAGGTGGGGCGTCGCGAAGTAAGCGCTCGCGCTCAGGTGGATTCGCTGCAGCTCGCGCGAGGCCTCCGAGACCTTGCTGAGGCGCAGCTCACGCACGAACGTCGGAAAGAAGGCCGCCAGCAAGCTGCCGCCGATGCACACGGCAACCGCAGCTTGCAAGAGCGTCGCCCCCTGGCGATCTCGTCGTGCCGACACCGGCCGATGATGTGAGGACACCGTCGAGACGGCAAACCGCGGTGTCGACAAACCACAGCGGCGACGACCACAGCGGCGGCGCGCCTCAGATGAGGATCGGAACCGATCCGGCCGGCACCACGATGATGACGTCCCGCGAATCGAGCTCGGCGACGCCGTTGCCGAGCACCACGATCGTCGCGCGGAAGATCTGCGCGCTCGCCGCAGGGCGCTGGAAGTCGTTGTAGAAATGGACGTTGAAGGACACGGTTCCGCCGGGACGCACCCCGAAGAAGCCGTACTCGTCGCAGCGAGTCGCGTCGGGACACGTCGTCAGCGCACCGTCCGCAAACAGATGCGTAGGCGTGAGCGCCTTGATGAAGAGCGTCGCGTCCACCGGCGTGCTGGTCGCCGGGAAGTCCGCGCCGTCGCGGGTCACGGCGGTGATGTCCTGGGGCGTCTCCTCGGCGAGGACGCGGATCGCCTCGACGAGCGCGTTTCCGAGTCCGGAGCCATCGCAGCCCATGGTCAGAACGATCGGAGCGCCCGTGCCGTCGACCGTCCCGGTGTCGAGCGCGTACTGCTCGAACTGATCGACGCCGAGCGGGCTCGTGATCTGCGGACCGCAGTCGGTCCCGCCGCCGTCGATGCTCGCCACGCCCACGACGCGCGCGCCGATCGCGAGGAGCTCGTCCCGCGTCTGGGCGTACGTCGCCGGGCGGCCCATGTCGAAGTCCGCAGGGTTGTAGACGCCCGACCCGCTCGTGAGCGGTCCGTTCTTCGAGGACGAGTCCGTGAGCACGACCATGATCGGAAGCGAGCCGGGTCGGAAGCACGGATATCCGTAGCGGAAGCCGGTCTCGTCCGGAATGCTCACGCACGTCTGCGGCGCCACCCAGGGGGACACGCCGTTCCCCGTCGCTGCCTGGAAGAGCGCCTCATTGAACGAAGCCCAGTTGGCGCCTCCCTGATCCGCGCGAAGCAGGTTCACGTCGTGGAGCATCTGGCCGCGATCGGTCGTGATGACGCCGTAGAGGTTGAAGGGGACGTCCCCCGTGGGCCCATCAGGGCACGCCTCGATGCCGATGATGCTCGTACAGGTTCCGCCGTGTGGTCCGCCGAAGCCCGCGAACCCTCCGACGCCCACGCCGATGTCCGGGATCTCCATCACCATCCGGTCCACGACGCTCGAGAGGTTGGCCTTCAGCGCACTCACCTCGGCGGACATCGAGCCGGTGCGATCCATCATGAAGAACACATCGGCCTGCTGGACCCGGGTGCCGAAATCGAGCGGGCGATCCTCCATCGAGCCGAGGTAGGGGAGCACGACGTAGAAGTCTTCGGCCGGGATCCCCACGAGCGGATCGCGCGGATCTGCTTCGCCGCTCGCGATCTCGCCGAGGTCGGTGAACCCGTCACCGTCGGTGTCGGGGTTCAGGGGATCCGTGAAGTAGACCTCGACCTCTTCTCGATCCGAGAGCCCGTCGTTGTCCGAGTCGGTGTCGAGATAGTCCGGGATCGCATCGTCATCGCTGTTGCGAGCGAGGCATCCTCCGAGGGCTCCGGCCTCGACCGCGTCGGGGATTCCGTCGTTGTCCGAGTCCGTGTCGTGCGCGTTCCCGATCCCGTCGCCGTCCCAGTCCTCGTCGCTCTCGTACTCGTCGTAGAGACCGTCCCCATCGCTGTCGATCATCGTCGTGCAGAGCCGAGGGGCGATGAACGAGTCCGGGCCCAAGCCCGCGTCGGTCATGCGCCCCGACCCTCCGGTCGTGCACCCCGTCCCGGTGAGTGAGAGCACGATGGCGACGAAGATCGTCACCGAACCACCAGCGAATGAAGAGCCGGACATCTGGTACCTCCCGAGGTGCGTCGCGAGGATAAGCGAGGTCGTTGGTCCCGCGGCCCGGAAGCGAGTGAGCCATGTCACCCGACGTGCGCACGGGTCTCAGCGAGCGCCGAGCACGCCGTGGTCGCTGACGAAGACCCGCGCGCTCACCGCGTGCGGCGCCCGCGCGGCGTCGTCGCTCACGCGCCTCGCGAACGCGGCTTCCGTCGCTCCGTCGCCGTGCGCGCACGCGAGGAGAACATCTCGATGGGGCACGGCGACGAGAAACGGATCTCCCAGCTCCGCTGCGAGCGTCGCGCGTAGCGAAGGGAGCAAGAGCCGCGCGGAGTCGAGGCCGTCCCCGGTCCTCGACACGCACATCGCCCCCGAGCCGATGTCGACTCGCGTGAGGCGCGCTTCCTTCGCGCGCCCCCCGAGGTTCTCGACCGCGAGGCCAAGCGCGTCCGCGACCGCGAGAGACCAGGCTTCGAGGTCCTTGGACGACACGAATCGTGAGCGCCCGTCGTACGCGAGCACGAGCGCCACGCGCACGTCACCGGCCAGCGGAAGCATGACGAGCGAGCCCTCCAGCGCGAACGAAGGGCCGACGAGCCGCGGGAGCAGCCGCACCTCGGCCTCGGCACGTTCGATCGCGCGCCCTCTCCCGCCGGGGAGCATCTCGACGAGCTTCGACACGCTGCGCGAGAGCGTGCCCTCGCTCTCGCCGGTCGTCGCCTCGATCGTTCGAGTCAGATCGACCTCGATCTCACCGACGAAGACGGTGCGGTCGAAGCGCGCCGTGATCGCGCGCGGGCTCGACCCCTCGGACAGCGCATGCTCGAACGCGAGCGACACACGGGCGATGGGGCCGTCACCACGGGCCTCCGCCTCGGCGAGCCGCGTGGCCTCGACGAGGATCGCCTTCGCCGGGCGTTCGTCCAGCGCCCGCTCGATCGCGGCGAACGGATCGACGAAGCCTGCACGCCCGAGCCGGACGCGGTTCACGCCCTCTCGGCTCACGTGCTCACCGTCGCCGGTGTGCGCGAGCAGCACGAGACCGAAGAACGCCCCGGCGCCCTCGACGAAGCGCGCCTCCTCCTGCGCGGAGCCCTCGCCGGATGCGAACGCATCGATCGCTCGGGCGAGCGCCAGGAGCGCGGGAGCGCCGGCGCCGGGATCGGGCCCGATCTGGCGCTCGGCGAACTCCACCGCGGGCGCTTGCAAGAGGCCCGCGCCGCGCACCTCGTTGAGCCAGCTCCAGCTCATCCCGCGCTCAGTCGGACAGCACCGCGCGGGCGATGAGCAGCTTGTGCACGTCGCTCGCGCCCTCGTAGATGCGCAGCGCCCGGACGTCCTGGAAGAGACGGGCGAGGATTCCATCGGTCCGCACGCCGCGCCCGCCGTGGAGCTGCACAGCGGTATCGATCACGCGAAATGCAGCCTCGGTCGCGACGAGCTTCGCCATGCTGGATGTGCGCGAGACCTCAGCTCGCTGTGCAACCGTCTCCTGTCCGTGCGCCTTCGCGAGCGCCTGTGTGAGATCTGCGACGGCCGCAGCGCGGTAGACGAGGAGGCGCGCGCCCTCGAGGTCGCACGCCATGTCCGCGAGGTGCATCTGCACGGCCTGCTGCTCGGCGAGCGGGACGCCGAACTGCTTGCGAGAGCGCACGTGCGTCACGGACTCGTCGAGCGCCCGCTGCGCAAAGCCGAGCGCCGCTGCTCCGACCGTGGGCCGGAACTTGTGGAGCGTCTCGAGCGCGATGGACATGCCGTCGCCCTCGCCGCCGATGCGATCCGCGACGCTCACGCGCACACCCCCGAGGGTGACCGTGCCGATCGGGTGCCCCCCGAGGACCGGAGTGCTCGCGGTCGAGACCCCCGCGCTGGACGCGTCCACGACGAACGCGCTCAGGCGGCGCTTCTCGCCGGCAGGCGCCGTCGCTGCGAACACGACGTAGAAGCTCGCGACGCCGGCGTTCGAGATGAAGATCTTCTCTCCGTCGAGGACGTACGCGTCGCCCTCTCGACGGGCCGTCGTCCGGATGCCGCCGAGGTCCGAGCCTGCCTCGGCCTCGGTCACTGCGAACGCAGCGACCGCCTCACCCGCCGCGACGCGCGGGAGCCACGCCGTCTTCTGCGCGTCGCTCCCGCGGGCCGTGATCGGATAGCTGCCGAGGCCTTGCATCGCGAACGCGAGCTCGAGGAGCGGAGACGCGTGTCCGAGCCGCTCGCGTGCGAGGCAGAGCGCGACGGACCGCACCTCGTCGAACGTTCCGCCGACGGCGCCCGGCACGAGCAGCCCGAGCAGGCCCCGCGAGCCGAGCAGAGCGACCAGCTGAACGAGCGCCTCGTCCGGAGTGGCGGCCGAGGTCTCGATGCGGTGCGCTTCGGCCGTGAGCATCCCGGCGCTCGTCCAGGCCTCGCGAACACAATCCGCGTCGGCGAACGCTCGCTCGATCACGGTGTCGGAACAGGACGGCGGTGCGCGCATGACGACTCTCGGTTCGGAGAAGGAAGGGACGGGTCCGCGGGTCACTTGAAGCGCGGCGGGCGCTTGTTCACGGAGGCCTCGTAGGCCTCCTTGAAGTCAGGGTGCTGCATGCAGATCGCCTGCGCCTGCGCCTCGGCCTCGATGCCCGTGGCGAAGTCCACGTGCGCCTCGTAGTCGAGCATCTTCTTGGTCATCGCGTGGGCGAAGGAGGGCCCTGCGGCGATCGCCTTCGCGAGGGCGTGAGCCTCTTCGCCGAGACGCTCTGCGCTCACGACGCGATTGAAGAGCCCGATGCGCTCGGCGCGCTCGGCGTCGACGAAGTCCCCCGTCAGCAAGAGCTCGCTCGCTCGCCCATGGCCGACGATGCGCGGCAGCAGCCACGACGCGCCCATGTCCGCGCCCGAGAGCCCGACCTTCGGGAACAGAAACGCAATGCGCGCGTCAGGCGCTGCGATCCGGATGTCGCAGGCGATGGCCATCACGGCACCCGCGCCGCAGACGACGCCGTGTAGCGCGCCGATGACGGGCGCCCGGCACTGGTGGATGGCGGCGATCAAGGACCCGGTGAGGCGTGTGAACTCGAGGAGGCCCGGCATGTCCCGCGAGAAGAGCTCACCGATGATATCGCGCACGTCGCCGCCCGAGCAGAACCCGCGCGGCCCCTCCCCCGAGAGCACGACGGCGCGAACCTCCGGCATGGCCGACATGGCTCGAAACGCTTCAGCGAGCGCGCGGTAGCTCGCGAACGTGAGCGCGTTGATGCGCTCG
>JBBSAT010000386.1:0-6632 GCA_038252025.1 Polyangiales bacterium | reverse complement strand
GAGGGCCGAGAGCGCCACGCGCTGGCGAGCTCCCGGCGGCTCGTTCATCTGTCCGTAGATGAGCGCAGCCTTGTCGATGACGCGCGTGACGCCGTCCGCGAGGAGCGACTCGGTCATCTCGATCTTGAGGTCGGTGCCCTCGCGCGTGCGCTCGCCGACGCCGGCGAAGCAGCTCACGCCGCCGTGTGCCTTCGCGACGTTGTTGATGAGCTCCATGATGAGGACGGTCTTACCGACGCCGGCGCCGCCGAAGAGGCCGATCTTGCCGCCCTTCCGGTAGGGAGCGAGGAGGTCGATGACCTTGATGCCCGTCTCGAAGACCTCGACCTTGGTCGACTGGTCGACGTAGGCGGGGGCCGGGCGGTGGATCGGCCAGTGCTCCTTCGACTGCACGCGCGGGCCTCCGTCGACGGGCTCGCCGACGCCGTTGAGGATGCGTCCGAGCGCGTCGGCGCCGACGCGCATCATCATGGGCGAGCCGGTGCTGGTGACCTCCTGGCCGCGGACCAGGCCGTCCGTCGTGTCCATCGCGACGGCGCGAACGGTGCCCTCGCCGAGGTGCTGAGCGACCTCCAGAACGAGGTTACCGACCTCGTCCGAGATGGCCTTGTTGCTCACCCGAAGGGCGGTGAGCAGGAAGGGCAGGTTGCCCGGGGGGAACTCCACGTCCACCACGGGACCGATGACCTGAGTGATGCGACCTACGGCTGCCGTCTGCGTCATGCGTCGTTCCTCTGTGGGCTCGCACCCACGTCTTGAGCCGATCCGCCGATGGGCGAACGTGCCGAAAACGCGGGCGAAATCGATCCTTTCGGACCGGTAAAAGCGCGGCGCCTGTACCATGGGCCCCAACCGGGGTCAACGGCGCGACCGCGAGATGGACGACCTTCTCAGGAGCGGCGGCGGCGAGAAACGAAGAGCGCGAGCCCGACGCCGAGCGCGGCGAGCCCGGTGAGCGGGCTCCGGGTGTGCTGCGAGGTGACGGTGCAGGAGCAGCCGCGCGCCTGCATGTCGACCATGGGCATGCTGGCGTCCACGCCGCCGTCCGAGGGACCGGCGTCGGGGATGAGCGAAGGGTCGGGGACGACGAGGAACTGGGCCGTGACCGGAACCGTGGTGGCCGTCCCGTCGCTCACCCAGACGCGCCAGTGCCACATCCCGATGTCGAGCGGCGACTCGGGCGTCCAGTCGGTCAGGACCGGTTGCTCGGCGAGCGGGCCCGAGCTCTGAAGCGCCTCCGAGTCGAACGTTTCGACGCGGTCGAGCTCGAAGAAGTAGGTGACCGTGTCCCCGTCGATGTCGATCGCGTCGGACACGACGAGCCGCGGCGTCCGATCGAGCACGGCGATCGAGAGGATCGGATACTGCGGCGACGGGTCGGTCGGGGCGTGGTCGTTCAGGACCCTCATCTGCCAGTCGTGGCGGGTGGTGCCCATGTCGCCGTCGTCGATCTCGATGTGGATGCTCGTCGCCGTACCGACGGCGGTCACTTCGCTCTCGGTCGGGGTCCAGTCGAAGTATCCGTCCGCGGTGACGTGCGCCGTCGGTGGGCCGGTCACGAGATCGTAGGTCAGCGGATCGGCGGCGCCGGCCGGATCGGCGACGACGAGGTGGTAGTGAACGTGCTGACCAATCGCGGCGACGGTGGGCGGGGTCGAGAGCACGTCGGGCGCGATGTTCGCGATGCGGATCGAGCGCGTGCGCTGGGTCGTGTGGACGCCGTCGGTGGCCTCGAGGCCGACGCGGAGCGAGGTCGGACCGTCGGTCGTGCCCGCCGGGATGGTGACCTCGCTCATGCCGGGCGAGTCGCCGAAGGTCCCGTCGCCGTCGAGGTCCCAGCTGAAGAGCACCGCGTCGCCCTCTGCGTCCGTGATCTCGGCGCTGATCGTGATCTCGGCGCCCTCATCGGCCGCGAAGGGCGACGTGAAGCGGACGAGCGGCGCGCCCGGCTCGGATGCGGCGCCCTCGGCCGCGGCGGCGAAGTTGCGGAGCGCGGAGTTGTAGGCGCCCGCGGGGCTCGCCCCGACGACGGTCCAGCCGAAGGACGACGTGCCCGGGCTGTAGGGCTGGCCCGCCGCGACGAACGCGATCTCTCCCGAGCCGAGCCCGCGCAGCGACCACTGCGTGCCGGGGGAGCCGAAGCCTCCCGGCGCAGCATCGACGATCGCGATCGTGTCGCTGGCGAGGCCCGTCAGGCCCTCGTACTCGTAGTCGTACGCCGTCGGGATGACGCCGCGGATGTCGTACGGGCCGTTCGTGAGGCTGGTGTCGAGATCGGCAACGGAGCCAGGGGTGTTGGTGTAGCCGGTGCCGCCGATCCCGCCGAGGAACTGGATCAGGTTCGTGTCGCTGATCGTGACCGAGCCGTAGCCGGTGACGAACACGCGGCCACCGTTCTCGACGTAGTCGGAGAGGGCCGTGAACGCCGCGATGTCGAGGTGAGGAGAGCTGCCGAAGCCGTCGCCGTTCGCGACCCAGACGATGCAGTCGAACCCCGAGAGATCCTCGTGGAACGAGACGTTCATCCCGAACGTGAAGTCGCGGGTCCGGGAAGTGACGGTGTGCCCGTCACCCTCGAGGACGCCGGTGATCACGGACTCGCTGCCGTTGTCGCTGACGAAGAGGATGTTGGCTGCGGAGGCGGGCGCCGGCAACAGCGCGAGGCCGGCGAGCGCGAGACCGAGGGCGAGCGGACGCTTTGACCAAGCTGCTGTGGGCATCGGATCCTCGATCGAAGGAAGGCGGGTCGACGCGTCCCGAAGACGTCCTCGGCCCCGGTGACGACGGCGGCGAGTATACGCGGCGGCCTGGGATGGCGCCCGCCGGTCGGATGGGGCAACACTCGCCCCCGAGATCGGACCGGCGGCGGCGCCGGGAATGGCGGAGTGAATGGACCTGGTGGAGAGCCCGCTCGAAGGGGCTCGGCGGCATCCGTGGGAGCGAACGCGCGCGAGGTTCTTTCTCGACCTGCTGCGGCCGATCGCAGGCGGGCGTGAGACGAGCGTCCTCGATCTCGGAGCGGGTGATGCCTACTTCGCAGGCCTCGCGGCCAAGGAGCTTCGCGCGCGCATCACGTGCGCCGATCTCGGGTACGACGCCGAGACGATCGCGCGGCTCGGTCGGCTCTATCCGGAGCTGGAGCTCGTGCGCGACGTGCCCGACCGGCGCTTCGACGTGGTGATCGCGCTCGACGTGGCCGAGCACGTGGAAGACGATCTCGGGTTCGTGGCGAACATCGCGGAGAAGCGGCTCGCGCCGTCCGGTCACCTCCTCTTCAGCGTTCCGGCACACCGCTGGCTCTGGTCCTCGCACGACGAGGCGCTGAAGCACTTCCGCCGCTACGCGCGAGGCGAAGCGAGACGGCTGCTCGAGCGCGCTGGGCTCGAGATCGTGGAAGAGGGAGGCCTCTTCGGATCACTGCTGATGCCGCGCGCGCTCTCGGTCGGGCTCGAGCGCGTCCGTGGGGTGTCCGGAAAGAAGGCGAGCGAGGGCGCGATCGCCTGGGACGCGCCCCGGTGGATCACGAACGTCGTGATGGGGGCGCTGGCGATCGACGCGCGGGTCTCGAGGCGGGCGTCGAAGGCCAGGTTGGCGCTGCCGGGCCTCTCTTACTGGGCGATCGCGCGCAAGCGAGAGGGCGCATGACCGGAGAGCTCAAGAAGTCGCTCGTCGTGCCTTGCTACAACGAGGCGCTGCGCCTCCCGCTCGAGGAAGTGCGCGCGCTCGCGAACGGCGACCCGGAGCTCCACGTGTTCCTCGTCGACGATGGCTCGACCGACGGAACGTTCCGGCTCTTCGAGCAGGCGCGGGACGAGCTCGGCGCATCGCGCGTCACGGCGTACCGAGTGCCCCAGAACCGCGGGAAGGCGGAGGCCGTCCGCTACGGGATGCAGACGAGCCTCGCGCGCGGCGCGACGGTCGTGGGCTACGCGGACGCGGACTTCGCGACGCCCGCCTCGGAGATCTTGCGCCTCCTGACGTTGCTCGAGACGGGGCCCTACGAGGTCGTCCTCGCGTCGCGCGTTCTTCGGCTCGGGACGAACATCCAGCGCTCGCCGACGCGACACATCCTCGGTCGCGTGTTCGCGACGCTCGCCTCGCGCACGCTCGATGCGAACGTCTACGACACGCAGTGCGGCGCGAAGTGGTTCCGCGCGAGCCCGGCGCTGACGCACGCGATCGCGACGCCGTTCGGCTCGCGGTGGGTGTTCGACGTGGAGCTGCTCGGGCGGCTCCTCGGGCGCTTCGGGGACGAGCCGCATCTTGGGGAAGAGGCGTTTCTCGAGGTCCCCGTCCGCGCGTGGAAGGACGTCTCCGGGAGCAAGCTGCGCTTTCCCAGCATGGCGAACAGCCTCGCGGAGCTCGGGAGGCTCTGGCTGAAGCGTCAGTGAGGCGCCGATGAAGAAGCCGGGCTTTCGCGCGATCGACGTCCTCGGCCGAGGTGGGCTCCTCGCGAGCGCACTGCCGGGACACGAGCACCGCGAGGGACAGCTGCAGATGGCGGCGCTCGTCGAGTCCTCGCTCGCGCACGACGGCGTCGCGCTCATCGAGGCCGGAACGGGGACGGGCAAGACCTTCGCGTACCTCGTCCCCGCGCTGCTCTCGGGGAAGAAGGTCGTCGTCTCGACGGGGACCAAGACGCTCCAGGACCAGATCGCGTCGAGCGACGTCCCGCGGCTTCGCGCGGTGATGGGCGATGCCCTGCCCGGTGGGGTCGACGTCGCCGTGCTCAAGGGCCTTCCGAGCTACCTCTGCCGGCGCCGCTTCGAGGAGCTTCGCAAGAGCGCGGAGTCGGTGAGCGATCGCGTGATCGCACGGGCGCTGCCGGTCATCGAGACGTTCGTGCGCGAGACGTACACCGGCGATCGCGCCGAGCTCTCGGGGCTCGCCGAGGACGACCGCGTCTGGTCGGCCGTCTCGAGCGGATCGGACACGCGCATCGGTCCGCGCTGCGTCTATCACGAGCAGTGCTTCGTCACGCGCGCGCGGCGCGCGGCGGAGGACGCCGCGATCGTCGTCGTGAACCATCATCTCTTCTTCGCCGATCTCGCGCTGCGGGCCGAGGGACGCGCGAGCGGCGCTCGCCTCGGGATCGGCGTGCTCCCCGACTACGACGCGGTGATCTTCGACGAGGCACACCTTCTCGAGGACGTGTGCGCGCAGTTCTTCGGCGTCTCGCTCTCCACCGGGCGGATCGAGGCGCTCGCGCGTGACGCCGATCACGCGCTCTCGGGCGCGGGGCTGCTCGACGAGAACGCCGAGCTGATGGTGCAGACGCTGCTCGTGCGCGGCGCCGACTTCTTCGATCTGCTGCCGCACCCAGCGTCGTCGGGCCCGAATGAGTCGCGCACGCCGCTCGGGCCCGACCTCGGCTCGCCCGCGGCGCGGGGAGCGCTCTACGCCCTCGACGCCGCGCTCGAGGCGCTCGCGGAGCGGTGTCGCGCGAACGTGATCGAGGGTGAGCCCATCGCGCAGATCACGCGCCGCGCGGATCGAATGCGAGACAGCATCAGCGCGCTCGAGGGCCTCGAGAAGGCGACGCTGGTCGGCTGGGTGAGCCGGCAGGGGCGGAGCATCTCGATCGGCGCGAGCCCGGTGGACGTCTCGGCGATCTTCCGGAACGAGGTGCTCGCGCAGAAGCGCGCCGTGGTGCTCACGAGCGCGACGATGACCACGGGCGGGAATTTCTCGTTCGTGAAGGATCGCCTCGGCGTCGACTTCGAGGTGGACGAGGCGATCGTCGCGTCCCCGTTCGAGTTCGAGACGCAGGCGCTGCTGTATCTTCCGGAGCTTCCGGAGCGGCGGAGCGATGCGTTCATGCCGGCGGCCATCGAGGAAGTGCTCGTGCTCGTCACCGCGGCCGGCGGCGGCGCGTTCGTGCTCTGCACGTCGCGAAAGGCGATGACGGAGCTCTACCGCGCGCTCGCGCCGCGGCTGAGCCGGGCCGGGCTCTCGTCGCGCGTACAGGGCGACTCGCCCAAGGGCGCACTGCTCGACTGGTTCAGGAGCCACGGGAACGGCGTGCTCTTCGCGACCGCGAGCTTCTGGGAGGGGGTCGATGTCCCGGGCGATGCGCTGCGCCTGGTCATCATCGATCGACTGCCGTTCGAGGTGCCGAGCGATCCGCTCGTCGAAGCGCGCGTGAAGCGGCTCACCGCTGAGGGCCGCGAGGCGTTCATGGAGTACCTCGTGCCGGCCGCCGCGCTCGCGCTGAAGCAGGGCTTCGGTCGGCTCATCCGCTCGCGGCGTGATCGCGGTGTCGTCGCGATCCTCGACGGCCGCATCACGACGAAGGGCTACGGCAAGCGGTTCCTCTCGAG
Source organism: Polyangiales bacterium (assembly GCA_038252025.1). Taxonomy (GTDB): domain Bacteria; phylum Myxococcota_A; class Polyangia; order Polyangiales; family Sandaracinaceae; genus JBBSAT01. Next base: position 312 of record JBBSAT010000386.1, on the reverse strand, counting down.
CCTCCCGCCCGCGAGACGGACGAGCGATCGCGAGGAGGTCGCGCGCTTCTTCGCTTCAGGGGCTCGCGGGAGCCGGCGCGCTGGCGCCGAAGAGTGACGCGGCGCAGCTGCCGGTCTGACCCGAGGTCAGATGGCTCGCGCCCCAGAGCGCGGCGGCGCCGCCGATCACCAGGCTCGCGAAGAGCCGGAAGAGGAAGCGCTTGTCGCGCTGGATCGCGTGGTCCTCGAGGTCCGCCATGACGAGTCGACAGCCAAGATGCCCGCTGGTTCCGCCGCGAGCAATGGGGGCGAGCGTCCGCCGCCGCGGGCGCT